>CAJIYT010000001.1 GCA_905181715.1 uncultured Candidatus Poseidoniales archaeon
CATTTCCTGCCATTTCTCTAATCCTTTGATTTGCGAGATTGCAATATCAGTTGAATCTAGGCCCAAGAACCAACATCGTAACCAGTTATCGCCTTGGTAATCAATAACATCGAGGAATGGTGGCGAGGTGACGACTAAATCGACAGATGCATCGTCAAGAATAGATTTAGCTGCATCGTTACATGAGAGAATTGGGTTTTGCGATAGTGGCTGGCCATCCCAGTCTTTGAGTAATGATTTACTCTTGGCGAGAATACGAGGTAATATGTCTTTTGAGGGAGGTGTCTGTTGGCGTTTGGCATTGATTCTTCTTTGAGATTCAAGAGAAACCGCCTGGTTTGGAGGCATTGAATAAACCGAAAAGAAACCATTAGAATGTCCGGTCAAACGATTGATTGCGACCATACGTATCCATTTGTCGATCGGTTTTATATCGCCTTGACAGTGTTCTTTCAGAGCGATTATTTGGCGAAGGGTATCGGGGTGAAAGAAGGTCAATAAATCGTCATTAGATTCTTTGTTAGAACTGAGATCTAGTTCTCCAAGACGCTTTTCAATTTGCGATATAGTCGGCGGATTGAAGCGCGGTTCGAGTAAGACTTTACTCAAGGGGTTGATGTCATTTCCGAGAGGTTTTCTCTTGAGCAATGCCGCTTCCAAAATGGTGGTGCCACGCCCCATGAAAGGGTCGTAAACCGAATCACCGATCTTTGACAATCTCTCGATGAAAAAGCGCGGTAATTGTGGCTTATAGCAGGCCCGATAGGAGATTTCATGCAAACTATGGGCTTTGCGTTGAGCACTGGTCCAAAACTCATTGGTAATCTTCGGAACAGTCCCTGAATCATCCCCTGAAGTCCAGTGAATCTCTTCGAGTAGAGACTCACCCCATCGATTGAAGGCAGCGACTTCAGCAATGAAATCTGTAACCTCCATGAGCAGAGGTCATAGTCGGCGGTACAAGAACTTCGACCCCAATCGTTGCCGCAGGATGATATATCCGAGAGTCATGTACGAAGTTGGTGAGGGAGATGTTGAAGTCACTTTATTGGCGTTTTGTCCTCTCTGCCAAGGCTCGTAAATCCAGAGGTTTACGCAAACGCCTTGGCCATAATATCAGGGCGATTATTACCGAATCAGAAAATGGAATCTTTGCGGTCGACCCTGAGGATTTGGAGGTTGGTGAAAAGTTACGGAAAGGCGGCTTTGGTCTGGATGAAATCGAGCGGCTCGGTAAATATCTCAATGCTGAATCCAAGGTTTTGATAGTTGGTTCCCACATCGGATCATTGGCTATTCCTTTGGCGAAGAAATGTGCTAAATTAGTGGCGGTTGAGGCCAATCCCGACACATTTGAACTATTGAAGTTGAATATTTCTTTGAATGATTGTAACAATATCAAAGCCCACAATATAGCGGCGAGCGATAAGCGAGAGCAACTTAAGTTTCTCAAAAGCAGAGTTAATTCAGGTGGTAGTAAACGTACGCCGAAGAATCACAATTTCATGTATGATTACGACAAGCCGGAAGAGATTGAGGTCGAGGCTTATTCCTTAGATGAACATCTGGGGGTTGAATCCTATGATTTGGTCATTATGGATATCGAAGGTTCAGAATATTTTGCTCTCAAAGGAATGGCTGAAACCCTAGTTCAAAGCAAAGTGTTGGTAGTTGAATTCCTGCCTCACCATCTGCGTGATGTTGCAGGCATTACAGTCGATGAATTCCTCTCAGTAATACCTGATGGATTTGTTAAAATGACCATACCTTCACAAAAGCGTTCAGTCGATAAAACATCCTTTGAGGCTGAACTAAAGGCAATGTTCGCTGCAGATAAAGGCGATGATGGCTTGATTTTTGAAAAAGTGTGATCAGGATTTTGACCTTTTCCACTCACCAACAGTCATTCCTTCAGCATTAGCCTGCTTGCGTTCTTGTGCTGCTTCCCACGCTGAAACCCCTTGTAATTCACTTAGGTAATCGAGATGTCCAGGTCTGGTAACCACCATCACATCGTCTGCGGTAAATTGCGAGGGCGAGGTATAGCCACAGGATTTGGTCAAGGTCATCACCTCATGCTGTAATGCTTGGGCGTACATCGCAACTCGCTCGCTTGCGCCTTCGACATCTAGGGCGCGTTGACGCTTTGCATCTTGGGTTGCGATTCCGGTTGGACAATGGTTAGAATGGCAATCCAGGGCTTGGATACAGCCGAGTGCAAGTAGGAAACCCCGGGCGATATAGACTGCATCAGCACCTAACGACATCGCCACAACCACATCGATTGGTGTTGCCATTTGTCCGGCGGATAATAATGCAACTCTATCTCTAACTCCATATTCCTTCAAGGCAATATCTACCACTGCAATCGCTTGTTTCATCGGCAAACCAGCGTGACTTGCTAACACCAATGGTGCTGCACCAGTGCCACCTTCAGAACCGTCGACAGCGATATAATCAGGTCCACGCCCCGGTTCAGCAGCCATTTTTTCTGCGATCATTTCAATTTCATCGGTATGGCCGACGACCAATTTAATCCCGACCGGTTTGTCACAAATCTTCCGCACCCGGTCTAAGAAATCAAACAACTCATCAACATTTGAAATTTCGACATGGCGTCGTGGCGACAATAAATCTTGCCCCATCGGGACATTACGTATCGCTGCGATTTCAGCAGTGATTTTTTCTTTGAGTAACATACCGCCTTTTCCTGGCTTTGCGCCCTGGGCTAGTTTTACTTCTATCATTTTCACATCGGAGTGAGCTGCGAGTTTTTTCATTAGGTCATCATCCAACGATGAATCATCTTTGCGCACACCGAATTTAGCAGTTCCCATTTGAAAGATTGCTCCTCCTCCTTTCTGATGGTAAGGCGAGTATCCACCCTCCCCGGTATTGTGGAGAATTCCTGCTTTCTTCGCTCCAATATTTAGGGCTGAAATCGCTCTTGCCGAGAGTGAACCAAAAGACATTGCAGATATGTTCACGAAGTGGTTCATAACCACCGGATTTGTAATCCCCGTATGCTTGCCAATTACCAATTGGTAATCTCCTTCTTCGTTGGTATTCTTGCCGCTGGCCGACCGATCGGTAAAGGTTGATGGTAATACGTGATATGAGCCCACAGCATCGAAATCGATTTGGCTTCCAAAGCCGATATTGTTGGATTTACCAGCTGCGGTTTTGTAAACCCAATTTCTAGTTACGCGATTAAACGGCTTTTCGTCGAGGTCGGCCATAAACCAGTATTGGCGGAATAAGGGCCCCACTCCGACTGCCATTTTCCGGCCCCAATAGAGCACAGGAAAGGTTCTTTGAATCGGGTTATCCACTTGGGTGATGTCGTTTAAGAAGAGTACTGCGATACCACAGCCGATGGCGATTGGCATTATTACTGGAATGCTAAGGGCGGTTTCGATTCCAAATTGTGAAGCGAATAGAGGTAGACCATACCAAGAGGTTATGGCAGTGCTTGCTAACCAAGCAGCCCACCAAGCCCAGCGCTTTGAATTCGACTTTGCCATGGCTAGGCTATCACTGACCTTGCATTTCAATCATCGCATGATTGTTGACGCAGAGATTCCAATGCCACTGCCGAAAGAGCGACTTGAAGATTGTACGATGGCACGAACCCCTTCATCGGTAATCTTACCACTTCATCAGCAGCCTCGAGCATCTCTGTTGAGACTCCATGACGTTCTGCTCCCACAACCATTACCAAATCGCCGGTCAAATCGACATCCCAAGGTGCGACTTTACCACAATCCTCGATTACTACGATTTTCAACTCATGTTTTTTGAAGACTGCAAGTGCTTCTTCAGCCGAAGCCCATATCACGGGGATGAAGCGATCAGCGCGCATACTAGCGCGGGTGGCTGTGCGTCGTAGATCATTGGTTTGGGGTGTGGTAATCACAACCGCATTGGCTCCACTAACTTCAGCGGTGCGCACACAAAACCCGATATTGGTTGCATATTCGACTTGGTCAAGCAACCAGATGGTTCCTCCACCTGAGCACACCTGATCCAGAGTGGCATTTGGATTCCGACCTATTAAGGCCATAATTTCATGTTCACCATCAGCTGACATGCGCCACAAATCGGTAGATGAGCCTATTTCGAAGGGGATTTTTTTTTCCAGACAAAGTGCCTTCACCTCTTCGTCAATCGCATCGCGATCCATCAATATCAAAGTTGCTTCACCGCTAGCAAGCGCAGCGATTACTTCATCACGCCCTCGCACCTGCACGGAACAACCAACGAGTGCTCCTTCATGAAGACGCCACCCGAATGGAGCAAAGGTCCGCGAGGACAGACTCATAAAGGGATGGCAAGTCGCCGTGATGCTTAAGAAGCAGGTGAACATCATGGTCCAAGGTCTCTACCAACACGTTCGTAAGACTTGGAACCGCCCAAAGGCTACCCAAGACCACATGGACCGCATGAAGCGTATGTCCCAATGGCGCCGTGAACCTGTTAACTGCAGAATCGAGCGGCCAACCCGTATCGACGCTGCTCGTAGACTTGGTTACAAGGCTAAGCAAGGCATCGTTATGATCAGAACTCGCGTCCGCCGTGGTGGTCTCCGTAAGGGTAAGATTCACAAGAAGCGTAAGCCATCTAAGGCTGGTATCAACAAGATTACCATGGCCAAAAATACTCAGCGCATGGCTGAAGAACGTGTGAACCGTCATTTCCCTAATCTAGAAGTTCTCAATTCTTATTGGGTCGGTCAAGATGGTAAGCACAAGTTCTACGAGATTATAATGCTCGATCCTCATCACCCAGCAATCAAGTCGGATAAGAATCTCGGCTGGATCGCTGAAACTCAGCATCGGGGTCGCGCCTATCGTGGTAAGACCAGTGCTGGCAAGCGTGGTCGTGGACTACACAACAAAGGTAAGGGTGCAGAAAAGTTGCGTCCTTCCCTCAAGGCCCGTGGCAATATCGGCAAGTGATTTTTTCACCGCCGGCCTCGACTTAATTGCTATAATGGCAGTCGGCAACGTGCCTGTAAGACCTGAGGATTTCCAGTCTTAAGCCGCTGGTCTGATAGGGTGGCACCTTGTCACTCATCTCAGTGGGAGTGAGACGATGAGCGACGAAGGCATGAGTCTGACCGCTTTCACCGGGCTAGAGGTATTCCTTCCCAATGGCCGTCGTCTTGGCCGGGTTCACGATGCAGTCATCGATGCAGGTGAGATGAGTTGCTCACATCTATTCATTCGTGAAACCGATAAGGAATTGGTAGAAGGCGGTGTTCATCTAGCGGTTCCTTGGCGCTGGGTAAGGGCAATCGACGATATCGTTCTGTTGCGTTGGTTCCCAGAAACTCCAATCCCTCTGGGCAATTGAGGAATCGATATGGCATTGGAATTACACGTACTTGGCACTTCTTCGGCTAGGCCAGCCCATGGGCGTGAAGTCTCCGGTTCTTTCTTGGTCACACCAGAAGGCAATCTTGCAATAGATTGTGGTGAGGGCTTTCAATCGCGTCTGGCCGCTCAACGTGCGGCATTGAAAGGAGAGAAGAAAAAACTCAAAATTTCAAGATTAGGAGCAATATTACTCAGCCATGGCCATCTTGATCACACGTGGGGAGTACTTCCTTGGCTCAAGTCGATGTCACTAGATGGTAGAACCAAGCCACTGATGATAATCGGTCCTACATCCTCTGCAAATATCGCTGCTCTCCTCTCTAGCCAAGTGCCAGAGAAAGATCCTGATATTGATCTGGTTCATCAGTATTCGATATGGAGAAGTCTTGGCGCCACAAGCAAAGATCTCGGCTATGAGGTCGATTGGATTCTTGGTGATGGTCAGAGATGGTATTCGCTCGATAATGGTTTACTCGATGAACTGCCCCAACCACTGGCGAAGGTAACCATCAGTGCTCATAAAACCAGACATAGCGTTCCATCTTTTGCTTGGCGCGTGGCTACTGCTGACCGGCCAGGTGTTTTTGACCGTAAGAAAGCAGAAAAACTACCCGAACAAATTCGTATGAAGTTATCACAAGGCGAGAATGTAGAATTCGCGGGAGAAGAACTCCTTTCATCTGATTTCAGAGGGGATGTAAGGCCGGGTATTTCTTTGATTGTCAGCGGTGATACCGCCGAATGTTCAATTGATGCTCAATGTGATTTACTATTCCATGAGGCAACATATCATGACGTCCATCAGGAATGGGCTGAGAAGTTTTTGCATTGTACCGCATCTGGTGCAGCTCGAACAGCGGTGAAATGTAGCGCCTCTTATCTTGCTATCACCCATTACTCGGCGCGTATCGAAGATCACGAAACCTCGCTCTTAGAAGCGAGATCAGTCCATGGCAATGTTATGGCTTGCAATGACGGAGACCGCCTTGAACTTACCCCCGAAGGTTTGCTCAATCATCATGTGCGAAACGAGTTAGGCTGGTCTGTCAATTAAGGGCGAGTTTGAAGTGTCTTGTTGCATTGAGTCTACCATGCGAGGGCGAGCCGTCATCACAGTCTTACTGGGTTTGCTGTTTGTGATGCCGGTTGTATCGGCTGCCAATGGACGGGCTGAGCCCGGCTGTACAGAGATGGATATTTCGACGATTTCTTCACAGGAATTAATCAGTAGCGATTTGTGTATCAAATTGGATTTAGGTATCCATTCATCAGGAGCGGTATTAGAGTTTGACATCATCGTGTCAGAAGGCGATTTAGATTTACTACTCTTCGATGAGAATGGCGTCCAAGCCTATGATTTAGGTAACTCATATCGCGACTATTTCATCGATGATGCAAGTTTCGAGGGCGCTTTTGGCGAGTACGAGTTTGACTGGCAAGTACCTGTTTCAAGCCAGGCTAAGAATTGGTATATCGTGCTTGATAATCACAATCATGATGGTGATGGTGGTCAGGGCGGTCAAGGTTTGATCGATGCTAGAGTGGCCTTTGCCATGGATGTCGCAAATGAATGGCAATGGACTCCTTATCACGATGTGGTAAAAGTGAATCCCGGAATACGTGAGACCCTGTTGGGAGAGGGAACATTAATCCTCGATGCTGAGACCGGATTGGACATAAAAGTCGAGCCTATCAGTGGTTCAGCCAATGTCTATATCCAAACCGTTGAGCAGAGCAGTGGTGGGCTTTACATCTCTGGAACTCTGATGGAAGAAGTCGATTCTACCAATTCATTATCATGGACAGTTCCTGCTAACTTCAATGGGAAATCATTGGTCCTTCAATGCGATAATAGCGCTGGTTCTGAAGAGTTCAGAGCCACTATAACCGTCAAGGCTTCACCGCCGTTGAATGCTGTAGTAACCGATGATATTGATGAGATGGTGACCATTGATGAGACCTTTACTTTGGACGCAACCTCTTCACCAAATTTACTGAATCAGATTTCGATTATTCGCTGGGATATGGATGGTGATGGTTCATATGAAGTAGAAGGATGGACAGTTCAACATTCATATAATGAACCCGGAACTTACAATGTATCGGTCGAATTAATATCGGCAGTTCAATCTACATCTTATGGTACTCATGTGGTAAAGGTTTCAGATGTAATCGATCCGATTGCCAGAATTACTGGGACCGGCACCCAACTACTCGATGGCCGCTGGAAAGTCGAGCCAAATTCAGACATCTATTTTTCATCTGTCACTTCCAGCGATGATGATGAAATCGCAACTCGCGCTTGGTCTTTGGATGGCACTTCCTACGGCGGAGATGAATCTGTTACTATACAGTGGGCAGAACCTGGCAATCATAATCTAATACTGACCATAACCGACAGTTCTGGTAATGCCGGTTCTGATAATGTGACAATATTCGTCGATGATGAGACCAAACCAGTAATCGATGAGCAATCGATAGAATCACTGAAGTCGGGGTTGGTAGGTGATGCAGTGACTTTTAGTGCATCAGCAATAGATGTCTTCGACGACTCTTCACAACTGGTTTACACTTGGGACGTCTTTCCAACTGTCGATGCAGATGGCGATGGAGATAAGAGAAATGATGCTGATTTAACTGGTAGAACCGTGAAGTATTCTTTTACTGAAACCGGTCGTCATGATGTGGTCTTAACAGTAAGTGATCCTTCTGGTAATAGTGATAGTTATTCATTCGAAGTGGTTATTGCTGCTCAGCCAGAATCGAGTTCGGGTTTTGCAATATTTATTGTAGTTCTATTCATTGCTGCAATAACCGGCGGTTTAGGAGTTATCGGAAATCGTATGATGCAACGCAAACATGCAGTGACTCTTCTTGTTGAGAGAGGCTTTTCTATTGGCGAGGCAGAAGCAAGAGTCGAAGCAGTCGCTCGCTCCAAGAGTTTGCCAATGCTGGCTAATGCCATGCAATTAGCGGGAATTGGAGAGGGTCAAGCTATGACAGAAGAACAAATCGCCCTTGCTGCAAAGGCAACTGAAATGGCGGCGATTTATGGTGCAGGGGGGAGCACGATGCAAACAAGTGACCCCAATGCAGGATTCAGGCCAGCAATCCAACAGAATTCACAGAGCGCATCGATGATGGCCGGTGAGGCTTTAGCGGGATTGATGGATGAAGAACCCAAGAAGGTCTCTCAGCAAACAAATCAAGGAATAAACTCAGAAGATGATTTCATCGATCATCTACGAAGTGCACCAGCACCAACTCCGAAATCAGAAACAAATTCATCTGTTAAAATGAATGTTAGAAGTGGAGGAATATCTCTCCCGAGTTCGAAAAAATCTCCTGTCGAGAAGCCAAGCGGTATCAAAGGATCTTGTAGTGCGTGTTCTAAGGGTTTCATGATAGATTTACCATCTGGAGTGACTGAAGCATTAGTCGATTGTCCACATTGTGGTGTCGAGGTATTGTTCACACGTTGATGCAGTGATAATATAATCAATACAGGGATGGGTTCTTGAGTATCAGTGCCGCGAAGCGGCATGATGACAAAGCCAGTAATCCGACTTCTCCATGCCGGCCTGCCTCAGGCTGTCAAGGGTCAAAGGATGGCTTTGATCATTTTTATGATAATGATTACCCCGGTATTTCAGCCGGTTGGAGCAGACCTCTCAGTAGCTAAAGATGACTTTGGTATACTCGATGCAATGACCGCTGCACTCGCAAAAAGAAGCGATTCTGGTGAGGACAAATTGGCACAAACTAGTGCCGAGGCAGTGTTGAGTGCAGTTACTGCCAAAGGGCGGGTTGTGGCAGATGGAGACGCAATTCTTGCAACTGAAGGTGTGATTGGTAGTATGAGTATGCGGGATACAACCCCTTCTCCAGTCGACCACCCGCGGCCATACGAAATGCTGACCAATACCTCAACTCACCCACCTGGTTGGCCGAATAACTTACTCGATACTTTGTTTAGTCCACCTGAGGATTTTAGTGATCCTTTGGCATTTGGCATCAACTCCTACGCGCTTTATGTAAATTATACCGCACGTGATAATGGTCCACAATATGAAAATTGGACTTATGGTACCTTTACTGGCGAGATTCTCACCTTCACCGAGTTCTCTCCTTTCATGAATAGAATCGATCTAGATGGCGATGGCGCCGACGACGTTGAAGTTGGCCTCACAGTTCTCGGGTTAGGTCAATTCGGCGAAGGCTGGGGTTTTGAGCTGAATGGCCTATTACTTGAAAAAATTTGGATAAAACCAACTTTCCAATGGCGTATCGATGTACTGAATCCAGAGCAAGCGATGTGGGACGATTTGGGGTCTATGGAAGTCAGTTTGATGAAGGGATTTGCCTATGATCTTTCTTTGACCGAAGTTGGAGAATCTTATGCGATGGTTCTAGATTCTAGATTCACCCAACCTCCAAATGAATTCGAAGTAAGAGTCGGACTAGACTTGATTGAATTTGGTGTTACCGAAACGGTAGAATTGACTATCGGCCAATTATTATCCCTTGCAACATCAGCAGTGGGTATTGGTCAGGGAGTGAACGAATCATCCCTCGAAATACTAAGCGTATCGGCGCCTTATTCGATTTACATCTCTAACCCTGATTTGGATTCCACAAATACACAGTCGAGATGCGAGGACACTACTGGGTATTATGATCCCGAAATACATCATTTGGCGGAATCACGATCTCATCGATGTGCGTTTGGGATAGGTATTGGTTACGTCCATTTTGCTCCCTTGGATGAACAGGTAGATGAGAGAGATATTTTTGAGATGGGCTATCTCGATATTGGACTCCATCCTGTCGCAGGACAAAATCAATTACCCAATGAAATTGATTTTATTTTACGTAGCGATGGTGAGAATATAGCCGGAGTAAACTCCTATGATACTATCGAAATCTATAGTGATAAGGATATTGATTTATGGTTCCACTACTTTGAAGATAGGTCTAATTACATTGTGGGAGGCGAGAAACATGGTAATCTCACAGATTCTCGAGGATGGATTAGAGGTCTACCTGGAGGTGAACTTCACCAAGATGAAATCACTGCTATTTTTACTATGATTGGTAATGCACCTACGGATGATAATTTCCCTGGCCAGTTTCCAACTCGACTTTCATTGATAATAGCCATCAAGAACTTTACAGCTGATGATACTCAAAACGCTGATGATGATACTTTACCGGTAAACCCGTCAGATACCCGGTGGAATAGTTTGATTTTAATCGCTGGAACTGAACGTATCACCAGTCTTACTTACGAATCAGTATTCCAAAGACATGGCTATTCAAGTGATCGTTCTGCAATAAAGGTTGAATTCATCGATATTCCGGAGGTGCTGGTAATCTTTGGAACTTTTGAGATACCCAGTACTACTAGATCACGTGTTGAATTTGGTAATGCTCCGGATCTGTTCAGTCAATTCTTTGATAATATCATCCTAAACCTGGTCGAGATTATTCTCGATGTTGGGACCATAATCAACGGATTACCCGAAGCCTTAGTCGGAACAGCAGGTAGTTCAGGCGGTGAGATAATCGTTCAGTGCTATAATCAGGTTAAGCAAACACTGCCCTCTGGTAGCACTAGAATAGAAGTGGAAATTGAAATGATTAATGCAGCGATAGCGAGTTCAGACCAACCGGTGATGCTTACCTCAGATCATATTATCTTAGCAGAAAATTTAGATTTGCCACTGGTCCAAGGGAGATATGGGGCTGCAACTCCATTGGTTCCAATTTCTATGAGTATTCGGATGGGTAATGTTTCAGGATTCCACTATTCATATGATCAGATAAATGATATTCGGCAAATAGGTCTAACCGGAACCGCAGGTAGTGCACTTGTGATTGGCCATCTTATCCACAACACTGGGACCACTGATGGTTTACTCAAGCAATTCGCTTCCATTTCAAACCGTCCGGGTACTCTAAATATCACTCAGAGTGGAGTAATAATTGATTATTCATCTAGTAGTTCGATTGATTCAATCACATATAGTGGTGAAGGAGGGGGGCAACAGAACTCCTTACGACTAATCGGCCTTTCCACCGATTTCAGCATAGAATTAGGCGATATATTGGGCTTTGTATCGAAGGATCCAATCACCGCTATTGAAATACAAATCTCGAATGCAACAACTCCATTGACGATGAATGGCGATCACATTCGTTATTGGGTCGACGAGGCTGAGTCTGAGGCTAGTCTAAGTGTTAGAATTTCAGATGTGACAAGGGTCAATCAATTCCCTCCCACTGAACCAGGTGCAGATGGCCCATTAGGGAATAGCCGTATTGAAATCGAGCGTAGTAATTCACGGCCTCTTTCGATATTAATCGACGATGTCACAATCCGCGAAGATAAATTCCGAGGCCTATCTGGGCGTGGATATATTGACCCATTACCAGCAAACATCAGCTTCTCTGTGCCAAGTTCAGGTAAAACAGACCTGTTGAAAGTGCCAGATTTCGGCGAGGATAGTGGGGTGTTAGCGCTTTCGTTTTTCCTTGGCGAAATGATTAGTTTTGGTGGTTCAATAAATGATTTCGCTCATAATATAATGGTAGACCTTGGTGATATATCTGGCGAGAATAACAATATGACACTGGGATTAGATCTAGTGACAGATGAGGAATTCAATCTAACTTTAGATATGCGAAAAGGACGGAATGTACAAACTTCTCCGAAATGGGTTCATGGTCTATCGGGTGAGTTCTATGAAGCAACTGAATTGGAATTCAACCTCAGCCGTATGCCAGCATTTACTGAAACCTCTCGTGGTGTTTGGGCTGAAGCCATTTCCGACGGCATCGTAAATGATAGTGAATACGATGATGCAGTAAACGCTCTAACTTGGGGAGGTGTCAATCAATCGAGACGTTTGGTAAATTTATTGAGCGATGGCTATATTTCCGATAGTGAAATACAGGATCTCGATTTAGATTTACTTTTGACAAATGGTGTAAATCTAAGCAACCGCCGGGCATGGTGGGCACGTATGTGGATGCCGAATCTTCCAGCGGGAAATATTGTATTGGGTTATGAATTGACTTTTGTTGAGAATGTTCCAACGTTTGAAATAGATATCGAAATGGATAATTACATGCCTGCTCGACCGATTATCAGCGTATTGATGAATGGTTTGAAACGGTCTGATGTCTCGATAATAATCGAAGGACTGAACACTGAATTATCGCGTGATATGTCAGTCAATGCGTTTTATTCTACTGAATCAGACCGAGTAATTCCTCGCTTTTCGATAGATTTAAATTATGATATAGGAGAAACTCTTTCGGTAGTCGAGGCTCATCAAATCAATCATTTACGTGGTATTAGATCTGATATTATGATGTTCGGAGCTCCTCGTTCAGCAACACTTTCAGCGACGATTGGCGATGTATTAATTGCTGATTTATTCGTACCAATTGAATATAGAACAAATAGTAATTCGGCTGAATCGATTTATTTGCAACAATTGCGGTTTATAGAAAACCGATGGTGGCCATCAACATTATTCATGCGCGATATTCCAAGCGAAATGCATTTGGCAGCCCTACCTTCATCCGAATTCAATATCAATCGAGAAAGTACCTTCCAAGGTATGTATACTTTAGATTACACTTCCAATAGTGATCAGATGGATCTATTCCTCGAGACCAAGGGTAAGGCTCAGAACGTTCAAGGAGGTAATTTGATGATCGCAGAGAACCTTCCTGATCGTTTCGTGATGGAAACCACTGATGATTGGGGTGCACGCATTTCGGCATCTGGTAATGGGGTTGAAAGAATTTATCTTAAGCGTACTAATTCGCCAATGCAACCAGGATATTCGATGAATTCTGCTCAGATAATCGGTGAAGATCTGAAGAGTGTAACTATTCATATACATCGCTATGCTGGTGTCCCTGTAGTAATATTGGATGATATTACCAGCGGTAGAATCGTGGTTACCAGTGATATTAGTGCCGATATAATGGGCTTTGAAATAGATGGTCGAGGCGTTCTCCTCGATGCACAATTCACGGGTGTAATTCCCACCGCTTCGAGTTTGGGCATCAATGGTGTGGTTACCGATCTTTCGTTGATTGGCGAATTGACCGGTGGTTCGGTTGAGACTACACACATCATGGTGGGAGAACCGGTTTCAACCCTGATATCTACGATTATTGCGACGGTGGTGGGTTAATGCAAATCCCTCACGATGAACAGATTGCTGTCGAACAAGCAGCTAAGAAATATAGTGAATATGTTCAAGATATAGCTGAAAGAGTTCATCCGTTACGAGTTGCCCTTTCTGGCTTATTATTACTGGTTCTACTTGGTGGTATTGTCAGTACTTGGTACTGGGTTATTCCACGTGATGATGTAAGTGTCGAAACCCTGTATTTGCAGCGCTCAGGGCATGTGGTTCTCAGTGAGGTTCACAATGATGGCAGTAGGACGATTACAGATGTTTCTATAATGGTGCAATTCATAGATCCTCAAGGGGAGATGGTTGATATGTTTTCCGTTTCGATAGGGAATATCTCAAGCCATTCAAGTGTATCAGGAAACGATATGCAATTGGTGATGATGGGTGTTTCAATCTGGGATAACCATACAGTTCGAATCGACCTTGATTGGACAGATCATTCGGGCCGGGCGCATTCGAAAACCTGGGTTCACCCAGTAGGCGAGTGGGTAGTCGAGAAGTTTGTCGACGAGCCCTAAGGGCTCGGATTTGTAATACTACAGCGGACAAGCCCTAAAGCGGATGTGTAATAGCGCATGTTGTGCGAACAGCCTCACTTCTGCTCACTGTTTTGCTATTGAGCATTTTTTCCTCACTTATTACCCCAGCAAATGAGCCAGAAATTGCTGAAGATGATACTCAATGGCAGCGTATTGAATTGAGTGCAGATACGATGAAGGGTTTGGTAGGGACGCTCGAACTCTCACTTACCGGCGAAGAAAGAGCCATTCTTGCAGATTCAAGATTAGGAATCTATGACCAAGGTGGCTTACTACTAAAACGAGATATCCCTGAAGAGTTATTAATTCCGCGTAGCGATTTATCGTTACTATTAATCTCAGATCAAGTCCATATGGCGACTGCTAGAACAGCTCTTTCAGAAGTCCAAGGCCTTGTGGTACGAGAATATATCTCGCCATCGGGATTGTTGGTTCAAGGAACAAATAACGCATTAAAACAAGCAAAATCCACAATCGGAGTCGTCGCAGGTCTACCCGTACCTGTGGCAATGGTAGTCGACGAATCTCTATGGACTCATCCTAGCCAACTGCTAAGACTTGAGTCATGGCGAGATGAAGGATTGTTACCAGGTGTGAAATTGGAAGATGAACACGGTAGCACTCTCCATCAGGACCTTCATTTGGTTGCAACAGCACATTTGGAGGAGTTAGTTATGGTTGATGATGGACGCTATCGCGGTCTATTCACCGGCGATTTGAACCAATTAAGCACACTTGCATCGGAAATCTCTACCGCATGGGTAAGGGCAGAACCGCAATTTTCTATCGACAATAATAAAGCACGCTCCCATATGAAAATTACCGGCTCTGATGGCATAGATGATCATTTTGCGACCGAACTTGACGGTTCAGGGCAAATAGTGGCAGTTGCTGATTCAGGGTTGGATGAAGATCATGGAGACTTTGGGACTAGAGTCGTAGGTAATGTCGATGTGATAGGCGATGGATCGAGTGCTGATTTACACAGCGGTCATGGCACCCACGTTGCTTGTACAGTATTGGGGGATGGAACTAGGGGCACTTACTCAGGAGTCGCCCCGGCAGCCGAATTGTATTTGCAGGCTATGGAAAACGATAACACTGGCAATTTCCAATCTCCTTCATTGAATAATCTGTTTAATACCGCGTATAATGCTGGTGCGCGTATCCATACAAACTCATGGGGTTCGTCACAGGCTAGTAGTCAAGGGAAATATACTTCAGAATCTGAAGATGTGGATGACCGTGCTAATTATTATGATCGCTATTATAATGGCGTCGAAGGCCTGACCATTCTTTTTGCCTCAGGCAATGATGGCCCAGGAGTAGGTACGGCGAGTTCTCCTGCAACGGCTAAGAATAGTGTAACTGTCGGTAGTCACCTAAATCGCGGCGGCGGTTCTCCAGATACGATTTCGCAGTCTTCAAGCCGAGGCCCCACCGATGATAACCGCATCAAGCCTGACGTCATTGCTCCTGGGGCTTATGTCCGCTCATGCCTTTCACAAGATGCGACTGATACGTCAGGTGGTACAGTCCAAACTGGTGGCTGGTACATCGAGTACTCAGGTACTTCGATGGCTACTCCCAATGCGGCAGGTTCGGCAGCATTGATCCGAGAATATATCTTAGAAATTGCACAGAGACCTGCGCCTCAAGGAGCCTTGGTCAAGGCATTACTCGTGCTAGGGGCAAGGGACCTTGGAAATCGTGATATTCCTAATAATGACGAAGGCTGGGGGCGAATCGATCTACAGAATACTCTTGCGCCATCCGATAGAGGCATTTGGGTTGACGATCGCTCGGTACTTTCAGGAACTGGTAATGTCAAGACATATACCTTCAACGTCACTACTTCTGGTCAGCCGTTCAAAGCCGTTCTTTGTTGGTCGGATGAACGCGGTTCAAGATTCTCAACCAATCAATTAGTGAATGATCTGAATTTGGAGATAGAGACTCCCAGCGGTACGCTTTATCGAGGCAACCAGTTTAGTCAAGGGCGTTCAATCGAAGGAGGTACTTTTGATAGCACTAACAATCTTGAAGTCGTATTAATCGATTCAGCAGAAAGTGGAATTTGGACAATACGTGCTAAAGATGGCGGGCATAGCGGGCAGAAATCGCAACCATTCGCTCTTGCGGTTTCAGGAGCTGGAGTAAATGATCTGCGCCCAGATCCCATGGTATTACCAAATTTACAGGTAGGTGTTGCAATTCCTCAGATAGGCGAAGATGTCACATTAACGATGGCAATACAGAATTTCGGTAATATTGAAGCTGAGGATGTAGAAGTAGAATTCCTCGTTGAAAACCAGAGTCAAGCGAGTGTAGAATATGATCTTGGCCCAGGTGGCTTACGAAACATTGCATGGAATTGGCAACCGGTAAACTCTGGTGGCAACACTCTTTCGTTTATCGTTGATCCAGATGGGTTAATCGAAGAAATCTCAGAATCTAATAATCGTCTAGACTGGGTAGTCAACGTCACCACCCCGGGGGTTAAATTAGAATCTCCAGCTCCTATTTTCACTCTTAGTGATGAGGGAAAAACCACTACTTCTTGGAACGTAACTCTGACCAATACTGCATTATTGGCTACCAATGCCTCGGTTACTGTAACGTCGGTAACTAGGATAACAGACGGAGTCTTGATGCCTTGGTACGTTAGTATCGGCGAGGGGAGCTATTCTCTTAGCGGTAGCGGACATGTTGATTTATCTGCGACAATGGTCCATCCTGAGCTTCCCACCCCTGGAGTCTATATTGTCAGTATTCTTGGTACAGATGATGATAATTCCATACAATATCCATATGATTTACAGTTCGTAGTACCGATACTAGGCGCTGTTCGATTCGAATCTGCTTATACTACAATACCGATAGATCCGCGCACTGGGAGCTCAATTGATTTCATATTCCATAATGATGGGAATGGTGATGTGGGATATGATCTCTTTTTGCTATCACCCGTGGGCTGGAGTTCTGGGTTTGACGACCTCTCCTCGGAAGGAGGTGCCAGTTCAGGTTCTACTGGTTTGATACTTGAAAACTCTATGCGGCAATTATCTATCACCTTCACTCCACCATTGGTGATGTTGAAAGCAGGAGCAGAATATAGTGCTACATTTAGAGCTATTACGCAAACTGAAAACCCACAAACATTTGATTTCGAAATCCCTTTGGTGGTTATGGAAATCAAACAAATCGATATTTACATGAGCACTACGATCGGAGAAATAACCCCCGGGACAGGTTTCAGTCTTCTATTCAGTTTTGAGAATAATGGCAATCTAAATCATAACATAACCCCAACACTTACGCTTCCTTCCGGTTGGACCCAAATCAGTCAACTAATAACATTCGATTTATATTGGACGCAAAGCCATGAAATTCTCATCAATATCTACGCCGGTGATACGGCTAGATCTGGTCAGATAGCATTATTCCTAACTAGTGGTCAAGATTCATGGTCATGGGTTCAAGAGGTTACGATTGAAAAATTGGCTGTTATTGATGTTCAATTCGCTAGATTAGAAATTGGCGATGAACGTTGGGATTCGGTAATGGGGCCTGGTTCACATCCGACATCAGAGCGAATGACTTTCACTTGGATAATCACAAATGATGCTGACAATATCTGGTCGCCAGAAATAGATTTAACCATGGACGACGATCTTATTGGCGAATGCGAACCGATGGATGATGTAAGCAATAGCGACGAAGTTTTGCTCGTTTGTACAATGATTATTGATAGTGATGCCACCCCAGGCACTGAACCCAAATTTACTGTTTCGATGAGTGATGGTTCGTCTAATCATCAATTCAACATTACTCTATTCGTGGCATTTGAACGCAGTGTGGAATGGGATGTAGTCGGGCCAAGTCAATTCAATGTCGGCGAATCGACATCTATCGATGTAAGAATAGTCAATACGGGTAATACTAGATTGACGCATACTTTACAGTTTGCGGGCCCGAAAGGCTGGCAGATAAGTAGCGATAATGCCGATTTCATCTTCGACCTCGAAGCAGGCCAATCAGATTCTATTGAATTGTCGGTTCTCGCTTCACAAGCCGGAGAAGGAGAACTCTTGCTATGGTTGAGTAACGCAGACGATGTCGAAGCATCTTCGCACTCCCTCCCTATTGCTTCGATGGGGGTGATAAATGATGATTCTTCTTCCGAAAGCGAAACCTCTAACATAATCGGGGTAATTGGTTTACTAGTCATCGCATTTTTGGTTGGTTTGGTAATTATACAATTACGCTCTAAGTTCTCCAGTAAAGACCAATCGCAACAACAATATTCCCAAATGTCACTGAATTCCTCCATTGATGGCCCAGTAAAACCAGCCAATAATGCCCAAGGGCAGCAACTGAAAGAATACCAAGAACAAGCCGAAAAATATGCTCAATATCAAGTTGAACTTGCAGAATATGAACAGAAGATGCAACAATACGAGGGGCCGGATAATCAAAGTGCCGAAGGCACCGAAGAAACCGCTGAAAACAACGAATCAGGCGCTGATTACGGGACAGATGAACCTTTGATAGATTCGGATGATTCTTGACAAATAGTGGACAGACTCTTTAGGTACCGATGCGAGGCACATTACATGGAGACTTGTAGAGATAGTAACTCTAAAGGTCAGACCCGGCTGAGTATCTTTCTGATAATGACTCTACTTTTCTCATTAATTCCATACTCTGTCGAGGTCGTAGAGGCTGAAGCAACCATTCAACTAACCGTCAGCCCCGGTTCTCAAACCGTCGATCCGGGGGAAGCGGCTGAATATATTGTCCGAGTGTACAATCAGGGCTCTGAAGCGATAACTGTACAACTATCTGCTGCTAATGCTGGTGATTGTACTGGTTACACTAGCCAAATTGGCCAGATCACTGGACAGGTAGACTCTGGTGATTTTGGCGAGACGACGATGGATGTCACTTTGGCCCAAAACGCAGAAGATTCCTGCGATACTACCGTGACAGCAACTGCAAATGAGCAATCTTCCCCACCACCGCCAGCGACTGCCGATCAAACCGTAACCACTACTGCGGGTGATGGCTCTGGTAGTGCATTATTCGGCGTTGAAGTCACCGTTTCGAATCCAACGCGTGTATGGGATGGGGCTTCTGATCAGGTTCTTTGGGATGCTGAGGTAGAAAACACTGGCCAGTCAAGCGCAAATATTTCTTTGTCCGTGGAAGATAGTCAAGGGCCAGGTTGTGGAAGGGCGGATGACTTGGAAGTTAGCGTTGAACCCGATTCTCTTCAACTCGACAATGATACCAAAGAATGGGTCGAAATAACCGTAGTTGTTCCTGATGGGCAAGAAGCCGATGATTATTGCTGGGAGATAACAGCAACAGTTCAAAATGGTGGTATTGGAGATGATAACTCTGATACAGAACCATTTTCGCTAGAAGTACCCGAGATTCATTCTTGCGACTTATCTCTGGATAAAACTACTATTTTCGCTAACCCAGATCAAAGTATTTCGGTGATTGCAACTTTTTCTAATACCGGTAATTCCGATTGGAACCTCAAAGTCGATGTAGGAGGTGCAAGAGATTCATGGGCCGACATATCTGGTGCAAGCACCGGTATTTTACCCTATGACGATGGTAGCGGTACCAAAGATTTCACAATCGTCATCACCCCTGATGATTCGATAGAAGCCAATAGCGAGACAGTTCTTACTATCGAGGGTAAAGATGGAGCTAATTCCAAATGTTCAGAAACACTGAGAGTTACTGTTGGTCAATCCTTTGGAGCTGGATTATCATTAGATTCGACATATTTGGCGAATGTGGACCCGGGTTCAAATACTTCCACTGTAATCAGAGTCACCAATCAAGGCAACGGACCAGATACCTTCCGCATTACAGCTTCTTTGCCACCTGCAGGATGGGCGATTTCTCTCAGTGATTCTACTGCTTCAATGGATTCACGGCATAACAGTGGTTCTAGCGAGATAGAGATCCAAATTTCATTACCCGAGGATGCACTTGCTACAGATACTGTTACAATCACAATAACCGTCATGCCTAATAGCGGTGGGACTGCATATGCGACTCAAGATTTGAGCATTACTGTTGCTGAATTCCATTCGATGGAAGTCTTAGCGGAATTGCAAGTCCAAGAGGGACGGATGAATACCTCAGTTAATTTCCCAATCGAGGTGTCTAATACTGGCAATACCGATGATACATTCCGTTTCTCGGTAGTAAAGCACGAAGCCGCAAGTAAGTGGGATTATTATTTCGAAGACGAGGATGGCAATATTCTCAGCAGCAGCGTCTCCGAACATGTCATAGGGGCAGGTACCACTGAAACAATAACTTTCGTCGTTCTAATCGGCGGCAATGTCCATTGGGACCGGGATGTACTTTCGGTACGTGTCACCAATAAGGGAGATTCGGATACATCAGACCCCGATGGCGATGGAATTTACAATAATCAGGCCGAGTACAATTTCACTGCTTACCTTTCAAATATCAATTACGGCATGGATATAAGAATTGAAGATGGGGGGTCAGATGGCCGAAATAGCATTGAACAATTACCACCGGGTGGTTCGATTAGTTATGCCGTTTGGGTGCTTAATGTAGGGGATCGGACAGCAAATGTCATCTTCGACCTTTCCGGCCTTGAAGGAACCGCCACTCGCACACTGTACTATCAAGGTGAGATTGTAACAAATGAACTCGAGGTGCCCAAGGGTTACGGGATTTGGAATATCAACGAGAGTAAATTTATGCTCGATGAAACAGGTAGCCCTTACTTTGACTCCGATGAAGATGATTTGCAGGGTTTGATGATCGAGCATGGGCTTGTATCTGGTCACGAATCTAGACTTTTCGAATTAAAATTAGAGTTGATAATAGCTGTATCAGAAGGTTCAGAGAATGGCAATAGCGGAATACTTGAGATAGTTGCAGCAGCAGCAAAAAGCTCGAGTAATCGCTCGGGGAGGATACAGTTCACAATCACTGTTCAAACCATCCAATCGCTCGACATAACTCTTGATGGCGAATCGAGCCGAATGGTTAATTTTGGTGGCTTAGGTAGCAAATCTACATTTGAGATTACCTTGGAAAACGATGGGAACGTAGATTCAGACATCAGGGTCTTTACCAGTGAGGGATTGCGTGGTTGGTCGATATCATTGTCTGCAAATTCTGTCTGCGAAAGTCAAGAGACTGGAGATTTGATCTGTAGTGTGGAAGTCGGGGAGACGGTCACTGTCAGAGCCACGGTTCGGCCGCCATATGATGCATCGGTATCTGATGAGTTCACGTTCACCTTTTCTGCAGAACCTGTAGATACCGGTTTGGTAGGTAGGCAAAATCTCGAATTAACAGTTGCTGGTGAGTCTGGCGATGACCTTTTCGGAAGTATTTCCAATGGGAGAAGTTTAGCAGCAATTGGGGCAATAGTCATAGTGGGATTACTATTTCTTCTACGCCGCAAGTCGTGAATGACCCCTAAAGGGGTCCACCACTCAAGGACTTACTTCACCTCTTATCTGCGACAACGCTTATGGGCGGCTGATGGCTGGATGCGAATAGAGCGTGTTCGCTCTATCTGGTGAGTCTGATGAGCGGGGTTGAATCGGTTTCTAGCGCATATCTCGCTGTAGCCCTGATGACTCTTGTCGGAATCATGGTACCGCTCGGTGCCTTTGTCACTACTTGGTTCCTAAGACCTCGTACAGACCCATCCCGGCCAAACATCACTCGTTCATGGCTATTAGAAGGGTATGAGACTGACCACAGCCTCTATCCGCGCCGTCTCTCGACCTACGAATGTGGCTCGGAGCCAATAGGCGATGCAATGATTCAATTCCATTTCCAATACTATTGGTATGCAATTATTTTTCTAGTATTCGATGTTGCTTTCATGTTTTTGGCCCTCGCCGGCATCGTTGTTGACGACTCGACATCCTCTGGTTCAAAAATGAGTCTAGAACAGGCCGAATCAAAATTATTAATCGCTAGTGCATTCTTTGCGATTGTCGTTGCTGGAGTTTGGCACGTGTTCAGGAAAAGAGGCCGTATTTACATCTGAGGTGCTATAAATGGGAGAAGAAGGCCAAAATTACACCGCATTCAACAGCCGCTCGCTCGTCGAGATGGTTGGCAACGTCACAGACGAGGCCCTTAAAGCGACAAAAATAAAGCAATTCCTCAGCGTTTTGGCAGGTCGTTTCTTCAACTGGACCGGGCGTAAATCTTTGTTCACCCTCCACCTTGGTATCAAATGCTGTGCGATTGAGATGGCAGCATCAGCAACTCCGAGATTTGACGCTGAGAGATTCGGAGTCATCTTCCGTTCTTCACCGCGACAATCAGATGTATTATTGGTCAATGGGCCCGTCACAAAGAAATTTGCAGATCCAATCGTTAGACTGTGGGAGCAAATGCCAGAGCCCAAGTATTGCATTGCCATGGGCGAGTGCGCCATATCCGGCGGGCCATATTTCCAATCATACAATATCCTCGAGGGCGTCGATACAGTAATTCCAGTCGACGTTTACATTCCTGGCTGCCCGCCTCGGCCGGAGGCATTGATAGATGGCTTCGGGAAGTTGCGAGAGAAGATTATCCGTATCGGAGGCGTTCCTTCACAAGAGCGCAGCGACGACAAGCCAATCATTATTGGAGATGAGTGATATGGGCATGAAGATTACTTTAGAGCAAAATGCTGAGGCAGCATCGACGCGTGCTGAGGCGGTCAATTCTCGCTTTAGCGGCACTGGAATCGTCGCAGAAGTGGTCGCTCATAGCGATGGCGTGGAAGGCACCAGGGGTCGCGCTGGCTATTCCTTCATCCGGATTCAATCACCAAGTCAGCACTGGGTTGCTTTGGCTAAATGGCTGAAATATGACCAAGGTGTAAATTACTGTTCGATGATTACCGGTACTCATTTCCCTGACGGAGACGAAGATCATGGCTGGGACGTCGTAACGCATCTGATGACAATACCAGTGCGTAATGTAGAACCAAACACCGCTGAAATCCATGTGGCAGAGGATCTCAAAGGAGCCGATATCCCAATTGAGTATGAGGTGACAATCACTCTCCCACAAGGGGATTCTCCGACAGTCCCGAGTGTTCAATCGGTTTGGGTCGGTGCGAATTGGAATGAAAAAGAAACGTGGGATTTGGTAGGGATCAGATTCTCTGACCACAAAGACATGTTCAGGGTCCTAAATCCTCACGACTCTCCAGTCGACTTCCACCCCCTGCAAAAGCAGCATCGCCTGCGCTATTCTGGATTCAATGAAATGTACGACGACCCCCAAGGTTTCGGGCGTAAACCAACCGATGAGGGTCGGGTCAAGTGAGGTGTGATGTATGGCACAAATGTGGATTACAATGGGCCCTCAGCACCCAATGACTCACGGTCTATGGACTCTGAGAGTAAAGGTCGACGGCGAGACCGTAGTCGATGCAAAAGCCGAACTTGGCTACATTCATCGGGGCGTAGAGAAAATCTGCGAATCCCGCGACTTTTTGCAAATCACACCCTATTGCGACCGTCTTTGCTATGTGAGCGCAATGACCTGGGCTAATTCTTACATCTATGCAGCAGAGGACTTACTCGAAGTACAAGTTCCAGAGCGTGCCGAATATATTCGTCTGATCAGTGCCGAGTGCCAACGTATTGCAAGCCACTTGATGTGGCTTGGCGCATATGGGCCCGATGTCGGTAATCTGACAATCATGACTTGGGCTTTGAGGGACCGTGAGATGTTCCTTGATTTATTGCAGGAATTAGGAGGCTCACGTATGCATTACAACTATCCGCGAATAGGGGGTGTAAAGCGAGATATCCCGATTGGATTCGCTGATCGTCTCAAAGCTAAGGTGGAGATGTTCGAACATCGTATCAAAGAGTATGAGATGCTTCTCGATGAGTCGACCATCTTCCTTGTCAGATTACAAGGGGTCGGCTATACCAAAGCCGAAGAAATGGTAGAAGCGGGCGTTACCGGGCCAAATCTACGCGCTGCCGGTGTCAATTACGACGTACGCTGGGCTCACCCATATTCGGTTTATGATGAACTAGATTGGGAACCAGCGGTCGAAAAACCAGCATCTATCAAAGGAGCAGACTGCTATGATCGTTATCGTGCTCGAATGTTTGAGATGCGCCAGTGCTGTCGCATGATTCTAGAAGCTATCGATAAGATCCCAGGCGGAGCGAATAACCACTATGCCAATGACGATGAAATGATAATCGCCAAATCTCCGACAAGAGCTCCTGAGGGAGCAACAGGATTCAGCAATTATGAATGCACTAGAGGATCTTCACAATTCTACATCAAGGGCGGCGGCGAAGGAAGAGGAAAGCAACCCTATCGTCTTTCTATCCGCTCACCGATGTTCATCACGATTCCTTATATCGCAGATACGATGATTGGTTACAAGATAGCAGATATACCTGCTATCATGGGTAGTTTCGACCCCTGTATTGGAGAGACCGATAGGTGAGGTGAGCAGATGGACGATGTCTTACAGGTTCGAACTTGGCTCACTACCTTGATTGGCGATGGTCTAGAAAGTGCCACCGCTGAGACCTCCCTCGCACCCCATGCAGGAGACATCACGTTCTTCCTAGTGACACTGATCTCCTGCGTGATGTCTTTCGCCCTCATCATGCTCTCGATGTTTATGATTCTCTGGCTAGAGAGGAAAATTCTCGGCCGACTAATGGATAGACGCGGGGCAATGACCTCTCTGCGTTCTCTGTGGGTTGGAGAGAACGGCGTTACCGCTGGCGAATGGTGGAAAAAAATTCCTTTCGGCCTAGGATTTCCAGTTGGCGCTTTAGTTGGTTGGTTGAACAAAACCGCAGGTAACCGCGACCCAAAAAATCCAACTGTAGACCGAGTAAACAACCGTTCTTGGTATGGGTTGGCAATCTTCCCCGGATTCGTTCAGAATATTGCCGATGGCATGAAATTCATGACCAAGGAACACATGGTACCAAGCCGTGCTGACAAATTGATATTTGAATTAGCACCTTTCCTCGTAATATCCTCTACAGTTCTCATATTGGGAATGATACCACTATCAAGTGAGATATATGGCGCAAACCCCGAACTTTCAGTTCTCTTTGCTTTCGCTATTTTTGGTATTGCTCCTCTCGGTGTGTTCTTCGCCGGCTGGGCTTCCAATAACAAATATACTTTGATCGGGGGAATCCGCTCCGCTGCTCAGCTGACCGCATATGAGATCCCAATGCTGATAACTATCCTCGCAGTATGTGTATTGGCTGGTTCTTTCAACTTCTTAGAGATAGTTCACTTCCAACATTCATCTGGTTCTTGGTTCCTATTCTTGATGCCCCTAGGTGCAATTCTCTTCTTGATAGCGATGATAGCTGAGGTTGAACGCATTCCTTTCGATATGCCTGAAGCAGAGGCTGAATTGGTCGAAGGCTGGTGGACCGAGTATGGCGGAATGCGCTGGGGATTATTATTCGCAGCAGAATACATGCGCACCTATGCTGCTTGTATTCTCTTCGCTATATTCTTCATGGGTGGATGGCATGCGCCATTCGCTGGACTGATAGGTAGAACTCCATATATCGGTGGAGCGTATCTTCTGATTCCAGGAATTGTTTGGACCTTACTCAAGGCTTGGTTGATCTTCTCCTTCGTCTTCGTTTGGGCCCGAGCAGCATTACCTCGTATCAGGACTGACCAGATTCTAGAATTTGGCTGGCGCATGTTATTGCCGCTCGCCGTGATTCAATTGGTATTAGTTGTCGTCTATCGCTTGTATCTGTTCGATGCAGGTTCGGTTCACGATACCATCGAAGGCGGTTGGGCTTGGAATCTCTTCGGGATTCCATTCGGACTACCTATTCTGATAACGTTTCTCTCTTGTATGCTCTTTTATTGGTTACTCAATGACGAAGATCCCGTCGACTCGAAAGAGCGAATGTTCCACGTGCGTACATTAGAACCTGCAGGAAAGCACGTAGCAGGTACAGACTGAGGTGAAATTATGCCAGCACATCCACGAGCCAAACCAAATTTCAGAAACCTCTTCTGGTATCCATTCAAGATGACTATGATTACTGCATTGCGAACATTCCCGATTATTGGGAAGAGGTTTTCTTGGGGCTACCACAACAAGCTCCATCCAGAAGTTCTCGATGACGATAGTAAACACCGTGCTAAAGACGGTCGTTGGAATGATGTTTCGAAACACGAGTATACCGCTGACCGAGAGGGTAGCGACTTGGTGCCGACAATTTGGCGGCCACAAACCATTCTCTATCCCTATGAACGTCTCGAGGACATGGAGCCTTGGCTCTTTGTCCCAGGTAATTACAATGGGAGAATAGGTGTCATCTGGGAGACCTGCACCGCTTGTAAATTATGTGTCACTGTCTGCCCTAATGATTGTCTGCATATGACAACAGAATTGCGAGTAGATGTACTCGATGATGCTAGTGGTGAATGGGAAGGTCTCGGTGCTGAACTAGAGGTTGGACGTCCAGCAGCAGTCGAGATCACCGGTGCTTCAGTAGCTGGAGACGGCTTTGACTTGGTTACCGCCCACGCAGCGCCGCCAGAACAATGGCGCTTTGGCGAAGTTCTCGATCTCAGTGGCGACTCAGCTCGTATCCGTTGGAATGATAGCGGTGAAGAGCAGATGGTCGCTACCGAATCCCTAAGGCCTGCTGACGACCAAATCGTCAGTGGCAGAATCGATCTTGGACGTTGTATGTTCTGTGGTTTGTGTATGGAAGCGTGTAATTTCACATCTTTCTTTATGACCAATGAATATGACGGCATGTCCGGATTTAGTCGCGAGGACCTTTGGTTCGACGCTTCTCGAACTAGAGTCCTACCCGGTGTCCATCAAGAAGCAGTCGATGTTGAACTGGCTAAGAGAGCCAATAAGGAGAGGACAAAGCGTGAGAAGAAGGCTGCCAAGGCAGCCAAAGCCGTGGAGGGTAGTGCATGAGTTTGGACCTCGCCGCAATCACTGAGATGACAATTTTCTTTATCCTTGCCACCATCGTAATAGGTGGAGCCCTCGGATTGATTTATGCTCAAAGAGTAGCACATTCGATGATGGCCTTGATATTCTGTTTCATGGCAGTTGCCGGTATCTTCATTCTGATGAGCGCTGAGTTTGTAGCGGTTATCCAAATCCTAGTCTACCTAGCTAGCGTGATGCTAGTGGTTCTTTTCGGCATCATGTTGACCAGACGCCAGATTCTAGAGGAGGATTTTGAATGAGGTCATTATCTGCATTCACCCGATTCGGGCTTCTAGTCATGGGCTTCGCTCTGATTTCTATCGTTTCAGCGCCAGATGTTTGGAGTAACGCTTCGGAGGAGGAAGTTACAACTTCACAACTCGCCGATGGGATGTTCGGAGATTGGGGTCTGGCATTATTGGTCTTAGGGATTTTGATGGCTATGGCTATGATTGGTGCTGCTTATCTTGTACGTGATGAACGTATTGAAAACCTCGAATGGGAATCCAAAGGCGGTGATGGAGAATGATTGATCCAGCATGGGTTTCTGGCCTTTCGGCTATTCTGTTTATTCTAGGTCTATGGGGCGCTTTTACCCGTAAGAACGCCATCGTTGTTCTGATGTGTATCGAGTTGATTCTCAATGCCGTCAATCTCCAATTCGTTGCAGCTGCGGCTCATCACGGGGATGTCACAGGTTGGATTTACACGATTTTTGCAATCGCAATCGCCGCTGCTGAAGTAGCGATCGGCCTAGCAATTTTCTTGTCCATGTATGGTCAACATGAGACGATTTCTCTCGACGAGGTAAATTTGCTCAAACATTGAGGTGATGATGATATGGCAGGTTCTGGAATCATTGATTACGCGATGTGGATTGTACTACTCCCCATCCTCGCCTTCCCGGTGATATTATTCCTCGGGCGTATGTTCAACGGCTTACCCCAATGGCGTGATGGTGCCAAAGAGGGTGGCATAATCTCCTTGATTGTAATGGGGATTTCACTTCTGCTCTCCCTGTTATTGATAATGGAGCATCTCAATCATGTAGGTAGTGCTAGTATCTACACCTGGTTCACCAGTTCGTGGTGGGATGGCTCTACTGCAGTCATGGATACCAAAATATTCGGTGTCGGCGTATATATCGATCATATCACAGTAATGCTTCTGTTCGTCGCTAGTTTCCTCTGTTTCTTAATCAACGTTTTCAGCATTGGGTACATGAATACCGACCCGATCAACAAGGACCGCAATCACCGCTTCTACGCAGAATTCCTCTTGTTTTGTGCTGGAATGCTAGGTATGGTTCTTGCAGACAGTTTCCTTTGGTTATTCATATTCTGGGAGATAATGGGTCTTTGCTCCTATCTACTGATTGGGTTTTACTATGAGAGGCCAAGTGCTGCATATGCAGCCAAGAAGGCTTTCCTAACCACTCGTGTAGGGGATGTATTTCTCTTAATTGGTTTGATAATGCTCTGGGATATGTTCGGCAGTCTCGATTTCGCTGTGGTCTTTGATGCAGCCGCTATTCAAGCTGTAGACGCAGGAAGTCTACAACTAGCATTGGGAATGATGTTCATTGGTGCTGTCGGTAAGTCTGCGCAATTCCCACTCCACGTCTGGTTGCCCGATGCTATGGAAGGGCCAACACCAGTATCTGCTCTAATCCACGCAGCAACTATGGTCAACGCCGGTCTCTATCTTGTGGCCAGAATGTTCCCATTCTTCGCTGCAGCACCGCTTGGTTCTATGACGACTCTTGCGATAATAATCGCTATGGTCGGGGGAATAACCGCTTGTATGGCTGCACTCATCGCATTCGTTCAAAAGGATATCAAGAAGGTATTAGCATACTCGACAATGAGTCAATTGGCTTACATCTTCACCGGATTAGGAGCAGCTCTTTGGCTGGTTAATAACGGGTATGAGACTCTTGCAACCGTCGCCTTCGGCGCCTCATTATTCCATCTCTTCAATCACGCAATGGCCAAAGGAATGTTATTCATGGCTAGCGGTTCTGTAATTCACGAGATGCACCATGCGCATCATGAAGTCCATGCTCATCATGATGGTGAGGACGGGCATGATGACCACGATGACGATGATGATTTTGACGCTCAATCGATGGAGAATATGGGCGGACTGGCTAGTAGAATGCCAATCACTGCTACGGCTATGCTCGTCGGTAGTGCTTCGATAATTGGGATTCCTTTGATTGGTGGTTTCTGGTCCAAGGAAGGAATTATCGCCAATGCTTGGCAAGTAGCACTGAAAGAACCAATTTTCATGATACCCGCTATGTTGATTTTGATATGTGCGGGAATGACGGGCTTCTATATGTCTCGAATGTGGTTCATGACCTTTGCTGGTGAGCCGAAAACCGAGGTTGCTGCAAAGGTGAAAGAACAGACAGCCTGGATACCAATACCATTGGTAGTCTTGACCTTTGTCACCTTGGGTGGTATTATCTTCGCCGGTCTTCATTCAACCAATTGGTTGGGCGATTCTACAGGTGGGCACTTCGCCAACTTCTTTGGCGATCACGGTATAGTTGCGGAGTTAGGCCATGCTTTTGCTAATCATGACATATTTTTCTTTATTCTAACATATGTGACTATTGGACTTTCTTCTATCTTTGGACCGATGTTAGCGATGGCGCTTTATGGCGGTTCTCTCGATGAAGGTCAGAAAGCAAAAGGTTGGATGCAGTGGCTAATCAATCTCAATTCACAAGTCAAAACCAATTTCCACTTCGATAATAGCGCTTGGGCAAATAGTAGTTTATCCCGGGCACTCGACAATCGTCTTTACTTCGATGCATGGTATGATGCAGCCTGTCTCAAACTAGTTGTTGGGCTTGCCAATATGGCATCTGTTTTCGACCGCAAGGTAATCGATGGTGCTGTCAAGGGCATCGAGTCCTCAACACAAGCAGCATCGAGTAAAGTGCGTTCGCTGACTACAGGTTCTGCTCGTGATTACATCATGATGGCCGCACTGGGCACTTTGGCAATCTTTATCCTCATCTGGGGGGCTGCTTGAATGGGTCAAAATGCACCATTGAAAATCAAAGAGCGTGAGTTTATTCTCGTTGGATTATTCTTGATTTTAACAGCAGCTATTGCTTCACTATTCCCCAATATCGCTTCACCAAACCCCAATGGTATCATCGATTGGATATCGATTCCTTTGGTAGGATTCCCCATTCTCTCCAGTATCGTATTGTTGGCATTCGCGAGTCAGGAAAAAGCCAGTCGTAGAACCAAACTCGACTCGCCAGTCCGTCTAGCCTGTCTAGCATTCTCATTGGTACCACTCGGAATTTCAACCGCTTTATTCTTTGATTGGTTGGCAGTCATTGACTGGACCAATATTGGTTACAATTCCTATGTCATCAAGCACCAATATGTCTGGATTGAGAGCATTGGAGTCTCTTGGCACGTGGGAATGGACGGACTGTCCTTCCCCATGGTTTGGCTGACTTCAATTCTGGTACCAATCACAATAGTCATGACTTGGGATGAAAAGAATGGCTCTGCATATCATCCATTACTATTGTTGATGGGCGGTTCTTTGATTGGAGTCTTTGTAGCACTAGATCTATTCATGTTCTATGTGTTCTGGGAGTTAACCTTGATTCCAATGTTTTTCTTAATCCTCAAATGGGGTGGTGATGAGCGTAGATATGCGGCTCAGAAGTTCTTCATCTACACCTTTACTGCTAGTGTGATAATGCTGCTAGGATTGGTAACACTCTACTTCTTACAACCTATTGGAACCGGTGCTCACTATGGTGAATTGACTGGCAGAACTTTCGATATGACTCTATTGATTGATAGTGCACGTAGTGGTAATCTCGATGGTGGAACTTGGTTGGGAATCGATATGCAAAAGGCGATTTTCCTAATGCTAATGCTTGGTTTCCTAGTAAAGTTACCAGCGGTACCATTCCATACTTGGCTACCCGATGCTCACGTCCAAGCGCCTACAGGTGGTTCGATGCTCTTAGCAGGAGTGATGTTGAAAATGGGCGCTTATGGAATGATGCGCCTACCGGTAGCAATGTTCCCTGATGCGCTGATGTATTATCAGGATTTGATAATGATAATCGGTTTGGTGTCCTTGGTCTGGGGATCAATCGTCTGCTTAGGCCAAACCAATCTCAAGCGTATGGTCGCATATTCCTCAGTATCACACATGGGTATCATCCTACTTGGAATCGCCAGTATGCAACCCATCGGCTATGCCGCTGCCTTATTCATGATGTTCGCACACGGATTGATTTCACCAATGCTTTTCGCAGTGTGTGGGGCTTTCAAACATCATTATCATTCTATGGAAATCGGTTCGATGCGAGGCATGGCCAAGTGGAGTCCCTTCCTTGCAGTTTACATGATGTTTGGCTGGATGGCGAGTCTTGGCTTACCACTTCTTGCAGGATTCGTAGCTGAGTTGATGGTATTGCTCGCATATTGGCCAACCTATGGTTGGTGGATATTGTTGCCAGCATTTGTTTTAGTCATCACCGCAGCATTCTACCTCTGGAGTATTCAGAGAACCATCTTTGAAGGTGGCGATGAAGGGCAACCCCCAGAATCTTTGCATGGCGAGACCCCGCCAGATATTTCAGGTCACGAAAACGTAGCCATGTTTCTACTAGCATTGCTCATCGTGCTCTTTGGAGTGATGCCCTTCATCGCTCTTGATATGATGAACTCTTGGAGTAACAATCTATTCGAGATGGTTTTCGCCCAACAAGGAGGTGCTTGAAATGGAGATAGTCACCGCTTTTAGCGATGGGTTCATCTCTAGTTTGACCCCAGAGCTAGTACTTTTTGCTGGTTTACTTCTAGTAATTTTGATTCCCAATCTTGGCAACTCTACTTTCAGAATACCATCGACAGGTATTCGTGTACCTTGGTTACTCGGAGGTAAGCGCTTCGCTTTGACCTCCGACCCTCGTCTTCCGGGATATCTAACCTGTCTAATTCTAGCAGCATCGTTTATCCTTACCATGCTTTCACAAGCCTCTGAGGCAAGTGTGACTCTGATTCAGAGCGATAGCGGCATGGATTTACTCAAAGTAGACGGATTTAGCCGTCTATTCGAGATGTTATTCATCGGTGCCATTCTCGCTGCTGCACTAGCAAGCCTCGATAGATTACCGACCAATAAGAGTGAGGAAAATGATCTTGACTCGCTTTACAATAATCGCCGACAGGTCGACTTCTACATCTTGCTACTAACCACAGCATTGGGAATGTCGATAGTTGCATTAGCACAGGATTTATTCATCCTATTCATCGGTTTAGAATTGGCTAGCCTTTCGACTTATGTCCTAGTGGCTTTCCAGAAGGAATCCAAAGCTGGCAGTGAGGCAGGAGTGAAGTATTTCATCGTCGGCTCGGTAGCTAGCGCAGTTGGTCTATACGGTCTTTCCCTGCTCTATCTCTGGGCAGGATCGCTACAATTCGATGAACTAAGTGCTGCATGGAATGCAGGTGCTCCAGCTCTAGCATTAGTTGGTCTAGGAATGGTTCTGGTTGGCTTTGGTTTCAAGGTCAGTGCAGTACCATTCCATTTCGCAGCACCAGATGCATATGCAGGTGCTTCTAGCCCAGTTGCAGGATTACTAGCTACCGCAAGCAAGGCTATGGGAATGCTCGGTCTGATCAGATTACTAGTGGTAATCGCTATTCCTGATGGAGCAGAAGGCAGTGCGGTATGGTTGGTCACTCTCGCAGTATTATCGGCAATCACTATGACATGGGGTAATATTGCAGCATTAGGTAGCGATAATCCTAAGCGGATGTTAGCCTATTCATCAGTCGCTCACGCTGGATATATGTTAGCAGCATTGACTGCAGTAGGTGCTTGGCGCTGGGGTCATGTAGCGGCTCCAGTCGGTTTTGCTGAAGCTATCCTTGGAGCTATTGCGTTCCACCTAGTGGTATTAGTAGCATTCAAGATGGGTGCATTCCTAGTGCTAGCATTGCTTGAAATGGAAGGCGGTGCCAGCAGATTATCCAGTCTTGCTGGTTTAGGTAGGAGAGAACCTCTACTAGCCGTTTGTATGTTCATCTTCATGCTATCACTAGCTGGTGTGCCTCCACTGGCAGGATTCTTGTCGAAGTTCCTCTTGATAGCGGGAATCGTCAAGATGTCGATAGGTGATCTTTCGACAACAGTAGCCCAAGATGGTGCTTTGTCATTGGGTTCACTTCATTGGATTTGGTGGTTTGCACTACTGATTTTCATCAACAGTGCAATCTCATTATTCTATTATCTTAGAGTTGTAGTTGTGATGTTCTTTGATGAAGCAGAAGATGGTAGAAAACAACCTTTGCCAAAGGGTTTCTTCATCCGTGTTACAATTTGGGGTTGTGCAATCGCTACAATCCTCTTTGGTATCGGTGGAGATGCCTTGGTCAGACTTTGTTTCGCAGCGGTAGAGAATTTACAATTGTGATACCGAGTCTAGAAAACGACGCCTCTGCCTTCAAGTAGGTAGGGCATCTGGAGCGCTATATGGGCCGCAGGCGTGAAGAGAAGGTCGACGAGGAGGAATTAGCTCGTCTGATGTCCAGCGAGGGCGGCGCAAGTAAAATCCGCGTTAAGATGCCCAACACCAAGGTCAATGAGATGTTTGCCATCGCTGAAAATATTCTCGGTGGTCGCAGAGTTACTGTACTCTGCGCTGATGGTGAGACTAGAATGGCTAGAATACCTGGCAAGATGCGTCGCCGTCAATGGGTTCGCGAAGGAGATTTGATCATAGTCTGGCCATGGGACTTCCAAGATGCTAAGGCAGATGTCAAGCATCGCTATACCAAAACTCAATCCATTTACCTCTCTAGAAAAGGTGCTCTACCAAAAGATGTCGACATCTTCGGCATGAATGCTATGACCGATGATTTCGACGACGAAGATGGTCTATTTTCCAACGAATCGGATATTCCTTCACCCAAGTCCGAACCACCAGTGGAAGAAGTAAAGGCTGAGACTGAGGAAGAGGATGACGATGATGAGGATCTCGATGCTCTATTCTCTTGATAGCCTAAATCCCTCGCATTTGAGGTGATTTTGTGGACGAGGACGATTTAGATGGTCTTGAAGATTCAGCCTTTCAAGAGGCGGAGCAGAAGGCTTTCATCAAAGGTTTAGACCAAAAAGATAGTTTTGGTTGGATGAATGAGAAGCGTTATAGCAATATGTTCTCAAAGATCGAGAAAGGATTGCAAGGCGTTCTTGGTAAAGGGCAATTCGAATGGGTCGACCGTCGTGTCTTCGATCAGGTTTTTGACCGTTTGACCCTAATGAGCCTATACAAATTGATGACACAGGGCCATTTAGATACGCTTGATTTTCCAATCGCTCGCGGCAAGGAAGCCCACGTATTCCACGGTACTTCTGATAATGGGCCGGTAGCGGTGAAGATTTTTCATACCTCAAATGCTGTTTTCAAGAACCTTATGAAATATATTGAAGGCGATCAGCGGTTTGGTGGTCTAAGTCGTAGGCATAGAAAATTGGTCGACATCTGGGTTCGAAAAGAGTATCGCAATCTCTTACGACTTGAAAAATGGGGATTGCGTGTTCCACACCCGATAGCGGTACACAAGAATGTACTCGTCATGGAATATATCGGTGATGAGGTTTCACCAGCCCCACGCTTGCGTGATGCGCAAGTAGAAAATCCAGAGGAGGTATTTGATTATCTCATCCAGTTCACCGCTACCGCCTGGCAAAAAGCAAATTTGGTTCATGCCGACCTTTCTGACTACAATATCCTTTGGCACGAAGGCAAGGCAGTGGTTATCGACGTAGGTCAAGGGGTGGTGCAAAGCCATCCAAAGAGCGAGGAGTTTTTGGTTAGAGATGTCAAGCAATTGGTCCGATGGGCTAATCATAATGGAATAGAAATTGAATTGGCCGATGCTCTTTATGATGTTCTAGAGATGAATCTTGACGAAGAGGAATAGTAAACCTCATTCTAATGTTACTTACTGAGTCGTAATAATCTTACCATCATCGCAGATGTGGTGCAGAGACGGACTACCTTAGCTACACATGTCTGAATTAAGCCGAGTTTGAGCCGACGGTGGCATTGAAGAAGGGTAGGTGCGACGCCCACTCATGCGACAGAGCCTACCTCGGGTTCCTCAGGACCGAATCGCGGTCCTAATCGGTAGCAAGGGTGCTACGCGTCGTAAACTGGAGGAAGCCTCTGGTTGTATGCGTCTGGTCATTGATTCCGAAAGTGGGGACATCGAGGTATTTTGGCCGGAAGCTGGTAAATTCGATCCGGTTAAAGCGTTAAAATTACCAGATGTTATCAAAGCGATATCGCGCGGTATGGCACCTGCAAATGCAATTCAGTTACTACAAGATGAATGGTTTTTTGAAATCGTAGACCTCCGTAATCACGTCGGAAAAAGGTCGAATCAACAACGTCGTATCAGATCACGCTTAATCGGCTCTGAAGGAAAGATTCGTAAATTGATAGAGGATCTCACAGGTTCACAAATCACCATTTACAATTCAACCATAGTAATCGTCGGTGAGGGCGATGGCCTATCTTTGGCTCGCAAAGCAGTTGAGATGTTATCACAGGGTTCAGAGCATGGTTCCGTAATCAAGATGCTCGAAAAGGGTCGTAGACGCCATCGTCTTGAAAACCGTAGTATTGATTATATTGAAGTCAAAGAGGATACTTCTGAAATCAGTGCAGGTTTCCAAGCTTTGGTTCCGGGTCTGAACGCTGTTGTTCGCAGAAATCGTCGCCTTAAATCTCATCAAGTAGATCCTGAAGATGAAGAGGCTGTGATTGCGGTTATGACTCTAAATTCTGATGAGAGTGTTCAATGGGAAGAGGAGTGACCTTTCTTTTCTTTATCATTAAACCCAAGGCAAATCCCACTAGTAATAGAATTGCGATACCTGGGGCAAAGGATGGCACTGCGTTCGAATAACTTAGTGAAGCACCGGTGACAACCAGATAGTGGGCATTGTTGCCCTCATCGCGTTCATCAATGATATTAAATGGATCAATAGTCAAACGTAGATCCCACTGTCCTCGATCAGAGACGGTATAATTCCAAGTCATATTCTCCGACATATCACTGAGAGATCCCGCAGGGAGTAATTTGCTATCTACCAGAGTCCATTGTACGTCAGCATTACGGTCTGCTGGTGCAGCTTCTAACCAAATAGTTAAGGCTCCACCATACACTTCATTGCTCTCTATTAGGCTAGATAATTGCACTTTACCAGTATTTTCTCCAGGTTTTACTACTAGTTTATCAAGTGTAGTTTGTGATAGATTCCAGGATATATCCTTGCCCGGCAATACTTGGAATGCTGCGGGTATCGTGATGAATTCATTTCCAGCTTCATCAACTAAGGTTGCACGTAATAGTAGGTATTGTCTGCTTTTAGTCGCCCAACTGGTCAGTCCAACCGTGCCACTTAGTCCAGTTTCAGCAATACTCAACCAGGCCCCTGATATGTCGGGCATGGTACCTATTCCATTGTAATCAAAACCATATTCGATTTTGCTTTCAACAAAATCTATTCCGGAACCCTCATCATAAGAACTGAAGGAAATATTTGCTACATCGGTTTTACTTGATGTCAATTCATCTACAGTCCATCCGATCCCTTCTGGTTTTGTGATGTCAACCTTGATGTTGAATTGTATTTCATCGCCTTCGTTGCCAACCAAATCAACCGGCTTGAAACCGATGATTGTTTGCCCTTCTACAAGGCTTAGTGTAGTGGATTCAGAGGCGATGATGGTCCAAACTCCACTTTGATTCAACTTGACATTAGCGATACCACTACCGCTACCATCGTCAGCAGAAGAAAGAATGTCATCGATGAGAACCTCGCTGGAATCTTGCCAAACCTTTCCATTGCCGATTGTCGGAGAAGTCATCGTTGGAGGTGTGCGGTCAATTCCCATGAACAGGGTTTGCGATGCAGATAGTCCACTACCATCGTAGACTGTTAATCGAGGATTGTATTTCCCCTCTGCGAGGTCGCTAGGACTCCATAGCCAACCGTAATCAAGAGTGCCAGGTCCATCATTGGCTACACTACCTGATCCTGGAACATTTACCAGCCCAGCATGGGTTAAATCATCGTCGACAGCAGTCCAAGAAAAACTCAAAGTCCCAGTTTCTTCGATATCAAACCACGCTCTGTCAGAATTTGAAGCACCACTACCATGATCTGGACTGAGGACGCTGAAAGAAGTGATTACCGGGATTTGATTAGCGATGGTAAAATTATTCGATATGAACCAATTACTATGGTTAGAAACATCGGAGTCCCATCCTCTTACTCGTAGGGAGTAACTGCCATTAGCGAATTGTGTACTATCGAGATGCATCAGCCACGGAGTGGAAGTCATATTCTCAACCTCATTCCAAACAGTAGAGTCAGCAGAGATTTCAACTTGCAAATTAGCAAGGGTTCCACTGCCACTAATCGAGAATGTCAAAGTGTTTAGACCAGTAAAAACCTCATCAGCATCGGGACCACCGGTAAAAGTAATTGTAAGAGCACTATCTACAGATTGAACGATTGATTTTTCCTCGAGCAAAGACTCTGTTGGCCATGAAACCATGACCAGAGAAAGTGCCAGAACAATCAACAGCAGCGGCCTCATCAGTTACCTTGACGAGGGGGGTCATCCTTCAATGCTCGCATGAGATAACATTAGTCGGACGGGGTTGTTTTCTAACAACAACCACCGCCACAAGGTTTCTGATTCGATTGATTCAAGTGCTGTGACCCGTCCATTCCCGACCATGCAGAGGCAGAGGGCCATCGTCATCGCGTCGATGTTGATGCTTCTAATCGCCTTTCCAATCTTGGTACAAGCGGAGGATAGTGGCGGTGTACAGGCTAGTGCATCGACCTTGACCTTTTCTGGCGATGCGGTTGAAGGCGGAACAATTATTTTTTATCTGAGCCTACAAAATACAAACCCCACAGAGGCTTCAGGAGTGACTTATTCTCTCTATCGAGAGGAGATTTCCTCGGGTTATAGATTGAAAACAGCAGCTATTGATATCGCTGGAGATACGACGGTAACAGTCAATGCGACATGGTCTCAATTAACCGCAGGCGAGCATCAAATATGGGTCGAATTCAGTAATGGCAATGTACAGACTTTCTATGAGTCTTTTACCGTTGAAGCTTTACCTGATTTAAAGGTGGTTTCAACGACGTTTGACCCTGTAACTGGAGCAATGAGTGGTGATACAGTTGGGGTTAGTATCGAGATCCAAAATAGCGGTACAGTTAATGCTGGAACCAGCACTCTGAGCATTGATTTTGCTGGAACTTCCAGTGACCACATCACTCCTGCGATAGATGGACAATCCACCGGGTGGGTAAATGCCACCCTAGTAGCTCCAAATGCTGGTACATGGCCGGTAGACATTGAATTGGATATCGATGATATGGTGATAGAGTCTGATGATGAGAATGATTATTCCATTGAATATGTAATAACTAAACGCATGGATTTGTTCCATCAAGGCGGTGTTACAGTTACCACTACCGAAGGGGCTCTCGATGGCCCTTGGACATTCTCGGGCATTCTTGGACGTACAAATGGCCAAGGTAGCGATGAAGTTAGTATGATAATAGAGATTGCCGACTCAAATAGTCTACAACTACAACCATTCGTAGTAAACATCAGCGGAGGAGAGAATACTGTCAAGCAATGGTCACATATATTGACGAGAGAACAATTATCTCTCAATCCAGCGATCTACCATTTTGAGGTCATAATCAATCCGTTTTCCGGGGACTCATATACCCAAGAAAACACCAGTAACGATCGTACCTCATCGACTTTGACGATTTTCCAAATCCCAGATGTAGTAGTGGATACAACGGCAATCCCATCAACTCCAGCAGTCGCCGGTGGCGATAGTTTGACCTGGACCGTAATGCTGGCTAATAATGGTCAAATCGATGTATCAGGCTATATTACCTATACTTGGGAAAATCAAACATTTGACAGTCCAGAGATGGTTATTTCTGCTGGAGAAAATGGTAAATCATGGACGATTGAATTAGTTGCAGAACCAGGTGAACATACTGCGAGATTCACAGCCGATTGGATTGAATCGGAAGGTTCTTGGGATGCTATATCGGGTAATTCCCATGCTGAAAATAATGTTAGTGTACTCTCACAATTACGTCTAATTTGGTCAGATCTCACTTTTTCATTGGTTGATGAAAGTGGAGAAAGCGTTAATTTGCCTCTGAATAACGGAGAGAATTACACGGTTTCAATCGATTTATCATCATTCGATTCAGGTTCGTTAAATTTCACTTGCGGCGACTCAAGCGGTAAAGTATACGCTGTAATTCCGGTTACGGTTACAGCAAGTAATCAATGGGTTACTGTCGGTTGCACTTTCACCGCCGATGCCCCAAATTCCGAATTGATGCTGATTCCATCCGATGGTGGGGTCACTACAACAAAAACTTGGAGCTGGCCTACTGCGCTTCCACTAGGAACAGAAATAGCAGGAAAAGAAGACTATAGTTTTGCTACTGCGATGATAATTCTCTTCATCGCTTTGGTCTTGATTGCAATATTGATAGTTGCGTTAATCCTCACCAGAGAGAGCGATGGCGAGGTCGATAGGGATATCTTTGATTATTGTCCTGCCTGTGATGGTGAATTAGAAGGCGATGAAAACCGTTGTCCATCTTGCCGCTTCAATCTCAAGAAGGCGAGAATGCAATTCCATGATTGTGAGGAATGTGCAGAGTTGGTTCCTGACCTGCTCGATAATTGTCCATATTGTGGCGTTGCACAAGACACATCAAAGTACTTTGAAAAGCGTGAGCGCTTGGAAATTAAGCAGACTGTAGACCTACCAGACGAAGAAGAGTTCGATGAAGAAGCAATCGTTTCCGGAACCGAGAACTTTGAACAAGCGGTGCAGGAATTCGGTTATGATGCCGACGATCTCGAGGGCCATTGGGATGAGCAACTCGCAGATGCTGAAACTGAGGTTGAAGCTGCTCAAGACCGTCTCGATATAGAAATAGAACAATCTGAACTCGATGATGAGGAGCGTGAAAAGATAGTCGAGACCACTCTCAAGAGTATTGAAGACTCATTCTCAGGCAATGATATCGATGCGATATTGTCTGAAAAAGACGAAGTTGTTTCACATGCTGATGATGGTGAAGAATTAAGCGCGAGCGATGCTAAAATACGCGGACGCCTGTTCGAAATAACTGGTGAAAAAGGCGTAATGCCCGGCGATAAGGTGAATATTGGTGGTGCTTCAGAGTCGGTAATGGTCGGCAATGAGGTGCCGACTGAAGCTTTGGATTTCAGTTTCAATGAAGAGCAGGATAAGCCCTTAGAGGACTCCCCCAGAAAAGCGCCGCGCCGGCGAAGAAATAAGTCTGAAGATGTAGAGGAAGAAGTCGCTGCTGATGAAAAAGCAGAATGTGGAGTTTGTGGCGCGGATCTAGGCATTGAAGAATTAGAATGCAAAACCTGCGGTGCTAAATTCGAGTGAGTGCCTGTCAGTTCTCATAGGGTTCGTCATCGCCATGCGGCTCGGTCGGTCGTAAACTTCATTCAGACAGACTGGCGATTTGGCGGCAACCCTTGAATGCTTTGACGCCAAATGGCCGTGCCATTGATATCATAACCCCTGCTGAGCAAGTCGATGAGGACTAGGTTTGTGATGCCGCTATTGCTGTTATCAGTCCTAATTACACCAATTATCACCGGTTGTATAGGGTTGGTCCCAGCGAGGGAGTTCTTAGAAGGAATGAGAGATGAACCAAAACCATCCTCAGAAACAGATGAAGTCGTAGTCTCGCATATCTTCACCACTATTTCACCTCAACTCTTCACTCCACCTGCTGACAACTTCATGGTCGATGAACATGTCACAGAGATCAGTGCTTATCTGTCTGTGCAGAACTTTCTTTCCGAACAAACTGAATTTTTTCCCAATGAGACCAGATATGTATCGGCAATATTGACTGATTATGCTGGAAACAAAGTTTGGGAGGAAGAGGTTAGTGAAACCAGTACGATACTTGAGACTCAATTACAACCACCATTTGCTGAGGGAGAATGGACCTTACAAGTAGAGGCACGTGGATATGGAGAAGAGATTCTTGGTCAGTTTCAAGATACTTTTCACATCGTTATTACAATCGAGAGATCTTGTACCATCTATCCGCTAGATGAAGGTTGTAGTTACGATTAAACATCGAGTAGATTGTCAGGGCAAGCGTGTCTTCGCGAACAACTCTTGCACTTCCCTGGACGGTTGTGATTTCTTATCGCCCCGCCTTCTACCATCAGACGTTGAATTTCTTTAATCCCATCTTCCAATATTTCCCGATTATGGTCATCCCATAGAATTTGATGATTATTATCAGCGCCATAGCTCAGTATTCCAAAAGGAGGAGTCTTCCCTGTTGTCGCTTCTACAAGATGGATGTAGGCCATTATTTGCATCTTGTGCGAGTAATGAGGCTTGTGCGGCACCTTTCCGGTCTTTTGTTCGACTGGGATGAATTCCCCTTCCATTATGACGATTTGATCTGGTCTACCCCGTAAGCCATTATTAGCATCTATCAATAGGCCTTTGTCATTTTCACCATCCGAGTATGCGACCTCGATATTTTCATCTAATCCTGTGTGCGTTCTCGCTAATTCAGATTCAGTATCAGCCATTAGGACTCTTTGTAATTGCCAAGATGAAATCAATGTCCACAACATTGCTATGGATACGAGTATGAATCCCGCCTGGGATTTATTTTCTGCTGCTGAAAGTCCAATTGCATTGATGCCGAGAATGATTGCGCCAAGCATAAACCCCGCTTCGACCCGACCTCCTTGGAACCAACCGCCGCGAAAATTGATTGGTTCGAGAACAGAATCCATCATATTTTCTTGGTATCTTTTCAGTTTTTCTTTGATTACAGTATTTTCATCACTAATTTTTAGCCATGAACGCCATGGGAGATAGGTTGCAAGGATGCCAATTATTAACCAAACCAAGGCCAGTAAAGCGAGGTATTTCGCCATATCAACCGGTAATATATTTTGATCATCGAGTTTTGTGAAAGCGAAGGCATCGATGATGAAAGCGATGATTACTGCAAACCACCATGACCAGATAACCAGTGCTCGGTTGAGTACTATTTGCTTGAGTCTATAGCCTTCCATATTGTCATGAATTTCAGCGTGCTTGACCAACCCCGCTTCAATAGCATCCCCTTTGCCCTTGGTTCCAGTACGAGATAGGTGCCAGGAAAGTGGACAATAGCCATGACGTTCTAGGTCAGAAGCAGAGACATGTAATGCGTGACCATCACTATCACGCCAATAGCCATCATCACTTCTGATTGCTTTGACTTCGGAACTAGATTTTGTCCCCTGTTCGATAAGTCCCACCCATGTTTAGCAGATGGGGGTCCCGAGATGAACCTTTCCTCTATATCGCATGCAGCATCACATTTGGGATTCTTTGTAATCATTGATGATTGCGAAGCGATTTAATAGACGGGACTTGTGGCCGCAGCGCTGAGGATTGAAATATGACCGAGTCTAGCGAATTGCTGATCGATCTTGAAACTTATGAGACCCATGCCGTACATATCGGTACTCAACAGAAGAGTGCTGATATGAGCACCTTCATTCAAGAAGTTCGTTCTGATGGATTATACCTTCTTGATCTAAATATTACCGATTCTAGAATCCGTACTATTGCTAGTTTCATCAACCGTTACAATGTTGCAAATGTTATGGTTGTATCCGCAAGGCAATACGGACAACGCCCTGCACGCAAATTCTCTGAAGCAGTTGGCGCTAAGTCTGCTGTAGGACGCTTTATTCCTGGCAGTTTGACCAACCCGGCTCTTCGCTCATATATTGAGCCAGATATCCTCATGGTTACCGACCCCGCTGCTGATCAACAAGCATTGAGTGAAGCAGTAGATTCTGGTATCCCAATAATCGCTATTTGTGATGCAAATAACAATCTTCGCAATGTCGATTTGGTATTACCTGCAAATAACAAGGGTCGCCGTTCACTTGCCCTTATATTCTGGCTACTTTCAAGAGAAGTTCTCAAACTTCGCGGTGAAACCACCGATGAGGCTTGGGCTGAGGCTAACGATCTCGAAGATTGGGAATCAACTTTCTGAGCATCCCTGTTCCAAGTAATTGGTGACAGAAGCAGCAAAGTCTTCTGGTTCAGTGTGCGTATGCATCATCATTCGGACTTTTTTTGCTCCGGGTAACCCCTTGGTGAAGGCCACAGCATGACGCATCATCCACTTAGGTCTCAACCCGGTGGTTGAATTTGCGATCTCGATATAACGATTCCAACACCATTTACGAGTTTGAAATATTCTTGTGGTTTCATCACTTGCAAACCAATTGTCATCAGCCCAGGGTAATTCTTCCTGTTGCATCCAGCCAAGACCAACTTTTATTTCAGCAAAGACCGAAGGTCTACCGATCGCTCCCCGCCCAATCATCAAACCAGATGCATGAGTCGCTTCAAGACAATCTCGGGCAGATTTAGTATCGAAGACATCCCCATTTGCAATAACTGGGACTTCAACAGATGAGACTACATTTGCAATACTATCCCAGTCAGCGATACCCGAATATCTCTGTTTTAGAGTTCGACCATGGACACATAACCTCTGGACACCAATTCCTTCGAGGCGAGTCGAAATATCAAGGACAGTGTCTGGACCAGCACCTGTACCCAATCGCATTTTGGCACTGACCGGAGAATTAACTTCAGAGATTATCGATTCGGTCATCGCCACCAAATCATCTGCAGTCCCCATCAAGGCAGCACCTGCACAGATCTTGGTTACCTTTGGAGCAGGACAACCGAAATTCAAATCGATGATATCTGCAGTTTCATCTAGCATCTTTGCTGCTATGACCATTTCATCTGGATTACCACCAAAAATCTGTGGAATAAATGGCCTTTCATCGACATGGCTTTCCAATCTAGCCCAAGAGTTCGCAACTTCCCTAGAGAGGGCACTAGAGGAAGTGAATTCGGTTATAGTGACATCTGCCCCGCATTCGCGAGCTAAGAGACGATATGGTAATTCAGAAACACCAGACATTGGAGCGAGAAAGAGTGACCTTTCTTCACCGTCCCATTCTCCTTTTGCTTTATCGATCACGAGAGACTCTCCTCAAGTAGCGCCCCTACCCTCTTCATTCGGCGAGTAATACGGTCGAGGTTGTCTAGTGCCTTCTGTTGTAGTGACTGGGGTGATTCAGCGGCAAGCCGGTAACCCAAAGCCAATCTCCCACCCAAAAGGTTTAGCAAGAGCATTTGTTTCTGTGAATCTATATCTTTGAGGCGGGCAGATACTTTCTCAGGAGTTAATTTGGATTTAGCGAGGTCTTTGAGGATAATTAGTGGAACATCCAAGCGCTCAAAACCACCTTTCAATAACAACCAATCCTCACCGCGGCGAGAGTATTGAGTTGTCATTGCAGACCATAACGCAGTCGCCAATCTATCTGTACGCGGCACTCTCTCGACCAGCCCAGTGCTGCGAAAGCGTTCCAGTATCCGGCCCACTCTCGGTTTTGCATCCTTTACCGCTGCTGCTGCTTCATCAATAGAAATCGGTGGACCTGTACTCAGAAGTAATTTGAAAAGTTCGATACTTGTCGAACCGGATAGAACTTCTTTTCCCGGTCGTTCTCCTAAGAGTCCTAAATCGTTCATCAATTGCCCTAGAATAGTCCTCTCTTCGGCAAGGGGGTGCCATTCCTTGATTTGTATGCGAATCCCACCATAATCATCAGCTGGTAATTCTACTGCCATCCTACAGTCGCTACGGCTCCATAACTCTGCAAGTTCTTCCATACGTTGAAGTAATGACATTCGAGCTATGCTTGCAAACATTTCGAGGGAACGAGAAATCGAACCCCCTTTCAGATGATATTTCCTCCAGCCATTCCCCGAAGTGTAGGATACAAGCCCTGCTTCGACCAGGCGTGACATATGGTGGTGAATCGCTGCTGGAGTAAGGGCTAATTCTTCAGATAGCATGTGATTGTCCCATGCTTTTTCTGGGCTGGTAAGAAGGTGATCAGCCAAGATTCTATGGATTGGTTCAGCCAATCCCAAATCAGCGGACGCCTCTCCTTTTCTTCTCAGAAGGGTGAACGAGTCTACCAACCAGGCGATTAGAGAATCAGTATCTCTCTCGCTCACCGGCAGTGGAATCTCACTGAGCCGAACTTCGAACATGAAGATGGTTATTGGTCAGAAGTCTATCAAGGTGGTGCAACTAATCATTGCTAGAACAGCAAAAAGATGGTGTTCAATCGCGGCCATCATTCCATTCGTAGTCAATAGGACGGGTGGAATTAATGTTTTTGGCCTCTATTAGATATGGTGAAATCTCCAAGCGGTCTTCTCTGATAATACCGCGGCGTCTGAGAACTTTTAGCGCGCTGTGTACGGTAGCGCGACTCCTGCCAATCCTTCTTGCGAGTGCGGCCTGTGAGCGCGGAATTCCGTTCTCTTGCAAGTCATCGATTATCATGCGTTGAACCATCGATAGGCCGATAGGCATGCGCCTAGCTGCCTCTTCTAGGTCGACGAATTGCCCTCGTAAATCGACGATCTGTGCCTGACCTCCGGCAAAATAACAGGTCCTGCCATTAACTTCAGCTATGGATATTGATCTATGACTTTGTAAGACATCGAGGTGATGGCGTAAGGTTCCGTTTGCGGCCCCCATGGTCGCCTGTAATTCTCGATAACAAAGTCCAGGTTTTGCTTCAAGAGTTCGTAAGACTCGAAACCGGAATGGATGCTCAGTTGCAATTACTTTGCTTTTCATTCCTGCTTTTGATAGACCCATCATGCCAATAGTGGAAACCAAACCACCGGCTAGGCCAACAAATCCACCGGCAGCACCAGCGATGCCAGCACTGATCCAAGGTCGCTGCCGCGCCCATTGAGCAATCAAAGCCATGAGACTCTCTGAGGTTACTCACATGTCAATGCATCGGCCAGCAGATTCACTTTGTGCGTACTGAACCGTGATGAATTTTGAGATGTGCGACCAGTGGTGATAACAACCTGCCACACAGATTGCCGTGTGGACTCAAATGATATACTACTTTGACCGGTGGTCCTTCATCGACTTGACGAATCATCATACCTTCCTCGACTAAATAGCGTAATTTATCTGATAATGTACGGCTTGAGATTCCAGTAAGTAGAGATTTCAGCTGATTGAAACGCCTTGGTCCTGCTATGTACAGAGTTGCTAAAATCTCAGTTGTCCATCTGCTTCCGAATATACGAAGTGCCTCTACTGCGGCTTTAACTTCCCAATCAGTATCCCAAGGACCCTTGTTCGAGTATTGCTCAAGTATTCCTCTGATCTGCCCACCATTGGAAATAGTGTTTTGGATATGAGTTTCTAAATCAGTGAAATCAGCCTCTGGTAAGACCATTGGGGGATCTGGCATAGTCACCTCAAGGGGTATTGAACATAAAACTTGGTGTAACGAGTAAATCGCTCAGAACCCGCCAGATGCACCGGCGCCAACAATCATCAAAACGATGATACCAATGAATGCCAGAGTGAAACCGATTACTATCCATGAAATAATCTGAGCAGCTTTAGCAGTCCCTGCATCGGGATGACCGGGGGTTTGATTGGTAATAGCCAATGCACCATTTGCCATAATCAAAGACGGTATTGCTAGACAGATACCGAATGTGAAGATAGAAACGATTGAAATAATCATAGCTGCCATTGCTGAGGTCTGTGGATATCCTCCCCCCATCACTATTCCACCTGGCATCTGCTGCATCATAACCGGCTGACCAACCATCTGTGGTTGAGTGAACTGCGTTACTTGTGGTTGGGCCTGAACCTGTGGTTGGCCATATGGTTGATGATGTGGTTGTGCGACCGAGCCCATTACAGCCGGTTGCGGAGGTGTGGGGTTGTTGTTAGGTGGTTGCATGGGCAATCCTAGTGTTGATTCAACTTGAATCTACCGTTCAAGAGTTGCTATATGTTGGTTTACGCCCTTCGATTAAGGCACTGAGTCCTTCGAGAGCATCAGCGGTTGCAAAGATAGTATCAAGTCCATCCAATTCCTTTTCCAGACCTTGCTCGAGTGTTGTATTAGCGGAGAAATCAATCAATGAACTTGCCATTCGCAATGCGATCGGTGCAGTGCGCGAAAGCGATTTCAGTTGGCGCGATATATTTCGGTCCTCGGGATCGAAACCCCCGGGACAATTTCCGCTCAGCAGAGTTTCGAGATTAGCATCTGAATAGAATGTTTCAGCGAAGTCTCCAACTCTTGAGTTATCAACTGCAGGTTTTCCTGGGTATTTATTCACAGGTTTTCCCGCTTTAGCAATGGTAGTTATTGTAGAATCTACCTCTGAAGATTCAACTAAATGAGAGACCAATCCTAAATCGCTTGCAGTTCTAGCATCCATGAAATTACCAGCAAGGACAGCCCACCTAGCAGCAGGTATGCCACAAATCCGGGCTGGTCTTTGGGTTCCACCAAGGCCAGGGAAGATGCCGATACTGGTTTCGGGGAATCTGAATTGGGTTTTTTTGGTACCGATGCGGTAATCACACGAGAGTGCCAATTCCAATCCCCCTCCTAGTGCAAGGCCTGTGGTCAATGCGATAGTGGTCTTGGTGCTATTTTCAAGACTGTTGAGGAGATCATGACCATCAGCGGTAAATCTTTCAATCGCTGGAATATCGTCTGCACGTATTTTATCGACAAAGAACTTGACATCAGCGCCGGCAACAAAAGCCTTGCCCGCACCATCGAGAACTATGGTGCTAACAGCATCGTTAGCATTGATTTCATCAACTACGATTTGTAATTGTGCAACCACACTTTCGTTAAGTGCATTCATTGCTTCAGGGCGATTTATGGTAATGGTGGCAATATCATTTTCAATCACATAATCGATCCACTCGAATGCGAATTTCTCATCTCGGTTCAGAACGTTTGGTAAATCGAAGCCGGCGATATTGCAATAGGAAGATGCCATCCTTTTAGCCTCACTAATACCAATTCTATTCATTAATTCGAAGGGGCCTTTAGCCCAACGTAGACCTACCTTTGCTCCTCTGTCAACATCTTCTATCGAACAGATGTCTTCGTCGACTATTTGTCCAGCAACTGCAAAAACTTGTCCTAGTAATCGCTCACTGATAATTGTCGCAACCTCTGGTGAGCATTCCTCGTCACCATCGATTTGCCACATCTCCTTAGCATCTATTAGTGCTCTGAGGCTCGTTGCGCCAGAAAAGCGTGGCGTTTGTAATTGCTCTGCTAGATAATCGGTTGAATGTAAGGCGATAGGCGGTCCGGTGAGGTTCATCAAGGCGAAAGGACCCATGCCTATTCGGAATGCCTTACAGGCGACCGCATCGATTTGAGCGGTGCTTGCTAATCCTTCATCGAGTAGCAGGCAAGCTTCGTTGAGCCAAGGTACGAAAAAGCGATTGACAACGAATCCGGGTCTGTCAGCACAGACTATGACGACCTTACCTAGAGCCTTGCAATATTGTACGGTGCGCTCAATGGTCTCGGGGCTTGTATCCTGGCCGGGGATGACTTCTATCAGGCGGTTTTTTGCTGGATGAAAGAAGAAGTGTAAACCGACGAAACGGTCTGGCCTTCCACATGCTTTTGATAGATCGTTTACCGAGAGTGACGAGGTATTAGATGCGAGAATCGTTTTCTCATCACAGGCTTCATCAAGAATTTTGAATACTGCGGTTTTAATATCGAAATCCTCGAAAACGGCTTCGATTACCATGTCGGTATCAGCAGCGGTATTCTCCACTCCGATTACGCCTTTGATGCGTCCTTTGATATCGGCGACCTGTTGTTCAGAAAAGATCCTGCGAGCGATGGCTTCATCGAGGAAATCTGCGATAATCCCTTGACCTCGCTCGACCCACTGCTCTTCTCGATCGACCATCTGTACGTCGAATTCTTCCTGAGCGGTCTTCTGAGCGATTCCCGAGCCCATATTGCCAGCGCCGATAATCGCCACACTTTGAATAGGTTGCATGACGTTGGCGACAAAGGGCTCCATCATGAACTCAGCGGCTGAATTAAGTCAACATCCCACTAATGATATCGGCCAATCTTTTGCTTTGGCCTGCGACTGTCAAATCCATTTCCACAATATGTTTTCGTCCTTCGACAGTCCATTTTTCTTTTTCCTCATCGGCTTGGGCAATAGCAGCGTGCCAATCACCATCTCTGGGTACTAAGCGTCCGGTTTTACCATCGATTACGGTTTCTGTGAAGCCCCCTTCATCAGCGACGATAACAGGGCATCCCATGGCATATGATTCAGGCACAGTCATGCCAAAAGGTTCGTTGCGAGCATGGCTCACCATGGCTTTAGCATGGCGCATCAAGGTGCACAGTTCCTCCTGAGAAACCCTTGGCAAGGCATGGAGAGTGACATCGCAGGATTTAGCGTGATCATGTACCATCTGGTCGACTCCACCGCCTAGTTGGACCAGGGCGAGATCCAAGCCCTTGAGACTTGAAATCGTATCCCAAATCCCCTTTGCCCACATCGAACGTCCGATATTGATGACATATTCTCCTTTGTCAAGACCATAGAGTTTAGATACAGCCGGCCAATCTTCCTTCTCACTGGCCTTTTCAGGCCAAATCTCTGGATTTAGGCTAGGGTATAGCACTCCAGCATCAATCCCATAAACCTCTTTGATTCGGGCAGCAGTATGCTTTGAGTTACCGCTAATTCTACCTCGTGTTGATGCTTTTAGCAGCAACTTCTGATCTATTCTTCGTTGTTTAGCTAACAATATTCCAGTGAGAGTAAGATTTTGTTTTGCCATTCCATCGACGCGATAGTGCAAATCTGTGCTGTACAGTCCTCGATCGGGCTCGAGCATGTGAGTATGAACTGGCAAATCTGCTGGTAGATACTCGATAACTTCCATCGACCCTACTCCGCTGGTAATATTGACTGCATCGACATTAGCGATGATAGTCGCAAGACTCGGGCCCTGTTCGGTTAACTGTAACATGGAATACCAGGTTCTGCTAGCTTTTCGGCTCGACTTAGCCCGCATTTCAGCCCATACTCCTGAAGAATAAGACCAGGCTTTTACCGGTGTGAACAATTGTATTCCAAGTTCGTCTAAGCGCTGTCTAGTTTCCTCATTTGCAAATAGAGTGGCGACGGTTATATCGAAGTGTTCTTGCCATCCAGCAAGGTTGTTGAGAAGATCTCTTTCCCCTCCACCATAGTGCTCAAAACTACCTTTGGTCACCAACAGACGGATACGTTTCGGCTCGCCCATGAACCTTGAGAGTCACTGTTCTCTATAATATTCAGCAGTGTAAGTTAGTCCTTCACGCAGAGATATTTGGCATGGACCGGTAATCGCCCATGTTTTGGTCATGTCCGGTTGACGGCGTAGCGGATCGTTACTACGCTTTGGTAAATGAATTGGAGCAAACTCCCTACCAACCACTTTGTGGACTTCTTTTGCTAGATGTAACATTGTGATTTCCTCATCATTACCGATATTGAATACCCCGACCCCTTCCTCACTTGTAACTAAAGTTAGGACCATGCGGACGTGATCATCGACATGACAGAATGCGCGGGTGTGTAAACCATCACCGATAATCGTAAAATCTTCTTCGAACAATGCTCTTTTGACGAATTCAGGGACTACCTGGCCGAATTTCGAGGCATCCATTCTACCACCATAGGCATTGAAAATACGCAGGAGAGTCCATTCGATATCATATTGTTCAGCGAACATTCTAACATAAAAATCACCAATCGATTTTGCAGCGGCATAAGAGTCACGGATACTGTGTATGTCCAAGCGCGTGATATCTGTTTCAGCACTTGGGATGTTGTCCGGATATTCACCATATACTTCAGATGAGGAAGCATAAGCGATTCGTTTTGGCTTGTGTTCACAGGCTTCGATAGCCTTTAGCAAATTTATAGTAGCCATGACATTTGTATCTAGAACTTCAAAAGGCCTATCATAGAAATATTCTGTTCCGTTAATCGCACCATAATGAAGAATGATATCTGGTTTGAAAGTTTGAATGGAAGCACTTAGAGCAGCGATATCTCCACAGAGGTCCAGTTGTTCAAAAGTAAACTTTTCAGATTTAGGCATATGCTGGGATCGGCCACGGAAGAGATTGTCAATACCGTGAACAGTCCATCCTTTTGCCAATGCTCCATCGCATAGATGAGAACCCAAAAAACCTGCAACTCCAGTGATATATACTCGCATTTCAATCAACTCCCAAGACCTATTCTCTCCATACCAGACACATTTCGGTATGAATTCCACAGATCGATAATTAATCCCTTTCCGACGAGATCAGCGCCTGAGTCCTTCCAAACCGAATGACGTACTGCCATGATTACAGTGTCATATTCCGCATCATTTAGCATCACAGCCAAATCAGTTCCAGATACTGAAACCCTATTGGCTACATTTGGCCATAATTGAGTATATGCGTTTCTTCCGAGTTCGGGGTCACAGACTGAAACCTCGTGGCCAACATCTAGTAATGCTTCGATTAGAGGTTCACTGAATGACATTCTGAAGTCGTCGACATCCTCCTTGAACGAAAGTCCAGCGACGAGGATTCGATTACCTTTGACACGACTGGCCGTCCATGGTACAAGGGCTTGTGATGAGCGTAGAGCAGTTAGCCACACAGATGGTAACTCTCTCTTCGGCTCGACATTTTGGAAAGCATATTCAAAGATCAATGGATCTTTGCCAAGGCAATAACCGCTAACCGGTCCCGGTAGAGCAACTGAATTACGGTCGTAATCCTGGTTTGCAGCATTGATGACCTCTATGATATCAACGCCATTTGCGCTGGCTGCAACCGCAGCGTCATTTGCGAAAGCAAATCTCGTATGGCGCCAAGCATTGTCGATTAACTTCACGAATTCAGCAGAATCCGAATTACTCATTTCTATCAAACCGCCACCGATATGTGAAAACAATTCTTTAGCTTCAGTCAGTGCTTCAGCATTGACAGGTCCGATTATTTTAGGCAGACTACGTTCTTCGCTAATCGCCATCCCTTCGACCAAACGTTCAGGGATGAATGCGAGGTTGAAGTCCTTACCAATTACCAAATCTGTTGTTTCCTCAATGTGGTCTGCAATCAGAGATGTGGTGCCTACAGGTAAAGTCGTGCGTAGAATCAAAGTTCGTCCTTTGAGACCATCCCGTTGCATTAAGCCATTGATTACCGAGTAGATAATACTGAGATCTGCTGGTTCCGGCCATGGTAGTACGTGGACGCCGATGGTAACTACAATCCATCGAACATTAGCGAAATCTGCGGTTGTTGCATCATCCCATGTCATTGGCAAGAAATTTTTGCCCGCATGTTTCTCAATCAATTCACTAAGACCAGGCTCTTCAAATGGAGCCTTCCTATCTTTGAGAGAAGCAATGGAGATGTCCGAGGCGTCAACTCCTCTGACGACAAGGCCACTATCAGCAGTTACCAGGGCAACCGGTAAGCCGATTCTACCCAGACCGATGACGAGAACCTCATCCTGCATATAGCGCGCTCTCTAGATTCACACTTGAACGTTATTGCATGGTGATGGTTTAGGCCCATTTCCTTGTAAAAGTCAATCGATGTTCTCAATGAGCCGACCTGCTTATCTTCAGGTCTGCTTTCAACTGTAACATGCGCAGAGTTTTGGTCGCTAGAGGAGGGGCTCTGTCCCCCTTTTCTGGACTTGGAGGTAGCCATGCGCGCTTTGTCAACCTTCTCTCGTCAGGAGATTTCGAAGATTATTCACTTACGGATATTCTAGAATATCCCGAGGCCGGTAATTCTTTGACAAGAGCATACCGGAGATGGAGTTCACATCCCAAGAGAGTGGCAAAGGCTGCGCGTAAAGGTCATGCTCAAATTCTCCACATAACCGATCAGGAACAGGCTCACTTGGTGCCCAAGAACTGCCCCATCCCTGTAGTGGTTTTTGTTCATGACATGTTTCACCTCGTTCCAACAATCGTTGATTCAGGCAAAGAAATGGTCGAAGTTGGTGACCACAATCCTTCACGTTTGCGAAAATACGATATGAGGAAATTGCGAAAAGGCCTCTCTCGAGCAAATCTCTTCATTTGCAATAGCCCCAGTACTGCTGAAATCATCGAAGAGATATTCCCTAATATACCAGCGATTTCAGTGCCTTATTGTATAGACCTCGACCTTTATGATCCACATAAAAATCTACGTCCGAAACCAGATTGGATTTCGGAAGACAAAATGAATCTCCTAATTGTTGGCAGCGAAGAACCGCGTAAGCGTCTTGACTTTGCCATCGAAGCAGTTGCGCTTCTTCCAGATGAAATCCGCTCGCAAGTAGTCATCCACAAGATAGGTGCTGAATCATCACCAACCTCTCGAAAGCAGTTGGAAGATCTAGCAGCTGTTTGTGAGGTCGAATTGAATTGGCTTGGCCGGATGGAACAAGAAGCGCTCTATGCTGCCTATCAACACACAGACGGCTTGTTATTCCCCTCATGCGCCGAAGGTTTTGGCCTACCAGCAGTAGAAGCTCTAGCAGCGGGTACATGGTCGTTCATCGCAGACTTCCCTGCGCATAACATGCATCTGCCCGAAGGTCTCTGCCTACCGAAATATGACCGCCAAGCATGGGCTGATGCAATTGAGAAAAAGTTTCACGAGAGTAGAGAAATCAATGAGGAATCACTGGAATTAGCTCAGAGATATTCCAATGAATCCTTCACTGCTAGTCTGTCTAAGGCATGGAATAGCCTTTTTGATTAGATCAAGCGATTTTGAGATGCTTGACCGAGGGTGCGATTCCCAAGTCCTCTGGGAAGGCGATTTCGGCTTCTGGTATGGGGATTGGAATCATTTCATTACCGATTAGAGCAACACGCGAAGGCCGACTGTCCGAGAGAACCCTGCGATTGGTTAGAGGAGCTAGAGTATTTGAAAAGTCGAGAATATTTTCGTGACTTGGCATATTCTCCATCGATAGGTTCTCACGACTATGGCCGACAAAGACGTAGCCCTTTGCCTCTATCCAATCAGGATCGGCGCGGTTGTCGAGCGCAGCGAATTCACGGATGTTTTGCTCTGACATATTCTTGCCTTTTATCAAAGTGTGACGGCAGACAATTCTGGTATCTAGTGAAGGAAGGAGATCAATTGTTTGTTCAAATCTATCCCAGGCCGCACTATTCCACTTAGGTTTACAGATGTCATCGAAGACCTGCTTATTTGGAGCATCGACACTAACGTAGAGTTGAGTTGGCAAAGTATCGAGTTCAGCGAGGACCTTGGGAAAAGTCCCGTTGGTAACTAGCATGGTTGTCATACCATGTTTGTGGCACAATTCCATATATTCTGAAAGACGTGTGTAAAGGGTTGGTTCGCCATTCAGAGAAATCGCTACGTGTTTTGGATTCTGAGCATCAAGCCATTTATCGCGAGGTACAGCATCATTACCGCCGAATCCACTGAGGAGCCTACGCTGGGCTCGCACCGATTCATAGAGCATTTCAAGCGGGTCTTGGTCTGTTAACTCGAGCGAATCCATATGTGGTTCTCGCCAACAATATGTGCAGGCTAGGTTACATTGATCAACCACTGGCGACATCTGCATGCAATTATGACTAGCGATACCGTAGAATTGCCCCTTGTAGCATTGGCGATCACGTAGAAGTGACTCCTTTGTCCAATGGCAGGTTTTTACCCCACCATGCTCGCCGACCAAATGGTAACGTTGTTTCTGTAATTTAGCCTTCAAGAGAAGATCCATTGCTATCACTCCTTGAGCCGTTCCCGTCTTTTGCAGAGCGGTAGCGGGGCGGCTCGGAACATGCTCCCCTGTTGGTTTTACACTTTGAATCCCAAAGGTGTCTAGAAAAACACCTGATGTATGAAAAACACCTAACTGTTGGCCCCCATACCGGTTGTTAATATAGGGGGCGCTTTACAATTTACACCAGGGAACTAACATGGATAACGAACTTGAAACATGGACTGAAAAAATAATGGACGAACAACAATATCGCAACGGTATATTTACAGATTTAAAATCTCGAATCGCTCGTTTTGGTAGTAATCTCCGTAGTGGATTTACTAGTAAAAGAACAAGCCATACGGCTTTAACAAAAGGTGAATGATTTGAGCGAAGGGACTCTGCATACAGCCGACACCTTTCTACCCGTTTGGGCTCGATTTTTCCATCGCCTCTTTTGGGGCAGCCGTGTGGTCTCTGAATAGTTTCTCAGTCAGCATTTAGGCTGACATGGATTGAAACTATGGTTTAATAGGTGATTCATTAGCACCGGCATGAGGGTACTAAATGGCGCTATTGGAAGTAAGTGATTTGAAGCGCTCTTTTGGCAGCGGCGATAACCGTCTTGATGTGCTAAAAGGAGTGGACATGTCCATCGAAAGCGGCGAACTAGTCGCATTGATGGGTCCATCTGGATCTGGTAAATCGACTCTTCTCAATATTATAGGTGGATTGTTACCTGCTGATAGTGGAGTTATAGAACTCGATGGGATGACATATGGACGTAAAGGTCCAGCACAAGTAGTTGATATCCGCCGTGAGAAAATCGGATGGATATTTCAGGACTTTCATTTGATTGCACACCTTTCAGCGCTTGATAATGTAGCTCTTGCTCTTGAAATTGCTGGAGTCACAAGTGCTGAGGCTGAGAAAGCTGCAACATCTGCTCTCGAAAGAGTCGGTTTGTCAGATCGTATTCACCATATACCAGATCAACTGAGTGGGGGTCAGCAACAGAGGGTTGCAATTGCCAGAGCAATCGCTGGAAGTCGGCCGGTCTTACTCGCCGACGAACCAACGGGCAATCTCGATATTCAGAGTGGTAAAGATGTTCTAGAATTATTTAGAGAATTATGTCATGATGAGATTAATCCTATATCCATTCTACTAGTTACTCACGATCCAGAACTTGCCAGTAAGGCCGACCGAATGCTCTTGCTCAATGATGGTAAGACTGCGGCTAGCAATATCCGCGATGCCTGGGGACTTGATGGAGGGGAAGAGGAATGAGTATCAAGCGTCGTATCCGTGACTTCCCAGATAACATGCGTCTTGCTGCAATCAGCTCATGGCGCGGTAGAGAACGTGGATTAGCAGTCTTTGCTGGAGTATTCCTCGCCAGTCTAGTAATTACTACGGTATTGTCTTATGGCGTTGGTTTATCTCAGATTTTCTTCCAGGAATCCTTGGAACAAGAGCCCTTTGATGCAAAAATAGAATTTTCTTCTGCACCTGCATACAATACTACTGGTTGGTCTAATGACACTTCAGTGATGTCAGGTGTTTGTGATGAATTAGTCGAATGGAAGGAAATAATGGATTGTACGATTGTCTTTGGTCGGCAAGGAATTCATGGTGGTGGCTTTTTCAATCGGGATTTCGTCGTTGCTCAGCCACTGGTAATGGAGTCAATTACTGCACCTAATCCGTTATGGGCTAATATTTCATTCACTTATCCAGAACTAGCAGACAGCGGTCCTCCAATTTCCAATATGAGAGGTATACGTCTTCTTGGCCCAGAAGCATTCGATGGAGAAATCAGTGAACGTCTCGGAGTTCAGATTATCAGCGGCATGGGTGAATGGCCAACTCCTGAGGTGATGGAGGAGAAGAGAGGAGTGATTATACCATCTAATGTTGCCAGTGAGGCTAAAGCAGAAGTTGGCGATAATTTAGCTGAATTAACTTTCAAGTATACTGTGGATAAAAAGTTAGCAGTTGAAGGGGGATTCGATGATGATGAATGTGACGGAGACGTAAATTTCGCTGATAATGGTTACATCTATTGCAAGATTCCTATTACTCTTCAAAATCTAACAATCGTTGGAATTTACGAGCCATGGGATTTGGGTAATCCTACACTTTCCCCTAATCCAATATTTACTATTTATTCAGTTATGGATGTCGAAGATCAAGTGAAATTGATCGATGCTGATCATATCTATCTCGGTATCACATTAGATCGCACACAGATGCCTACCACTTCGACTGCAGAAGCCGAAGAATGGTTACAGGACCTTGGTGTGCGTATTAGTGATAGCACATTCGCCGGTGGAGAAATCGAGTTGTACTACTTCGATATAGTAGGGGGTACAATTATTTTCCTCAATATCTTCCTTGGTTTGATACAGACTTTTGATTACATAATCATGATTCCAATTGTAGTTTTATCATTATCTGTTTTGATTTATGGATTGATTTTATCTTTGGAGCAAAGACGTCGTGAAATAAGTATTCATCGCGTTATAGGAGCCGATTCTAAAGGTTTGCAAGGTATGGTTTTACTGGAATTATCAGTGATGGCCTCAGTTGCTTGGCTTGTAGGATATTTACTCGCTTTAGCAGCTGTGCCGCTAGTACTATCCAGTGTTGGATTCATGGCTTTCAAACCCGGAGATATCTCTGTTAACCCAGCATTAGGCGTCGTAGCAACTATGGCAACGGCATTCGCAACAGTTGGCTTGGCACTTCTTTTCGGCCGTTCTCGTGCTAGAGACTTTATTGAATTGGAAATAGAAGAAGGAGTACGCAAAGTCATCGAAGTCAATAAGCCGAAAAGGTGGTTACATTGGTCACTATTCCTCATCGGTCTATTGGGTATGATTGATACTTGGTTAGAAATGAATGGTAGTGAAGATGGTATTATCTCTAATTTCTTTATTGAAGGCCTAATCAACATATTCGGTCCGTTCATGCTTTGGATTGGTGGAGCACTATTGCTTGCTAGAATCGGAGCCGCTGGGCCAAAAATCATGCAATTGATATTCGGCAGAACCGCTCTACTCAAGGATGTAAAGCGCGGTCTTCAAGGGTCTGGGTCAACAGAATCAGTCAATCGGCTAGCAATCATCATGCTTCTCACTCTCTCAATAGTAACCCTTGCAGCAGTGCAGGGATACACCGGGACTTTGGTCGATGAGAGAACAGCGAGTGCAACGGTCGGATCTGATTTACAGATTACTTTCGAAGAGCCGGTTAACTCGTCTACAGCCTTGTCTATCGTTGAACAAGTCTATGGTTCTGAGGCAACTTTATTGGCGACAAATATACCATCTCTCACTTTGAGATCTCTGGATAATGGCGATACTTATCAGGCGTGGGTATTGCTTGAAAATGGCGAGGATATCCTTGATTGGCCCGAGCAAGCAGTACCTGGAAGTTCGGTCGATACAGCCCTTGAATCATATCAAGATTTGACATTTAGTGCTGGCGAGGATGCAGCATACGCTCTCAAACTATGGGGTTCAGGGCGCCGCGGTGGAAGTTCAGACTCTGGCGATGAATTACTTGCAGCAGATGATGATCGCTCTGAGGAATTAACCTTGATTTGGGACGAGATAGAATTCGAAACCAGTACGGATGGAGACGGTGAGGCTCCAAATCTCACCGAGCAACTCGCAGGCTACAAGAGCCTTACTAAAATCGACATGAGTGGATTAAACCTTTCAGGGCAGAATTTATCAAATCGTGATTTGGGATTGGCAGACTTCACCTCTACCAACCTCACGGGAGCCAATCTCTCGGGGTCTAATCTCTCAGAATCATTATTGGTTGGAACTTCATTGAGAGGAGCTAATCTCTCTGGTGCTAATCTTGGGAATGCTATAATTGTCGTAGACGGGGAATCATTCGGTGACACTGACCTATCGAACGCAAGCCTTACCGGGGCATTCGGGTTCTTTGATTTCAGCAACGCCGCTAGGATTGACGGTGCAACTTGTCCAGATGGCGATTCATCGTCAATCTCTTCATGTGTATCCACAAGTATGCCTCCGCCATTGGCATTACCACTACTGAGTGCAGATGTCTCGATTAAAATAACTAATACTGAGCACAGTATAGATCTGCGCTATATCGGAACACATGAATTCATTCCTGGGGTTTCATCTGTTACTATGTCAAACTCTTTGATAATCGGCGAAAGTTCGTGGAGACAATTAATCGGTGAAGATAATTATGTCAATTACACTACAAATGTTTGGATACTCAAAATCGATTCAGTTGAAGGAGAAGAACTTCAGGCTTTGAGAGCGAATGTCGAAGCAGATTGGCGAGTATCAAGTGCTATGGATTGGTCGACTGAACACGAAAAGGTAGAACGGGATAGCGGTCTGATATTCGGTACTCCTGGCCTTCTTTCTCTACAATTCGTAGTTGCTAGTCTCGCCGCAGTCGCATCTTCTTTCGTTTTCCTATCCCTGGTGCTTAATCAGAGGAAAAAAGAATTGGCAATCCTGCAGGCGATTGGAGCAAGTCCTAGTCAAATAATCAGGCTGGTTTTGTTTGAGATTTTGTCAATCGTAATGGTTTCGATGGCACTTGGTGTTCTGCTTGGCATGGGCTTGGCTTTAGCATTCAACGGTTTCTTCGGAGTATTCGGTTTCATCTTCCAAATATTCGGTAGTTCAACCGCCACGCCTATCGATAGAGATCTGGTTTGGCCATGGTTCGAATTGGGTCTTGTTTCACTCTCGGTATTCATCGCTGTGGTGATGGCATTGTTATTCACCACGAGAAAGGCATTGCGTTCAGATTTAGCCAGTGTGCTCAAGGGGGAGTGAATATGGACGATAAAGAGATAATTGCCAAGGCTGACAGCCACGATGGCAATGCAATAAATCTTCAACAGGATAGCCCTGTTCAAGATGATGCGGTAATAGACGACAACGAGGTAATTCTTGAAGCGGACAGCCTATACCACGTCTATGAATCTAAAGCTGAAGACGGTAATGTTGTCGCTTTACGTGGTCTTCACGTCAAGGTCTTGGCCGGCGAAGCAGTAGCGGTTGTCGGACCATCTGGCAGCGGTAAATCTACCCTGCTAAAGTGCCTCGGCGGATTGATGAAACCGAGCGCAGGTTCGGTTTCTCTTGCCAACAAGAATATGACTAGACTTTCAGGAAAGGAATTGGTAAAACTCAGACAGAAAACGGTCTCATTTATCTTCCAAGAAGGTAACCTCTTGCCAGATCTTTCAGCGCGTGACAATGTCGCTCAACCCTTACGCCACCAAGGTGTTAGGGCAAAGGTCGCTCACAAGAAAGCGATGGACATCCTAGAGCGTTTAGGAATGGGTCACAGAGCGATGGCAAGACCATCTATGCTCAGTGGAGGCGAGCAGCAAAGAGTCGCTATCGCCAGAGCTCTCATCACCGAACCGCGTCTTATCCTTGCCGATGAGCCGACCGGAGCATTGGACCCGGTTACCAGTAGAGAAGTACTCAAATTATTCAAAGATCTACACGATAATGACGGAGTTTCATTCTTGATAGTAACCCACTCTAAGGAGGTTTCAATGTTTGCTGATAGATCACTCGAATTGCGTGATGGTAGGTTCGTCGCTGAACATGGCAGAGATGTTAATGTGAAAGACCTCAGTGCAGGTAGAGAATTAATCGTCGATGACTTTGGTACGATTACCCTTCCTCCTGATTTGTTGACCAGAATGGGTGGTCCTGGCAGATACACAGTTGGTGAGGTATCAAGTGGTAATCTGCAATTGGTTGGCGATGTGGTTTCGGAGACGGGAGAAATGGTATTGGCCGCTAACTGTCCTGCCTGCAAACACGATTACCATGCTGACGACTCGCAACAATGCCCAGTCTGTGGTGCAAGCAGACCGATGGTCGAAAAGTGATCAAGCGGTTTTGACGCCATCTGGCCACAGAACTAGTATTAGCGTCTTACCGCGTGTCCTTGGAGTATGAGTTGTATCTGGGTTCATCCAGACGATAGAGCCAGTAGGATAAGTGCCATCTTCGTCCCATACCTCGCCTTCCAAGACTAGGTAAGCCTCGCCGCCAGGATGTGTATGTGGCATGAAGGCATCTACTTCTACCTCTGAATTAGCTTCGTATAGAACCAATGAGGTTTTGTCTTCGCGTGCAAGTTTACCAAGGCGAACTCCAGTGCCAAAATCCTTCCATTTGACATTGGCCTCTAGCCACTCTCTGTCGAAATCAAAGTTCATCCATTCGGACATATTGTGGGTGAAGGGCATGGTCTTGGCATCAAGCGCTCATTGATGACTTATTCGGCCTCAATTTGAAATGGCGAAGCATGTTCGCTGGTACGTGGTCGAACCTCTCAGTCTACCCAGTTTCCCGCCAATCAATGCATGGGACGCGTATATCCTCTTCCTTTTGGTACCTATGCTGATGAGGCTGATTTTACTTAGCAGGCCATTTATCAGAGTCACTAAACAATTGGCACCACATGGAGGATGGTTCTTCAAACGCCTGAAGGAATTGCCGATAAGAGGAATGGGACTGCTCGCCTTTAACGAGGTTTTAGCATTCTTTTTACCGATGCTTTTGGTTTTGGTATTACGTTTGGTATCAGACCCACTCGGCTGGCAGACTTGGGATGAGACACCGGTTTTGGGATTGGTTTTGATAATCCTCGCTGGATTGCTATGGGTTGGCTTAGATCTTCTCAGAATAGCGCGGATAAGGCGCATGCTTTCGGCAATCGAGAAGCAGAATATCGAACGATTGCGCAAAGCAGCCGATGCTGGCTTAGGTGCACGTGGTTGGCTACGTCGCTTTGCCCGCAAGGATAAGGTGGAAGAGGAAGACGAGGACAGTTCGGTTTCTCGTGTAGCAAAAGGAGCATTGGCTACATGGGGGTTAAGGGTACTCAAAGCAAGAAAATTCACCCCAGCAGGACTAGTTTCTGCAGTGGCCACTGGTGCAGCAATCGAGGTTGCTCGTATGGGTGCTGACAAGGTTTCAGATATGATTGATGATAAAATGCAACATGAATTTGAGAAGATCGCTGAGACCAATTCAACAACTCTCCTCTTTTTGTTTATGCGTGATTTAGCCATGGGTATTATTCCGATACTCATTCTGTGGAGCACCCCCCTTATCACTGGATAGATTGATGAAAAGTTGAAGAAGCGTTTCGGAGTCTATCTTGAGAGAAGCAAAATGCACACGACTCTACTATATGCATGGCCAGTATTTCCTGCACTTTGGGTATTCATTATTTTCAATATTAGTTAGAACTTAAAGATTGAACTCGATGAAAAAGGTTCATTGATGCTCGGCAAGTCGGGGCACCTGAAGGGCATGCCGTTACTCATATTGATGCGCCACGGTCAATCACTGTGGAATGCTGCAAATCTCTTCACTGGTTGGGTCGATGTTCCCCTCACTGACAAGGGGATAGAAGAAGCGATTCAAGGTGGTAAGGGCATCGCTCACCTACCGATAGACGAGGTTCACACCTCTACTCTGATTAGAGCACAGATGACGGCGATGCTGGCCCTCTCGCAGCATGAAGAGGGCAAGAATCCAGTGATTTATCACAATAATGATGGTAGCGAAAGAGGAGATTGGAATCAGCCGAGAGGAGAGGTAGAATCAATCCTTCCAGTTCATGTCGCATGGCAATTAAACGAGAGGATGTATGGCGACCTTCAAGGTTTGAACCATCAGGTGATACGCGATAAATATGGCGATGAGCAAGTTCACATCTGGCGGCGGTCATTCGACATCTCACCTCCTGGTGGTGAATCTTTGCAGATGACGGCAGCTCGTACAATTCCTTATCTTGATAAAGCGATAATACCCTCGTTAAATGAAGGTAAGAACATCTTTGTTTCCGCCCATGGCAATAGTCTTCGTAGCATTATCATGAGTATTGAGGATTTATCGCGCGAAGAAATTCTGAAACTTGAGGTTCCAACAGGTATTCCTCTCATCTATGAGTACGATAATGGTACATTTGTTCGCAAATGAATTGATGCACTCCAACCGATTCGGACTGCTATGCCCGAATGGTTGTATGACGGATACCCGGGGCGGGTACTCGTAGTCGATCTTTCTGCTGGCACCTGTGAATCCAGAGATGTCGACCATCAGGTTTTGATTGAATCGATTGGTGGAAAAGGACTAGCAACACGCTTACTAGTCGATTGGGATACTACCGAAGAAGCATCATTTGACTTAGTTCATCCAGTTCATGGAGGTAGTGATGTTGCCCGTCATCCATCGACACCATTACTATTGATGACAGGGCCTTATCAGTCTTCAAAAGTAGGCTCTACAGGAAGGGCAGTAGTCTGTACCAGATCACCTCTTACCGACATTTTTCTCGACACCTATATCGGTGGTAACCTTGGCCATGATTTACGTTTAGCAGGGTGGGAAGGGATTTTCATTCATGGCCGTAGTGATTCGCTCGTACGGCTTGAGGTCGATGACCTCAAAGCAACTCTGCATCCTGCTGGGGAATTATCTGGCCTGAGCACCTGGGAGACAGAGCAGAAATTACAAGGGTTGGGCGAATGTCTTTCCATCGGTCCTGCTGGAGAGAATCAAGTTCGGATAGCTTCGCCCATTACCGCCGGACGCAGAGCAGCTGGTCGCGGTGGTAGCGGTGCCCAATTCGGTTTTAAGAATCTCAAGGCGATCACAGTCAAGTGTTCCGGTGAAGCACGGTATGCTTCTGAACCCAATCTGATGTCTGCGGTGAAGAAACAGCGTGTTGAGATGGGAGTGAGGCGAAAGAATGGTGATCCATTCTATTCCTTTGGCACTTCTCGTGGTCCTCTTTATGCTTCTGCGACCTCAAGGATGCCTACGGCAAATTACACCTCGACGACTGGCGCCCTAACCAAAATGGGAACTAAGGAGATATCCGGCCAATTGGACACTCGGAAACTGAGTGGAGAGCATTGGCATGAATCCCTCCCCAACGCCAAGCAATCAGCTTGTTGTGCTCCCTGTCCAATCGCTTGCGAGGCAGGAGATAGAATCGAAGGCCAGAGAGGAAAAGCAATTCATACCAATCGCACAGATCGTCCTGAGTACGAGACTCTAGCCATGCTTGGTTCAAATCTCGGTATCGATGATTCTTTGGCTGTAATGGATGGTAACGATGCTTGTAATCGCCTTGGCATCGATACGATAAGTTCTGGAGCAGCACTATCTTTCATCTGTGAATTAACAGAGCGCGGCTGGTCACCTTGGTCTGAAACTTTCATCGCCCCCTTCACCTTTGGTTCATTCGAGAAAGGAGATCAAGTTCCTTGGCGATTTGGCATTGCCGAATTGCCTGCATTAGCTTTGGCCTTGCTGGCAGAAGCAAACATCGGAGACGGCTCTTTATTTGGTACACTTGCAGGCGGAGCAGTCGCTACTAGTATCTGGGTTGAAAAGGAGACTGGACACCCAGCAACACAGTTGACCGCTCATTGCAAAGGACTCGATTTACCTGCGTGGGATCCACGTGGAAAGCGCGGGAATGCAGTAGCATACATGACAAGCAATATCGGTGCTAGTCATATGCGAGCAGAATACAAGACTCCTACTGGGATTCCTGATAGTTCGGCTCTCGACCTGATGGCAGAATTAGTTGAGAGTCAAAATGAAATTGTAATCCGCGATAGCATGATACTTTGTGCATTCGCCAAAGGAGCGACACCAAATGAGGTGATGCTTGAGGCCTACAATTCGATTACCGGTCAATCGACTAATTGGGATGAATTGAAGTCGAGGGCAGCAGAACAATGGGATTTAGCGCGTGCTTGGAATGTGAAGTATTGGCAGCAAATAGGATTTGAACCGAAAAAACAGGACCTCTTATCCTATAGGTTACGTAAAGATCCACTCCCTGATGGAGTGGCTAAGGGGATGGTTGGCTTTGTCGACGATGGTGATGAGGAAATGTGTATTCAAGAATATTATAGATTGAGGGGGTGGGATGTAAATGGAATTATCTCCTAAGCGTTGGATATTATTTCCGATTGCCGGTTATATCGTACTATTATTGGTAATTCAATTGATAGCAATGCCATTAACTCTAGAGTCGATGCCAGAGAATTGCCCAAGTGACAGTCAGAATTGTGCCCATAGTTCACAAAGTCAATCTTTTAGAACAGAATTGGTACCGTTAAGTTTCAATGCCAGTATTGAATCTGTGATGCAAGGGATCGAGGAATGGGAAGATGATTTGTGGTTTTCACAAATAGTTTCTAGCAATGAAAGTGCAATTAATCTGGTACATCGAACACCATTAATGCAATTTCCAGATGATGTATTCATTAGTCTAGAATGCAAAGATGGGATGGTTGACGTAAGTTTCCATAGCCAATCTCGATTAGGTAAGGGCGATCTCGGTAAAAACGTCGATAGATTTTCTCAATTCCATGCGGAGATGAGTGCCAAAGAATACAGTGGAAGCTGTACTCAATAGGCTTTACCGTCATCATCGATAAGTACTACGTTGATGGCCATACCGCGTTTGTGAAAACCGATTAATTCGAGTGAATGAATTCGATGTCCCGTTGGTGCAATACCGAGTGTAGTGCGATTTTTCCTGCTTAATTTTCTGCGTTCGCCTTGGACATCATCGAACCAAGGATTAAGACCTTCAGGAGTGAATTCAATACCAAGAATCATGTCGATGCCATCGGTTGATTGTGCAGCATCAGCATCAGCATCGCTGGGGATGGCTACACAATTCGGATGGGTGTGGAGCCAATGGGTAAAACGTCCTGCGCGAGGCCCGCGATCAGCACCAAAAATCTCATCGGTCCATTCCTCAGGAAGGTGATGAACCGAATATGAATCGCCGCGATTCATCAGTACCGCTTCACTGATTACCAAACCTTGTCCTGCGAAGAGGTTATTCTGACCTTTATTTCCTGAAAATGATGCATCGACTTCTGGCACATGATTTTGCTCAGGATCCACTTCGAGTCCGACGAGAATCTCATCGGGTAATGCTTCAAAAGACCACGAAAGTATAGATTCTAAAATTCTTCCAGGAAGGTGAACTTGTGCTACATATTCATCAGCCTTAGTTAGCGATTCTCGATTATAGGAACCCATGGCATCTTTCAACCAAGGTGATACCATGTTTGGC
>CAJIYT010000002.1 GCA_905181715.1 uncultured Candidatus Poseidoniales archaeon
CTCACTTTGCTACCACTGGTAAACAAGGATGGGTCGCAGGTGCAATAGGTCCTACGAATGTGACATTATCCGCCTCAGCAGATGTTTCAGATGCTTCAAGTCGCGCAGCGACTTGGGATCAGGTACATTCAGCATATCTCGAACAAGCACTTGCTTTGATCGAAGGCAAATGCGACATCATTCTAATAGAGACTATTTTCGATGTTCTCAATGCTAAAGCTGCAATCAAGGCGACCCTTGATGCCTTTGAGCAGACCGGAATCACTCTACCAGTGATGATTTCTGTAACCTTCATCCAAGAAGAGGGAGATAGAACCGTCTTTGGGCAGAGCGTCGAGGCTTTCTGGAATACTATCGAACATGTAAAACCGTTTACTGTTGGTCTTAATTGTGGATTAGGAGCTACTGGATTGAGAAGCAAACTGGCCACCCTGGCACGAATTGCTGGAACAAATATTCATCTCTATCCAAATGCAGGTTTACCAAACCCTCTCGCTCCTTCTGGCTTCGACGAAACGCCAGTAATTACAGCGTCCCATATCAAAAGACTTGCAGATGAAGGGCTAGTCAACCTTGTTGGTGGATGCTGTGGAACAACTCCTGAACATATTGCAGCAATAGCCGAAGCGGTGAAAAACTGCACGCCAAGAGTAATTCCTTCAGTCGAAATAACCCCTACCTTTTCCGGGCTAGACACTTGTGTAATACATGAGGATTCCAATCTGATAATGGTTGGAGAGAGAACCAATGTCACAGGTTCAGCTCAATTTCGTCGTTTGATAACGTCCCAGGACCTCGAAGCAGCGGTTTCCATCGCCCTTGACCAAGTCAGAGGCGGCGCAAATATCCTCGATGTGAATATGGATGAGGGATTGATTGAAAGCGAGGAGATGATGACTAAATTCCTCAATATTGTGGCAACTGAGCCCGATATTGCCACTCTACCAATAATGATTGATTCATCAAAATGGAGCGTTATTGAAGCCGGGCTCAAGTGCGTTCAAGGTAAACCAATAGTCAATTCGATTTCACTAAAGGAAGGCGAAGAGGATTTCCTAGAAAAAGCAGAACTCGTTCATCGGTATGGCGCTGCAGTAGTGGTGATGGGCTTTGATGAAAAGGGCCAAGCTGAAACTATTGATCGCAAGGTCGAAATCGCTAAGCGTGCTCAAAAATTACTGGTAGAAAAAATCGGTTTCCACCCGACAGATATCATCCATGACCCAAATGTTCTCGCGATTGGTACCGGTATCGAAGAGCATAGTGCTTTTGCGGTAAATTTCATCGCCGCTACCAAAGAGATTCGAGATTCATGTGCTGGAGCAATGGTCAGTGGTGGTATAAGCAATCTATCTTTTTCATTCCGTGGAAATGATGCGGTAAGACAAGCGATGCATGCTGTTTTCCTCAAGCATGCGGTCGAAGCGGGGCTTACAATGGGTATTGTCAATCCAAGTCATCTGATAATTCATGAAAATATCAATCCCGAACTTCTCTCTCTAGTTCAGGACGTTGTCCTTAATCGTCGAGACGATGCGACAGAGCGTTTAGTCGACGCAGCATCATCATTCTCTGCCACAAAGGTCGAACAGATAAGTAATGAAAAGTGGCGCGAAGAGACGGTCGAAAAACGGTTATCACATGCATTGGTTCATGGGATTTCGGACCACATTGTCGAGGATGTAGCCGAGGCATTTTCGAAAGTAGACAAAGCTCTTGAAATCATCGAGGGCCCGCTGATGGAAGGTATGAATGTCGTCGGTGATCTCTTCGGATCCGGGCGGATGTTTTTGCCACAGGTAGTGAAGAGTGCAAGGGTGATGAAACAGGCAGTAGCTTGGCTTGAACCTTACATGGAAAAGGGCGAGGGCGAGCGTACAAAGCGCGGTGAAGTTGTGATGGCTACCGTCAAGGGTGATGTTCATGATATTGGAAAGAACATCGTTGGAATTGTCCTGCAATGTAATGATTACAATGTTCACGACCTTGGGGTAATGGTGCCGATGGACACCATTCTAGCCAAGGCTGAAGAGGTCGATGCTGACATAATTGGACTCTCTGGTTTGATAACGCCTTCACTTGATGAAATGATTCGATTCGCTAAGGAAATGCAACGCAGGGAAATGGAGATTCCACTTTTGATAGGCGGTGCTACAACATCACGCCAACACACAGCAGTTCGAATATCTCCAGCATATCAGAATGAGGTAGTTCACGTCAAAGATGCCTCTTTGGTTTCAGGAATTATAAACCAACTACTGGATAAAGATAGACGTAAGGATTTCAATGTTAAACTAGCCGAAGAAGAGGAGCGGTTGACCGTATTATACCAAAGAAGAATGGGCAATCCATTGCTCACATTGGACCGTTCACGGAATAAGAAACCAAATTACAACTTTGATTCAACTACTTGCCCCACACCCCCATTCTCCGGAATAATGACCGAAAGCATATCTCTCGAAGAGGCTGAAAAGTGTATCGATTGGACCTTCTTCTTCACCACTTGGGGAATGAAGGGTAGATATCCCGCAATTCTCGAAGACCCTATCAAAGGAGAAGCTGCACGTGATTTATTCGAAAATGGAAAAGAGATGCTCGCAAAAGTCATCAAAGACAATCTTTTATCGATTAAATCGATTATTGGCTTCTGGCCGGCTCATTCAGATGGCGATGACATAGTGATTGAAAATGAAAAGTCTTCGCGTTTCGTAATGTTGCGTCAACAAAGAGATTCAGGATCATCCAACTTATGCTTAGCCGATTTCATCGCTCCAGAAGATGCTGAGGTCGATGATCACGTCGGAGCTTTCGCCGTTGCAGTCCATGGTGCTGATGAAATGTCCCTCAAGTTTGAAGCGGAGAACGATGATTATTCTTCAATTATGATAAAAGCAATCGCCGACCGGTTTGCGGAAGCAAGCGCTGAATTATTGCATCAAAGAATAAGAGCAAAATGGGGCTTTGCCGATGATGCTGACATGAATGCAGAAAGATTGTTCAAAGGCGATTATCGTTCGATTCGTCCGGCATTTGGCTATCCTGCTTGTCCCGATCATAGCGGAAAGCGTTTGTTATTTGAATTACTCAAAGCGGAGGAACATGGCTTTGTCTTGACCGAATCCTGCGCAACCCATCCCGCTGCAAGCGTTTCTGGACTTTATTTCGCACATCCCGAAGCACATTATTTCAATATAAACCGCATCGATGAAGGGCAGGTAATGGACGTCGCTGCTCGTAATAATATGAGCCGCCGGGAAGTCGAATATTGGCTTTCAACCATTATCGATTATGACCCAGACTGAGAAATCTACTCTTCTTCAGGAGATGCATCGACAGTGCTTTTTACGCTTTCATCGACGATATTATAATCGATACCACAGGTTCTACAGACTTGATTTTCATCCCAGTCGCATTGTCTTCGGCATCCTGACATAATTTCACCTCATTCGAAGTAGATGGTATCAGGCCCACCTAGTGGTATTTCAGGAAGTTGTCGTAGTTCTCCGAATAGTGCAGGTCCAGTCACATAGGTAGTAGCGATTCCCGACTGGCCAAACAAATCATTAGCCATCGCTGCCCAAGGCCGCCCCTCATCGTCGATTTCAATATCGATGAAATCACCGAAACCACCACAGCGAGCGTAACCACAAGTTGGGTCTTCATCCAATGGGTCATCATGAGAATTTACTTGAGTTGTGGTAATCAATGGCTTATCATTCCAGGCATCGGTGATAACTCCCATGAATCCATCCCAGGTTTCATCTTCCCATGTGCCGATATAAGCAAAAGCAACTCGGCCGTCTTCGCCGGCGTAAATCGTAGGATAACCTGTTCCACGAATACCCGCTGGTGCGACGTCTATGGGGTCTGACCATGTATCGCCTTTATCTTTTGAATTTGCATAATATGGTTTATTGTCTACAGCAATCCAGAATGCGTGTAATCCTCCTGCTGAATCAACAGCAGTAGCGATTTCATGTGAATTAGATGCCATACTTGCATTAGTGGTAATGGTGTGTTCAGTCCAGGTATAGCCGCCATCAATTGAGCGGTAGACAGCAGGCCCGTCACATGAAGGGTTCCCACGATAAACCGAGCCGTCAACACTTCCAGCAACATGGGCATGTAATCCACTACATTGGGCAACACCAATCGGATAGCCAGGTCTCTGGACGTCCCATGTGTGAGCTCCATCCAAACTTCTCGAACATTGAGGTCCGAGTGCAGACGAACCGGTATTGATACAGAATACGTAAATCACCTCATTATTTCCTATGCCATTTACATCGGGCATCGAAGCAATCGATTGATGATCTTGAGGTAAATAATAGCCCTCAGCGGTGAAAGGAATCGACCAGGTCTTGCCATCATCGTCAGAATATTCAACAAACATTGCAGTCAAAGCGTGCATATCGAATTTGACCAAACGGTCGGTCCATGGGTCGACATAGATGTATGGGTCATTCGAAGAGGGAACCTGCCCCATGCTAGTGACGAGTGGATTGAAAGGTCCCATATTAGTCCAGGTTTGACCTTGATCCATTGAGGTATAGGTCATGGAACCACTACCGGTTCCTCCGTAGGATGAGAAATGAATTCCGCCCCTAGATGTGACGCCAATAGTTGGTTCAAAAGTGGTCGCACCAATACCGTAATAGGTCGCTAATGCTGGAAATGGAGTATTGTTTCCGGTAAGATTATTCCAGCCTAATGATGCATTATTTGCATCGACTCCGCCACCATAATGATACCAAGTTGTATTAGCGTAGGTGAAAGAAAATGGATTAGCATCAGGAATAACCTCTACGGTTTCCTCATCGCCAAAACAACCGGAAAGAGGCGCGCTAAGTAGGAGGAGAAGTGTTAAAATCACTCCACGGAACATGATTCGTCGTCAAACCGGCCACTGATGAATCTTCCTCTTCCCAGAGCGACTCCAATCAGTGCACTAATCGTCGATAAAGAATTGAAACCGGGCAAGCCAAGAAAACCCCCACCTTCATCGCTTTCAAGAACCATGCCATAGACAATGGTGAATGAATCTCCAATCGTGCCATCTGTGCGATGATGGGTTAGAGACAAAGATCTTGAAGTATCATCATAGACTAATCGAGTCCAACCATAAGTGCTGTTCTCTCGATAAGCACTCCAAGATGGCTGCGGTTCATCGAGGTCCTCGTAAGCAGCGCGACCTCCGACTCCGATGACCAGATGAATCGGGGCAATTCCACTAGGAATCACTGCCAAATCAAGACCTTCACTCAAAGGCTTCTCAGCGACTACTGGCCAAGTCCTTTCATAGAAATGATCGTGCCCTGCAATTACCAAATCAACACCCTGTTCAACATATAACTGCTCGAGAGCATTGCGAAGTTCCACTTCTGAACCGTGATAACTATTGCTAGAATACATTGGTTTGTGGCCATAGACAATCACGAAAGGGCTCGCCTCTCGGCTCTCTGGAGTATTGGCCGTCTCAAGCACATTTTTTAACCAAGTGAATTGACTACTTCCGGTCGTAAATGGGTGTTCAGTCGACATGAATACCAATAAGGCACCAGGGACTTGGCGCGTGTAATAGAACCCCTCACTTTCCGCTGTATTATCCATGTCGAACCTGTGCTCATAGCCTGTAAATCCAGTAATAGGTTCATTTTCATGGTTGCCAGCAGCAGTCATCCACGGAATTTTCATCATGCTCGGAGTCTGAATGTCAAACCATTCATCCCATACGTTCTGATTTCCATCGGAATATGAGATGTCACCTGAGATGGTCACCATTTGCGCAGAGGTGTCTGCAATAATCTCCTCACTGACATCTTGCCCTTCACTTGACAGACCATGATCGGCTATTGAAATCCATTCGAAATGGTCACTAGCCGGGTTTATTGTAGAAAATTTAATTTCATTTGACCAAGTATTGCCGTCGCCGACCTTGTAAGTAATCTCTTCACCGAGAGGTAAATTTGTCATCTGTGCCATGTGAAATGCCATATCATGCTCATAGCAATATGAATTTCCTTGAGTAGATTGCTCTCCTCCTGAATGTGACCATTCTACGAAAGCATCTCCTCGTTGTTCGGTAGCCCACATAACAGTCATCGCTGTTGGCTCATCAGCGGTCTGCAAATGTATCTGCGTGGGGTTAGTACTGCCGGTAATCGTCCCAGGACATTCACTGATTGCTTCATTCAAACTTTGACCCTGAACCACGGGTAGGCAAAGCATCAGGATAAGAAGGGGAATGAGGCCTCTCACAGTAACCCCTTGCGTGGCTATGAAATCAACTCTTCGCTAGATGAATTTACTATTTCCTCATGCTGAATATAGTTGACGATATGTTGAACTGATGATAACATCTGGCTGTTAAGGGGGAGATTATGGCTTTGATAGATTCAGATATCCGTAAGGCGAAAACCCTACCCTCGCGCTACTATACCACGAAGGAATCTTTTGAATCCCTCCTTCCTCATTTCGATGGGTGGCAATTCGCTGCCCACCGTAGTGACCTTGCACAGAACAATATGCTACCATTAGACCATATTGAAGATATCACTGGACAATGTATGGTCTTGGTTCACTCCGACCAGACACGTTGCCTAGCCAATGTCTGTACGCATCGGGGGATGAGAGTCGTCATGGAGGATTGTAACTCGAAACAGATTCGCTGTGGCTATCACGGGCGTTCATTTGCTTTGGATGGCTCGTTTTCTCATATGCCAAGATTCGAGGAGGTAATTGGCTTTCCAACTTTAGAAGATGACCTCACTAATTATCCTTTGAAGGAATGGATGGGACTACTGTTCACATCAGGCAATGATTCGCCGTTCCCCGATCTCTCAATATTGGAGGATAGAATCGGCTGGATTGACATTGCATCATTCACCAGAGATACTACCAAAGATCGAGATTATTCAATCGCTGCTGATTGGGCCTTGTACTGTGAGAATTATCTCGAAGGCTTCCATGTACCATACGTACATCCCGAATTGCATTCGATTATTGAGCATGAAGATTACCGAGTTGAGGTTTTTGAGGGCGGGGTACTACAGACGGGAATTGCACGCGAAGGAGAGGAGTGTTTCGAGATTCCAGAATCTTCACCTGATTATGGGCAAAGAATTGCAGCATACTACATTTGGCTCTTCCCAAATTTGATGCTTAATGTCTACCCATGGGGGATTTCAATCAATATCGTGATACCAGTTTCTTCGGGAAATTGTCGTGTCATCTATCGTGGTTATGTCAAAGAGACTCGTAGTCCTACTACCGGGGCTGGTGGTGATCTCGATACAGTAGAGACACAGGATCAATGGGTAGTAGAAGCGGTACAAAGAGGGTTAGGTTCCAGAAGTTATGATCGTGGTCGCTACTCGCCAAGTATGGAGATTGGGGTTCATCATTTCCATAGGCTGCTCACTAAGTGATAGGCCTAGTGTGCCGATTACAATATTCTGATATTGCTTATGCAGAAGCCCAATGTCCCTACTGATTCAGGCTCAGGCCCAGACTCGACTATTACAAAGATGAAGGAGCACTTGCAGGATATTGAATCCCGCTTGCGGAAAGTTGAAGATAAGACTGGTTTACAACTGGATACCAATTCCAATGCTTTTGCTTTTGTGATAATCGGAAGTTTAGCAGTCGCGACTGGAGTTTTCATTTTCATGTGGTTGCAGATGCCGTGATACTGATAGTGTTGGACTATGGTAGCCCTATTTGATGCAAGCGAGCAGATTGTGTGCTTCTTCGCGTTGTGAGACGTATATGGCACCAGATCCTGGCGACAGATATTGTATGGTTTGCAAATTGAAATATATCGATGACCATCGAGTGAAAGAACTTATTCAGTTCAAGGATGTAAAGGAACCTAAGAAGAAGAAGAAACGAAGTAAATTGTGGAACCGATATCTTGCTATCTTCGCCGGGGCGACAATGTGCGCGGTACCAATGTCGATTTCCTTTCGTCTGATAATGGCGGGGGAATTCGCCGGACCGTTGGTGGTGATGCTAGGTGTTGTATTTTCTATCAAGGGCTTCCTATCTTTCCAACGCGTCTATGTCAAATTAACCGCAGAGGAAGAATTAGAGGAGGATAGCAATCATCCAATGCAGATAACCCGCAATCCACTTTAATGGGGGGGCGAATTCAATCGCAGCCGGTTTTGGCGTAATCTGGGCAATCATCTTGTCTAGAGGTTTCATTCACAGACCGACATCAGATAATTTCTTTAGGGCTGTAATTTGTGCTTTACTGAGTTTTTCGCCATCTTCGAGCATGAATTCGAGGTCAATGCCTTTGACACGCTGTCGATCGCCAATCTGAGAAAGTGGAGGAATTGTGATACGTCCCTTGACCCCGTCTGGCAGAGTAATTTCAGTCTTTCCACCTAACATTAACAAGGAATAAGAAAGAGGAATATCTTTGACAATTCGCCCGTCATCCCAGCGGCAACCTACCCCCGGGTCAACTCTGATCCGGACAATTAAGTCTCCTGCATCACCTTGGGGATGCCCGTGGCCTTGACCCTTGAGTTTAATCTCAATGCCGTGTTTAGCATTTGTCTCGACTTTGACTTTGAGAGTGGCTTTCTTTCGGTCTATACTACCATGAGAGCCAGGCATTAAACGTGTGTAGGTGAATTGGAACTGACCGCCTTTTTCCGCCTCTTCGGGGGATAGATCGAGAAAAGCTGCAGCATCTTGCCCTTTTTCTCGAGTCTGACTTTGTGCGTGTTGGCGTCTTTGCCGGCCAGCGCCACCAGAACCGCCAAACATCTGCGAGAATACATCATCCATATTTGGATTCATTCCTCCTCGGCCTCCGCCCATTCCGGCAAAGGGGTTACCACCGCCCGCTCCACCAAACATCTGTGATTGTTCATGCTCTCTTCGCGCTTCAGTCGTACTGATCTTGTCATATGAGGATTGAACTTCTTTGAAGCGCGCCTCCGCTCCAGAATCATCGGGGTTTCTGTCCGGATGGTGGCGTCTGGCAAGTGTTCGGAAAGCTTTCTTGATTTCACCGTCGCTGGCATCCCTCGAAACACCTAATACTTGGTATGGGTCACGTTCAGCCATGTCATTTCCATGGGCAACACCTCTTTGAACCATACGCTCTTCGCAGAGTTACGCGTCGGATGGGTTAAATGAGGCTGGTCGGTCGGTCGGCAGGCCAGAGGTTGCACCATGTCTGATGAAAAAGGCGAGAAGAAGTCCTTCGAGGACATCGTTCAAGACAAGCAAGATGTAATTGAAGCGCAGTTTCGCAAGGTCTCAAGAGGCTCGTGGGCTCGTATTATTCGTATGGCTCGCAAGCCGACCCCGCAGGAATTCAAGCAGACCAGTATCATCTGCGGAATTGGATTATTTATCCTCGGCCTGATTGGATTCATCATCCTTCTCATAATGGATGATTTCATTCCATGGATTATCCACGATATTTTTGGAATTTGAGGTGAGAAAAGATGGCAGAGGCATTTATCGCATTTATCCGTCATGAGCAAGAATTGCTTATGTTACGCCGCTCGAAGTCAGATGGCGACTATCCCGCACTTTGGGATGGCGTCTACGGCATAGGAGATAGTCCAGAGGAATACATCGCTCGTGTAGTAGAGTGTACTGGTATTCCCGCTGAAGACTTGAGCTATGTTCGAGATGGACCTACCCTTGGAATCGACGTCGGCAATCGCTTGCTCGATGTGAAACCAATTATCATTATATCAACATCAAAAGAAGTCGAACCAGCAGGTCGCTATTCAGAGGCCGAATGGATCGACCCTGGTGAGATTCAGAACCGCAACACCGTCTTTACTAACCTACAAGTAGAGAATAGCGAGAAGTTATTCCGTGACATGTATGGTAGCGTTGCCTCTTTCCTATACATCGTCAAGACTGCAATCGGCAGCGAACAACGTGTCGCTAATGAGATGCAGGCTCGTATGTTTGGTAGTGGTTCTCTTTCCGACCTTAGTACTGAGGTCTATGGAATTCTCCACCCTCCTGGGATGAGAGGATACGTCATGGTAGAGTCGAGTGCACTTCACCACGTCGAGAAGTTGATCGGCCGCTCCGGTGGCCGTGACCCCAAAGCTCGTAGAGGTCTAAATCAGACACAATTGAAGAATGCAAAGACCGTTCTTCCAGGAGAAGCTCCTCTGAAAGACATCTTACCTTATCTTGAACCAAAGGCTGTGACCAGTGGTATCGATGTCGGATGTATCGTCGAGATTGTCTCTGGCGCATTCAAAGGCGAGAAAGCCCGTGTCATCAGTGTCTCTGAAACCAAGGAAGAAGTTAGCATGGAATTGTATGAACAACCTATCCCAATGACCCTCAATATGCGTGGAGACCACGTTCGAGTCATCGAACGTGTCATCTCCGACTGAGCAATTGACGCGCGTCGCGATTAAATAGAGGGTGCAAGTCGGCAAGATGCCCACGTCCGTGAGCAAATAGGTGATTCAAATGCCAAAACCATGGACCTCAAAGATGATTATCAAAGCGCTTGGCGTTGACAAGTGCAATGGTTCTCTTGAGGCAGCCACTGAGGATTTGAGTCTAGAGAAGGCGATGGGAGTCGCAAAAGAGAAGGCTGATCTAGGTCATTTGACCGGAGCAGACCTAAAGGCCCAAACACGTGAGATTATCGGCACTTGTGTGTCAATGCGTGTCAAGGTTGAAGGCCTATGGGCCGTTGACGCCTTGAGGGTTATCGAGAACGGAGACTGGAATGACAGGTTCAACTGAATGAGACCACGGACCACGGAAGAGGAGTAATCCTCGCAGACCGTTTATGGGGGAATCAAAATGGAAGAAAAAATATCTGAAGCAATAAAATCTGCGGTGGCTGATGCCCCGGAGCGTAAATTCGTCGAATCAGTCGATATCACTTTTACAATCAAGGATATCGATTTGAAAAACCCAAACAATCGTATCCAAGAGGAGATTCGTCTCCCCTCTGGTCGTGGCCGCGATGTCAAGATAGCGATGTTTGCAGCATCTGATGCTGCACAAAAAGCAAGAGCAGCCGGACTATTCGTAATCGATCCTACTGATATCGAAGACTTAGCCGGTAAGAAAGGCGAGGCCAAGAAATTGGCAAACCGCTATGATTTCTTCCTCTCCGAAGTCCCACACATGGGATTGATTGGCCGTTACCTCGGTGTAGTCCTAGGTCCTCGTGGCAAGATGCCTCGACCGGTCCCTCCAGTAGTCGACCCAGGGGTTATCGCTGCAGGTCTTTCCAATACTGTAGTCGTCAAGAGCCGTGACAGAGTTACCTTCCACGTGCCTATTGGCATGTCTTCTCAATCCCATGAGGAATTGACCAAGAATGCCATGGAGGTCTACAACCGTGTTGCTGGTAAGTTAGAACGCGGAGTATTCAACATTAGATCACTTTTCATCAAGACCACAATGGGTCCTGCTCAGAGAATCGAGGTGATCAATTGATTCCAAAGGTCGCTTCATGGAAGAAGGACACGGTTTCCTCGCTCAAAGAGCAATTGGAATCCGGAACCACTATTGCAATTATCGATATTCACGGCGTTCCTGCTGATTCGATGCTTGGAATGCGTGCAGGATTGCGCGAAAATATGCGCATCCAAGTAGCAAAGAAGACTCTTATCTCCCTAGCATGGGAGGCTAGCGGTCACGATGGAAATGATATAGCGTCACTTTTCGATAGTGCGGTTCAGCCAGCATTGGTTTGCACAGAAAGCCTGAACTCGTTTGAGTTGTTTACTGAACTCAAAAAGACCGAAGCAGGGCGTGCTGCAAAACCTGGTGACATCGCTCCTCACGATATTATCGTTGAGAAGTTTGACACAGGAATGCCTCCAGGTCCAATAGTCGGTGAGTTGAATTCCGTTGGAATTCCCGCTAAGATTTTGAAGGGCAGTGTCCAAATCCAGAAAACTACAACCGTTCTCAAAGAAGGTGATGTATTTGAGGGCGATATGGGAATGATGCTCTCCAAGATCGGTATCAATCCAATTGTTACCGGGCTACGCCTTTGTGGAACTTTAGAAGATGGTACAATCTTTAATCCTGAGACCCTAGATATTGATTATCAACAATTCGAGCAAGATTTGATCGGCTTTGCAGCTGGTGCATTCAATCTTGCCTGCAATGTTTCTTGGTTCACAAGCCAAACTATGCCGACCTTGCTAACAAAGGCAAGCACAGAGGCATTGGCTGTGGCTTTAGAAGCAGCAATCGCAACGGTAGCTACGTTGCCACACTTAGTCGCAAGAGCACACGCAAGCGCCATTGGCGTCGCAGGTGCTCTCGACCCATCCGCTCTGGATGAGGAGCTTTCACAAATGCTCGGAGCCGCAGCAACTGCTGCAGTCTCCGCTGCTGAGAGTTCTGCAGTGCAGAGCGCCGACGATGCCCCAGCCGAGGCAGAAGAGGAAGAGGATGACGAGGAAGCCGCATTTGGTGGACTCGGTGACCTATTCGGTTGAACAAAAAAAATTGAGGTGAAATGAAATGGAGTACGTATACGCTGCAATGCTATTGCACAGTGCTGAAAAAGAGATTGATGAGAAGACTGTATCTGCTGTCCTAAAGGGCGCAGGTGTTGATGTTGATGATGCCAGAGTGAAAGCACTAGTTGCTAGCCTTGGTGGAGTCGACATCGCAGATGCAATGACACAAGCTGTCGCTGCACCTGCTGTCGCTGCTGCCCCTGCCGCTTCCGGTGGAGCTGGAGCTGCTGATGCAGCTGCAGAAGAAGAGGAAGAGGAAGAGGAAGAAGCAGGATTCGAAGGTCTCGGATCTTTGTTCGGCTGAAGCCATAACCCGACACCAGAACCCGTTTACTGAGTAAACGGCATGGTAGTCCTTACGCGGCCGCTTGCCGTGGTTAACCTCACCTTCGTGGTGATAGGCCGCGGATTGCCATGCACGAGCAAGCACATTCACAAGGCCCTGCACTCTGGCTGTAGACATGGTGGCAAAACGAGAGTTTATCCTCGAGGTATCCACCACACCTGCACAGAATATCAAGGCCCTACGCCAACAAGGCGAAAACATGGATTGGTCAATGACCAGACATGAAGGATCGAGAATGGTAGATAGATTTGCCATCATAATGCCAATGGTGCAGAGTGCGCGCACCCTTGGTCTTTCATTCGATGACGGAGCATTATCTGGACTTGAGATGCATACGTGGCAAGAAACCACTGGTTCATCAGGGGCAGTTTGCAAGACCGCATGGACAATACCAGGCGGGATTGAAAATCCTGAAGCTAGAAAATTGATTCAACAATGGGCGGCTCAATTGCCACGCTGCCCATGGAAATGGACCTTTGGCGAACGTAGTGTAGTTGGATTTCTCTTGCCTGTTTGGCGTCGTTCACGACGTGCTTTTGCCAAACTCGGTCTTGATTCATGGCCAGTAAAATCTGCAGATTCAGTGATTCCTGGTAGTGACGATTGACCGAAAATGCAAGGTAACCCTTTGTTCTGCATCTGCATAGGAGGAGTCGCAATTTCACTGATGGATAAACTTCAAAGTGATCGAGATACGCAGATTTCTGCGGCTTGTATCGTCTTCTTCGTAATTGCTTTCCCTGTCTACTTTGGAATAGCAGCTTCAATTGGAGACTTGGGTGTATTACCGGGCCCTAAAGGTGATTATGAGGCTACTGTGTCCGAAACCAACCTTACTCTTGGCGAGAACGAACTTGATCTTCAAGATGACGAACCACAGACGATTTCTTTCGATACCGATTCGATAGCGACTGATTTAGAGGGTTCATACATCGCTTATGTGCGCTTTACTATTTCTTGGGCAGAGACCAACGAGCAAGGACAGGGTCAAGACCAATGTGATGAGGTTTCGATTGAAATCGATATGAACGGCGTCGCTCACAATGTTTCCAATATTACCACTGAGCAATACGATGAAAATGGTAATTGCGCTGATGGAGTCGAGCATGTTATCGAATTCGAGATGATTCATAACTATTCGATGATTAACAGCACTCATAACGATGTTACAGAATCAGAAGCAATTGCAGCATACGACGACATGGGATATGGCAGAGGTGTCTACAACATAACGGTCGAAGTCGATGCCGATGCAGGGCAAATTACTCCAGGTGGTCCAAGCCCTGGGCCCTTAGGAAATAACGACCAAGGTGAAACTGTAACTGTCAAAGTCGAGTTCATTACCATCAAGGTCGCCGTTGAAATGCTAGAATCAAACGATTAGACCACTGACGTCAATGTGCGGGGAAACCCGCTCCATTACTAGCGCATGAATCTCCTTTAGAGAATCACGATTTATCGCTTCGATGCGCATCACCAAAATATCCTCTGTATTCGATTTCCTTGCTAAGAACCAACCCAGTTGTTTCTCTCCTCGCTCAAAGGATACCCTCACACCATCAACAAGACTCCTTCGATAATCGGAGAAAGCCTCTGTTATTGCTTCGACAGTGGGAATTTTATCTTCTTCAGCACAGGGGATTTTGACTTCACCAGTTGTTGGTAGATTCGGTGCTAGGTCGTAAAGGGCATCGCTGAAAGATTCTGTTGCTTCACGACGACTCCATAATTCGATCAACCGAGCAGCATTGTAGAGAGAGCAATCAAAACCATACCATCCCCGATCGGCCATGAACATATGACCACTCATCTCTGCGGCCATAATCGCCTCTGGATGGTCGGCTAGTGCTCTCTTCATGAATGAATGTCCAGTCTTAGCCATCAATGCTTTACCACCGGCTTTGAGAATTGCTTTTTCGACATTCATCGAACATTTGACATCGTATATCACTAGGTCTCTTCCTTCCTCGGAACCCAAGACATCATCTGCTAGTAATGCGATTAGTCGGTCAGGGAAGATGAAACGCCCTCGCTCATCAACCGCCCCAATTCTATCACCGTCACCATCTACTCCGATACCGAATTCACAACTATGCTCGACTACCGCTTCACCTAGGTCAACCATATTTTTTGGCCGGGTTGGATCTGCACCGTGATTTGGTTCCGTAGGGTCCCAATCACAATACAGGTCGACGTGTGCAACCCCTAGCATCTCCAGGAGTTCAACCATGGCTTTTCCAGGAACTGCATTGCCGCAATCCACTGCAACTTTCACCTGGCGAGCTAGTGGCCCAGTACTCTCAACAATAGCATCGAGATAGGTGTACATATGAGGATAATCGACATGTTCTCCTTCTTCTTCTTTGAAATCGCCACTCAAGAAAACATGCATCAATTCTTGGATCTCCTCGCCAGCAAGTGGTAGTTTTCCGCGGCACATCTTGAATCCATTGTGAGTTGGCATTGGTAGGTGACTGGCGGTTACCATGATGCCACCATCGACTGGTAGTGTCCAACAAGCGTGGTAAAGGCATCCAGTCGATACGATGCCAATATCGAGAACCTTTACTCCCGAAGACATTAGCCCCTCAATCAGATTTTTGGTAAGACCAGGGCTTGATTCTCGAATGTCCCGTCCGACAGCAATCGTCCGACAATCGAGATATGTTGCATAGGCTTGTCCAAGCCGGTAGGCGAAATTATCATCGATCTCATTGGCAGAAAAGCCTCTGATATCGTAGGCTTTGAAGCAATGTCTTGGCCACTCCATAGCCCGGCGTATCACATTACTGGTATCAATTCATCTCATCGTCTGAGTAAGAAGGTGAGGAGAAGGACGATGGTTAGCAGAGCCAACCACTCTTTCAGAAGATTTTGCCAAAGTGCAACTGCACTGAATGTCAAAAGAGCAGGTGTAACAAGAAGCAATAATTTTGGCCAGGTTATCAAACCCGGGGGGGGCTCTTTGAGATAGGGAGAGCCGGGCATTATGCTCACTCACAACAATTCGGTTCAACCGCTTGAATCACGATTTCAACCAGCGCATTTCCTGGTAATGCTGCGGCTTGAAATGCGGCCCTAGCTGGCTTGATTGCGACATCCTTGAGCCACTCGCCATAAGCCTCGTTCATAGCGGAAAAATCCTCGATATCCGCCAATAGAACTTGGGCAAAGCACACATCATTCCGCCCAATACCTGCAGCGGCCAATAAAGAATCAATTTTATCGAGACTGGCATTGGTCTGTTGCTTGATATCAGCCCCAGCCTCGGGAGCTATTTGTCCACTTAGCCACACGATTCCACATGATTTAATGCCTGGCGAATAAGGGCCATATTTTTTTGATTCTCCAACCTCGATAATCTCCTTCATAGCCTTGGCTAGACGTAGCCATCCGATAGCGGTTGTCTTGAATGAACACCCTTTCGCAAAGTTATGCGCCGGGCTTGGGTAATCGATCATCCAGCCCATGCTCGTCTGTTAGCGCCACTGATGCGGGAACTCTCAAGTTCTGAAGATGTGATAGTCGCCTGTGAGCGGAAAGAGGTGCAAGCGATGATTGAATATGGCGATGGCCATCTCCCGCGTCGGAGGACAATCTGGGTCCCAAGAGCGACCGGAAAGGGACGTTATCGCAAGGCTTTGAGTAGATTATTCAAATCGAAACGGGCATTGAAAGGATGCGACCAAGTGATATCAATCGGAGCACCTCTCGAGATACGCGCAGCACCCAAATCAGCTCAGAGGATTTACATCACAGATACCGAGGTCAACCATCTCGCCCACAAATTAGCCCGCAATAAGGCGACTGACATCATCATCCCCAATCACTTCCGTGAAGATTTATCAGGACTATTATTGCTGACGAAAGCACGAATTCATCGTATTGAAGGCCTTCATGGCCATGTTCACCTACGGCCATCTTTGCGACCAAGAGTTGCTAGTAGTCCCCCTAAGATTCTGCTAAGGAGATTGAAAGGTGACGGGGTTCACGACGACAATGAGATCAAACCCATCACAGAGGATTGGCTCTCATCCTTTGAAATTACCCTCGCTGATGAGGATGAGTTTAGCGGCGACCCCTGGTCCTTGGATCGTTTGATTGCATCTATGGATGGAGTGATTACTCAGTCTACAACATTGGCTAGTGAAGCGGTTTTATTAGGCGTTCCAACTCTCTTGGTTTCCAATGCACAGCGCGGTTTTCTCGACGTCTTGGGTAAAAATAAATTGTTGATAAGAAATGACTTTTCAGCCTTCAAAGAACTCCTTAATCAGCCAGAGGAACCGGATTCAGAGTGGCCCGACACCCGCCAACAATTGACGCAGATCATCGAGAATCTCTGAATGGTCGCCAGCCATTGGTCCGCTGATTTCATTGAGATTGTACCATGCTGCTTGAGCGGCATCGTCACCGGCAACCGGTTCTCCTTCAGCTTCTACCAGATAGACGATGGTAACGATGTGTCCGCGTGGATCACGACCCGGCTTACCCTTGATGCACATCAAATCGATAATCTGCCCGTCCAAACCACATTCTTCTTTCAATTCACGAAGAACTGCATCCTGAGGATCTTCGCCTTCTGAAACAAAACCTCCTGGCAAGGCTAACATACCTTTGAATGGCTCTATTCCGCGATGGATTAGAAGAATCTGACCATCTCTTTCAACCACAGCATCAACAGTTAGTTTTGGTGCTGGCCAGCGACCGCATTGCTCACATGGTCCAGTCATTTCACTCACCATAACGACGGCGGCGTTGTTGGAAGGTTTGAATTGCTTTGAGCATGTCCTTCTTTGAAAACGATGGCCAATATACATCGGTAAAATACAATTCACTATAGGCCATTTGCCAGAGTAAGAAATTCGAAATACGCTCTTCGCCGGAAGTTCTGATGACAAGATCAGGGTCAGGCATATCACTAGTGTATAGGCGTTCTGAGACTTGAGGTTCATCGATTTCTTCCAATTTGATTGCACCAGATGCATAATCAGAAGCTATTCCCTTAATCGCCTCGATAATCTCTTCTCTTGACCCATAAGCCAAACAGATGGTAAAGGTGAAGTTACTGTAATCAGCGGTTTTTCTTTCAGCATTTTCTATCGCTTCAATGACATTTTCTGGCAATAGGTCTCGACGACCTATGACCTGAACTTTGACAAGATTCTCGTGGATTCTCGGATCTTCAGAAATATCATTCAAGCCTTCGGTATAGAGTTTGAATAAGGCTTCTAATTCATTTTCATCCCGGCTGAGAAGATTTTCAGTTGATAAGGCATATACGGTAAAGTAGGGTATTTTCAAGTCTAGAACCCAGTCTAAAACCTGTTCTAATTTTTGTTTCCCTAGTCGATGGCCAAGATTGGTCTGTATCGCTTTCGACCAAGCAAATCTACGGTTTCCATCCATGATGATAGCCAGATGGTTGACCTTCTCTTCGTTATCTAAGACCTCGCGTATGAGTTTTGCCTCAAGCGCTTGGCCGAGAACATCTCCCATACGCTTGCTGATACCCATCACTCGGCCTCAAGTGCTGGAACCGCCTCTTGGATTTGAGTGCATCCCCGAGCGAAGACTTCTCAGCCGGTACCTTTTGCGACCTCCATGGAGAAAAGGCCATGGTGGCCAGCAGCCATTGTCAGGAGTCATGCTCAGGGCACACTATCCACTATGTGGGGTAGCGCTGATTATTGGTGGGATGAGGAGTTTTTATCTGCTCAGTGGTGGAATAATTTCTCTGATTCATGGGGAGAATGGCCTACAGAAGTTGAGACTGTTATCGTCCTAGAAGAAGATCAGCGTGGCTTTTTACTTGATTTAGGAACTCATGTGGCAAGGGTTTGCCCAATTCCTTCAGGTGAACACATCTCTCGTTTATCTCGTTCACCTCCTTTGAGAAGTGTGCTTGAGCAACATATGTTGTTAGCAGTAGGTGGTTGGAGCGTCGATGGTGACAGAATACTCATTTTTCCCCATCATGACATAAGTAGTCAGCCTTGTGATGGCGGCTTACTCTACGATATTCACCACGGATTACGCAGTGCAGGATTATCTGCTCCCAATATGGAACGATCATGGAATGATCGCCTGAAAAACATCGAAGGTGGATTGAAGACCAATACTCTCTGGCGCGCCCCGCATAGCAAGCACATGCTCGCAGCGGTAAGGTTAGGCGTTGAGCGTACAAATTTTGTCACATACCAAGGAAGAACGGTTATTCGAGGAGAGCCGATATCAATCGCTGAATATTTGCTGGATGATAGCGACCGTTTACCGCATCTACGGGATTTGGCCATAATTGAGAGTGCTAATACTCTGAGACAGTGGTTGGATAAAGAAGAGAAGAACAAGGTGCGCAATCTATTCAAAACATCTACCGGAGGATTAGCAATATTACGTTATGACGTCACTCTTTGCCGTTTGGCTGAAGCGACTGCATTTGGTTTGGAAGCGATGGTTGGGCCATTGCGCGAACATCTTTCCACTGTCGATAGGGTACAAGCACGTTTAGGATTGATGCGTACTTGCCGAATGGTTTCCCTTTCAACTGCAGCGGTCATTGTCTTTGCATTGATGCTGTGGAATATCGCTGAAATATCCACAGCAGATCGTAATTTGACCTTACTAATCGGCTTTCCAGTGATGCTGCTGATGCGCATCCTTGAATGGCGCCTAGAGCCTGATTGGCGCTGATTATGCGCTGTGTCTAATCCGGCCATCGTGGAATGACAATCCATGCTCCTTGGCTAAGTTCATTGCACTCAATAGGAATTTATTCCTCGCTTCTCTTTCAACCTTACTCGATGCGATGTCCCAGTAGATATTGCAGCCTATATCGATGGCATCAGGTCCCAATGCTGAGACTTGAGCCCATGAAGACTCTTCTTTCATTGTCTCACCATTGGCTTTGATCAATTCCATGACTCCATTACAGAAATTATCGACATCAGATGGATCTGAATTGATATCTAGTTTGATAATTGGCTGCCAGCGACGGAAACGACGCTTACCCCAATTCTCGACCGGAGTGTTGGTCAAATTAGCATTGGGCATTGTGATTACGGTATCGAGCGAGGTTCGAATCAAGGTAGTGCGCAAGCCGATATCGGTCACTTCTCCTTCAACGTCACCGATTATCACCCAGTCACCAATCTTGAATGGCCTATCGAGCAGAACCACTGTTGCACCGAATAGATTGGAGATAGTATCCTTAGCAGCGAGAGCCAGTGCGAGACCAGTAATTCCTAGCCCAGCAATCATTGTGTTGAGATCGAACCCAAGAGCATCAGCGATGAAGACAGCACCAAAGATAGTGATACAGAATCGCAAGACACTTTCAATAGCAGTAATCAAAGTTTTCTCACTACCATCGAGCTCTTCATCATCGTCAAGCCATCCAAATACCGCCTGAACGATTCCAACTAATTTGTAAGCCCACATTACAATTGTAACGACCATAACCAATTTCAATATGCTTGGTAGCCAGTTAGATATCAATTCAGGCACCAATACACTTGGCCCGCTCATATCTCCAAGTAAGAGGAAAACAACTCCGCAACCAGCGGCGGTGCCTAAGGGTTTTGTAGAATCGGCAACAACCTTTCCTGCGAATTTATTTTCGGCGATTACTCGAGCAAGGAAGCGCGGCATTATGACTTTGACAATCTGTCTAGTGATGAGCAGGAGGACGAATAGCCCACCTAATGCAACCAAGGTTGCAAGGTTGAACCCTAGTATTTCTGTATCCTTGACGGGAATGATGCTAACTATCTCTTCCATGTTCACTCGACAACGCTCCTCGTTGTATCGCTTTCGGCTACAATCACAATTGAACCTCGAGTCAGAAAGCGTCGGCGCGAGGGTTTCAAGAACTGGAGGCGAGTCGCCCAACTGATAGCCATGAATTCTAGAATCAGCGCAATCATGCTTTTCACTTCGGTTACATCAATGATGGCGCTCTCACTAACCCCAATGATTAGTGTTAGTGCACAGGATACCGGAGGCTATACTCCGAACCAATTGTGGTCTGATGATTACGTGGATAGCGTATTACCATGGGGCGGCGATGAGCGGGAACAATTCAATGAGTATCACGATTATGACTCGATGAAATTACGTATGATGCGTCTTGCCGAACAAAATCCCGATATTTTCGAATTCCATGAAGGATTGAACGGAGGAGTCAACAAGCGCGGTGATGTGACAACTGCCGATTCGTATGAGGGCTGGCATTACAACCACGCCTCGCCTTGGATGAAAATCACCAAAGACGTCTCAGGAGGCGAACTCAATCCATTCGTCGGCGATAATGGAAATTATGCTGATAGACCGGATGTACTAATCGTAGGCAATCATCATGCACGGGAATGGATGTCTTATTCCGTACCATTGATGTTCTTGGAATACGTCGCATTCTCTTACGATAATATTGGTTACGATAACGATGGCGACGGCAAGATAGATGAAGATCCATGGGGCGATGCTGATGGCGATGGCGAACTCGATGATGATGGCGATTGTCTTTCTTTAGTCAACGAATCTCGTGATAGTAATGGTGACGGCGATGATTGCGGCCCAGGCGACCTCGGTGTCGATGAAGATTTCAGCGAGCAATGGATTACAGACCTTGTCAATAGTCGTGAAATCTATTTGGTTCCAATGCTAAATGTTGATGGTAATATTTACGACCGTGAGATATTTTGTCCTGCACCTGCATGGGAGAGTTGTCCTAGTGGTGGCTGGAGAAAGAACCTAAGAAACAATGGCCCAGAACCTCTGCCTGATTTAACCCAAGAAGTGGACGAGGATTGCGATGGTGTCGATTTGAATCGAAATTATCAGTTTGAGTGGGGTTGGCCTTTAGGGGCTACTGTCCCACTTATTCCAGGAACTTGTACACCTGCTGAAGATGAACGAGCAGGAATTTCCAATAACGATGTTTACACCGGACCATTTGATACAACAGATAACGATGGTGATGGTTTAGTAAACGAAGACAACGTTGATGGCGAAGATGATGATAATGACGGGAGGTTAGACGAAGATTGGGCTGGCGGTAACTCTGAACCAGAAACCAAATTCATTCAAGACCTCACCGAGATGAACGATGATAATGGCGATGGTTCAACTGAATTCAAAGCGACTTTGACTTGGCATTCATACTCCGAACTTGTACTCTATCCATGGGGACACTGCACAGGCTGTGAGTCAACCGATCACGAGCAGTTGATTTATCACGGCGACGTACTTGCTGAATATACTGATTACGCCAACATGCAATCGAGTGACCTCTATCCAACCACTGGTGATTTCTGTGATTGGCAATACGGAGTTCATGACTCTTATTGCTATACAATGGAGATAGGCACTGCATTCCACCAGAATGAAATAGATATCAAGCACATCGCCATCCGTAATCTTGGAGTTTCATTCTACATGGCAGAAATTGCTGATAATCCGCGTGAGAAAGCAGACCTTGGGCTTTCTGGAATATCACAACAATTTATTCAAGAAGCCAGTGAAGTAGTTTTGCCAGAATATGGCGATATTCCAATCGATGTTTGTCTGGATTCGAACTTCCCTTACAGCCTTGAAATGAAAAATACTCATTTAATGTGGCGAATGGTAAAACCAACACGTCAGCAAAGTGATTACGGTCCGCGCGAATGGTCAACCACCGATTGGGAGATGGTCCCTTTCCAAGCTATCGAAGAAAGTTGCACCCTAAGAGATGGAGACAACAATGGGACAGTCCTAAGAGCAACGGTTCCTGTCTCTGATGTCATAACCGGGGAGTTACATTACAAAGCAATGCTTTCGACTCTCTCAGGTTCGACTCTATTCGAATATCCACCAAATGGTAATTACAATGTTCTCGATATTTCATACCGAGCTCCTTACGGTGGCGTATTCTCCTCTCTCGCATTATTCGGAGTTATTGTTGTTCTTGTATGGGGTGGACTTGGTGTCTGCTTACGATTGATTATGGATAGCGGCGACGAAGATGTAATCATGGATGCTACTCTTGAGGAGGGTTCCACATGAGCGAAGGTCAGTCAGATCAATTCAGTGGCCGAGTTGGCTTAATCTTCGCAGCCATTGGTGCAGCGATAGGTACCGGTAATATCTGGCGCTTCCCCCGTATGGTTGGGGCAAACGGCGGCGGTACATTCCTCGTACCTTGGTTGTTCTTTTTGTTCGCTTGGTCGATACCTTTGGTTATTGCAGAATTCGCTCTAGGTAAGAGAAGTAGAACAGGTACTATCGGTACCTTCCGTATATTCGCAGGTAAGAAATTTGCTTGGATGGGATTATGGACAGCATGGATTTCGACAGCTATCGGTTTTTATTACGCGATTGTAGCCGGATGGTGTATCAATTATTTCCGCCTCGGAATCACCAACGGTCTAGTCGGTAAAGAAGTAGATACCGTTGAAGTTTGGAACTCCTTTCTACAGAATTCAGGCGAAGTAATCTTCTATCAATTTCTAATTATCGCCATAACACTGCTAGCAATATGGAAGGGTGCTAAAGCGATTGAGAAGGCAAATGTCATCTTGATGACCAGCCTTTTCGTCTTGTTATTCATGACCTTAGGTCTTTCACTTTGGATGGATATGTCGGATGGAACTCTTGACGGATTCCTATTCATGTTCACTGTAGATTGGGATCAGATTGGCGATCCAGAGATTTGGATTAATGGTCTATCACAATCAGCATGGTCGTGTTCAGCAGGAATGGGTATGGCCATCACCTATTCGGTTTACATGCGCAAAGACGAGGACACAACCCTCAACGCTTTCACTATGGGATTGGCAAATAACAGTATTTCAATCATAGCAGGACTAGCAGTGATCTCAGCGATCTTTGCTGTATCCGATGACCCCTTGGGTGTCGTGACTGGCGGTTCTAGTGCCATCACCTTCCTTGCTTTACCAGAGGTCTTCGCTCAAGCACCTGGAGGTGGAATTGGTGCATGGGTGATGATGACAGGTTTCTTCCTCGCCTTATCCTTCGCCGCCATCACTTCGATGATATCAACGGTTGAATTATGTGTGAGAAATTTCGTAGATCATGGTTTTTCACGTAATAAGAGCGTATTGATAACCACGGGAACAATCTTCCTATTCGGTTTACCTTCAGCTTTAATGTGGATTAAACTTGATTCAGAAGGTGTTGCCTTCCCCGAATTCTTGGAAGTTCAAGACCACATTTGGGGCTATGGTTTGATGTTCAGTGGCTTATTCATCGCCTTCAGTATCTGGAAATATGGATACCTGAAATGGCGTGCAGCAGTCGAGGATGGTTCAGCAGCACCAGGCTTCAAAGGCTATCTCGGAGTTGGCGTATCCGCCTTCCGTGATGACTTTATCAATACAGGAGATAATGATCTATGGATTGGCCGATGGTGGGATTTGCTGATTTATCTTGCATTCCCATTCTTATTCGTCGTCCTAATGGTTTCATACTTCGGTGATATGATAGCCAATACCGATAATGTATGGGACCCTACAAACCCGCACGGATTAGGAATCATTCTAGCATTTTGGTCAGTAGTCGCGATCTTATTCATGATTCTGAATAAATTCCTTGTCGCTAGACCCTTATTCAGAAATGTGCCAGAAGGTGCAGATGTCGATATCAGCATGCTGCCCGGTGGTAGTGATGAACTGATAGTTCAAGTTGGCGACTATCCTCCCGGTTGGGAACATTTGGGTGAGAAAGAATATACGGTGAGCCCTGAGTAATCTTGAATGGGATTTCTATGATGCCCTTGGTACAATGGCTTCTGATTGGGTTAGCACTTGCAATTGTAAGTTTACCATTAGTACGTTGGTTCTGGAAGCGTTGGGACAAACCTACACCTGAGATGGTAGCTCTCAAAGAAGAACAACGAGAACAGAACGCAGAAGCAAGAGTTTGGGCGGCAATGGAAGCCAAAATTGACGCTGAAACCATAAAAAAACATGAGTGGGCAGAAGTTCAGATGGCAAAAGCTGTAGCCTTAGTCAAGGCAAAACCACTTAATGAGGTCAGTGCTTCCAAGGCTTGGGATGCTTTAGGAGTCGATGAGCCAATCATCATTAGCACAACACCAGAAATAGATATTTCCGACCTTCTCGAAGATGAAGAAGAGGTTACGGTTATAGACAATAAATCCTCAATAGAAAGCGAAATAAAAGCAGTCGAAAGTGAAGAAAAAGAAACGGTTCCCAGTATGGTTGACCTACCGGCAACGTCGCCTGAGATTCTGCTGCAGGTAGACGATGAATTACCCCAAGACGAGCAGATTCCTGAAATTAGTGATATTGAAGATCTAGAAAAGGATGTAATCGAACATTTCGCAGCACCAGTACGCCAGCACGATCCAGATGAGGAAGATGATTGGCACGAAGTTCTCTGGTGAACAACCCCAAGTCTTGATTGACAGGTGTGCTATGGCAAGGCATGGCCGATGATTCGAACTTTGTCCCTCTGCAATTTGTCGAGCTGCCAGAATCAGAGATGTTTACGCGGGCGAGATTATTCTACCAACAATTGCAAGGACGCCGCACTACGCGTCAGTTTTCAACACGCTCAGTACCGCGCGAGTTAATCGAATTGGCAGTTAGTAGTGCAGGGACAGCTCCTTCAGGGGCTCATCTTCAACCGTGGACCTTTGTGATGATTTCTAATTCAGAATTGAAAAAGAAAATACGAACAGCGGCTGAAAACGAGGAACGTCGCTTCTATGCTGAACGTATTCCCGAAGCATGGGAAGAAGTACTTTCGCCACTTGGTACAGATCACGTCAAGGAGCACATTACGGATGCACCATGGATTGTAATTCTATTTCGTCACAGTCAGCGCCGTCGGAGAAATGGGGAGATGGCACCTACCTATTATTCGCAGGAGTCATGTGGTATCGCTGCAGGAATGTTTATCGCAGCCATCCATGATATGGGATTGGTTTGTCTTACGCATACACCATCGCCAATGGGCTTCTTAGGTGAGATTCTAGAACGCCCCGAACACGAATCTGCAATGTTATTAATGCCGGTTGGTTATCCAGCAGATGATGCTATGGTTCCTGATTTAGAGCGCAAAAAACTATCTGAAATACTGATTTTCAAAGAGTGATTAAGCGGCCATAGATTGTTCTGATTTCATTGCTGTTAATAGTGCTGCGAAATCTGCCCATGCTTGTTTGACACCAGCTTCGAAACTTGCAATCTCATCCTTGATTAGAGTCTTACGCTCTTGCTTGTATTCGATGCGTTTCTCATTCAATCCTTTGAGCGAAGAACGTAATAAGTTCACACAATCTTTCAAACTAGTGCGGTATTCCTCGATTGCTTCTTTGTTAGTAATCGACATTTCTTGCTTTTCAAAAGTGGTTTTCATACGACGACTTTCAATTGTCTGTTGTGGGACCTTGTGAAGACTTTTGGTTAGGCCAATCCATGAGAATCCTTTGATCCACCACTTGGAGATATCCCAATGATACCACTTGTGACCGTTGCGATAATCGGCTTGGAAAGTGTGATGGAAGTTGTGGAAACCTTCACCAAAAGTGATGAGGGATAAAAGATGCAGATCTTTCGAGGTATTCTCCATTGAATATGGTTGAGTGCCCCATACGTGAGCTCCAGAATTGATTAAAAAAGTACCATGATGGACACACACTAACCTGAGAAGCCCTCCCCATACAAGGCCACCCATGAATCCAGCAAAGCCTCCAAGTGCCAGATATCCGATTAATCCAGGTAGGATAATTCCCGATATAGCACCGATTTTGAAAATATGTTTCTCTTGCCAAATCAATATTGGATCATTTTGCAAATCCTCGACTTTTTCGACATCTGCATCCTCCTCTGAAACCATAACCCAGCCCATATGGGCCCAAAAGAAACCACGGACTACTGAATATGGGTCTCGTTCAGAATCGGTTAGAAGATGATGTCGGCGGTGATCTGAGCACCATTTGATAGCGGAATTCTGGAATGCGCCAGCAGCCATTACAGCATAGAACAGGCGCAATGGCCAAGCAGCACTGTGGGTACGATGGCTGAATAAGCGATGATAGCCGGCTGTGATGGAAAGTCCGGTAGTGAAATACATGAAAGCAAAAATTGCTGGTTCAGTCCAGGACACTCCATGTTCCATGTAATACCAGACCATGCCAACAATTGCTAATATTGGTGTGGAAATCAGGAATGAAGCGTTGACGATATCGACGCGAGGCTTTTGCACGACACTTGCCACTTCGCTCATAATTGGCTGCGAGTGCCTGCACCATTTCAGAGTATCTGTAACAAGACTCACAAGGTATACAATCACTTGAGTTGATTATTGGTCTACACGGTTATGTTGGCGAGGTGAAGCCGAATGCCGGTTAGACCTTCGACCCTTTTTGGAAGGGTTATCATTGTGATTATTTCTGCCCTTGTGGCCACGAGAACTATTGCCTCCATAGCTAGAGTTTCCACCGCTACTTCTACGACCACCGGAGTTATTTCCGCCATAGCGTGAGTTTCCGCCACCACTTCTCTGACCATCTCTAGACGAGCGAGAATCAGGCTTACGCTTACGTGGTTCACGGTCCTCCAAGGCGCCTTTTCCATGAACAGGCAGTAGATTGAGATCAGGCTTGGTGTATTTTTCCTTAATTCCTACTTGCTTTTGGATACGATTGTAAGTTCCTCTTTGGTTATCTTGCACCATTGAGATGACGATACCACTAGCGCCGGCACGTGCGGTTCTACCACTACGATGTTTGTACGCCTTGCCATTTTCTGCAGGATCGAGATGGATAACACAATGCACACCCTGTACATCGATTCCACGAGCAGCAACATCAGTTGCTATCAGTGCTTCACACCAGCCCGAGGAAAAGCGTGACATTGCTCTGTCTCTTTGACGCTGGCTCAAACCACCGTGAAGTGTAGCAACGTCTAATCCAAGATTCGCTAAGTCATCTCCTAGTTTGTCGACCGCTCTTCGGGTTCGACAGAAGACGATAGATTTACCACCGGTGGCGATAGCTTCTGCTGCGACAGTTGCTCGCTTCATTCCCTGAGTAAGCCAGAATAGATGCTTCATTGATTCCATGCTGACTTCTTTTGGCCCTACTTCAATAGTAACTGGGTCCTCTTGATAATCCTTAATCAGTTTTCCAACTTCATCATCTAGTGTTGCGCTGAAAAGAATAGTCTGCTTAATCGACGTACACATGTTGAGAATATCACATACTGGATCGATGAAACCCATATCAGCCATTCGGTCGGCCTCATCGAGCACAACCATCTCGATATCATCGAGATCTAGGGCGCCTTTGTCAATTAAATCGAGCAAACGACCTGGGCAGGCGACAAGAATATCTGTTCCTCTTCGAAGTGCATCCATCTGCTTGTTGTATGAAACGCCACCATATACCGAGATTACCTCGAGAGAGACTGCTTCAGCAAGTGGAGTTAGCACAGTTGTAATCTGTTCGGCTAATTCTCTTGTAGGAGTGAGGATGAGTGCAGTGGGGTAATGTGGTTCAGCGACCGGACACTTAGCGATTAACGGTAAACCAAAAGCCAAGGTTTTTCCAGATCCAGTTGGGGCTCTACAGCAGATGTCCTTGCCTAGCATGGCATCGGGAATAGATTCGGTTTGCACCTCAAAAGGAACGGTGATTCCTTGCCTTGATAATGCACTCACGATTTCAGCGCTTAGACCGAGGTCTGAGAAGGATACCGTTTGTTCCATAAATCGCTCCGCTTGCCCACCCTATTTAGTCCCCTCAGTTTCTTTTAACTGATATATTATGATGATTAAGGTTGAAGAATCTTTGGGATAACAGTTTTAGACCTGCTTTGGGCAGATAATCAATTATGTATCGAGAATCGCTAGAATATATCATTAACTGATAGTCAGCATCTATGCAAATCATATTCATACTGGCCGTAATTACCCTGATAATGAATCTATTTGGCGGTCTAATGCCTACCTTTTCGAGTATGAGCAAATGGTAAATTATTGTACAAAGCCACAGGCATTGGTCATGTTGGTACTTGTAATTGCATCGGGTCTAATCGAGCACGGCCACTGAACCACTATTAGTGCCCAAAATCTTCCGGTGAAATCATAGAGGGTCGGCACTCGAGGGCAAATGATGGTGCAAAGGCCTCGTGGGACTAGGGACTTTACCCCTATCGAAATGAAGCGGCGATTAGCACTTGAGAATCTACTCGAGAAATGTAGCCGAAGTTTTGGTTATTCTCGAGTACAAACCCCAATTTTCGAGAGTCTAGATCTCTTCACTGCAAAATCAGGACCCGGCGTAGTTGACCAATTATACGCCTTCAAAGATAAGAGTGATAGAGATTTAACCCTACGACCAGAACTTACCGCACCGGTAATGCGTATGGTCGCAGACGAGATGCGAGTCGTAACCAAACCACTTCGCCTCTCGTATTTTGGCCAATGTTTCAGGTATGAGGAATCAAAGAAAGGCCGCTACCGCGAGTTTTTCCAATATGGTGCTGAATCAATCGGTATCAAAGGTCCTCTCGCTGAGGCGGAAATAGTTGCTCTTGCGCTCGAGATGTTACATGCAACCGGATTAGAGGATTGGGAATTACGCATTGGACATGTTGGCATCTTACATGAGATTCTAACCGGTCTTGGCCTTTCAGATGAAGGCGAACCCGAATCAGAGGTACAATCAGCCATGCGTCTACTCGACAAAGGAGATTGGCAGGGATTGGAGAAAATGATTCCCGCCGAGAACATTCCTCCATTACAAGAATTGGCAGATCTCGATGGTGGTAGTGAGATTTTATCAGCAGCAGAAAAAATCCTTTCAACTCTGGGAATAGAGGGCAATAGCCTTGAAGAATTACGCGAGATGCTAGCGGCATTAAACGACCTTGCGACAGCCCCTCCTTCTCTCAAGGTCGACCTGACTGTAGCACGTGGTTTGGATTATTATACGGGAATGGTTTTTGAAATCCAAGTTGACAGTCTTGGTGGCGAAGGGCAGATTCTTGGCGGAGGGTCATATCGTTTGCTTCATTTATTCGGTCTAGCAGACCTCGACCCATGTTGTGGCTTTGGACTCGGTTTCGATCGTGTCTTACTTGCTCTTGAAGCACAGGCTGCAGCTAAAGGCAGTGAGGAGATAGTCCCGGGTGAAAACAGTAGTAATCCCCTTGCAGTAATCCCTTTCAAGATTCCAGCCAGCGAGGTTCTATCACTGGTGAAATCATTGCGAGTTAACGGGCAAGAGGTAGTGGTAGAACTCAAATCTAGAGGCTTGGGCAAATCATTGTCATGGGCCGATGCAGTAGGTGCGAGTCATGCATTGATAATCGGGCCAAAGGACCTTGAATCAGGAACCTGTAATGTCAAAAATTTACAAAGTGGTCAACAGGTTGAATGCAACCTTGACGCAGAAGCGATCCTCGCTTCATTGTGAGTCTTCGTCTTCAATTTTACTCGGGCGGAACCAGACTGCAGCCATTGCCATTGCCACAGTTCCAGCGGCCAGGGTGAAGCCAGGTGTTGCTACTGGTAGATTCATGTCTTCATCAGCTTGGAAGGCTTCATCCCAGGAAGTAGGATCGATTGGTAATTCAATCTTTGAGGTATTATCACCAGAGAGGTAGATGCGGAATAGAGC
>CAJIYT010000003.1 GCA_905181715.1 uncultured Candidatus Poseidoniales archaeon
GTGCAGATGATTTAATTCCGAAAAACAGGCAAAATAACGTCTATGGCCATGGCCATGTCAACGCTTTAGAATCGGTTCTTGAGGCAGCTGAAGAAAGTTATGATTTAGACAAAAATTTGACTCTAGAATTAAAAACCGCATCTAGTGATAATAATCGCATACCCCTCGGAGTGAACGGTGAGATGACTTTCACTGTATCACAACCAGTTGACTCCATACAATGGCGCTCAAATCACTTACGCGATGATTGGTCGAATTTGCATAGTTATGAACACACCAATATTGTCACCCTCGACTTTGATACAGTTAAACATCAACTGGAACATCTTCCAGGAAAAACTCTTGCAGGGAATCACACTCTTTCGATGAGAGCGATAGAGGACGATAGTTCTTCGACACTCATCTCTTTCGACATAGTCCTCAATTGCAAGGAAGACCCCTGTGAAGATTCAGATAATGTTGCGATGGAGGATGCGTCTCAAAGTGCTATTATCGTAGCAGGAACCTCGATATTTATTCTTGTAATAGTAGCGATTCTCGTTGTCGGTATAGTTCAAGAGAAACGAGAGCAAGAAAAGTTGCGTGTTAATTCGTCACAAGAGGGGCACATCAATGCGGCTTTCGACGATAATGTAGATTCCGTTGTCGATGCTGAACTCGTTGAATGATGTTTATGCCTCTCCTTCTGTCGAAGGCTATAATACATCAAAGGATTACAATCTGATGATACCATGAGTGATGTCCCCGTAAAACCTAGTCGCCCTAGCAGAGTAACTACACCTACTACAAGCGGTGGATTATATGGTAAAGTCGAGGCTTTACGGCTCGAAGTAAAGACACCAGGTGTCGCCGAAGTAGATTTTATGGGCAAGTTCGCTCAATTGGTAATGTATGGCATCGCCATGTTGGCTATATGGGGTGGTATTCTCTCAATCGCCTTTGCAGAAGATGCTACCAATAGTAATTTTTTGATTCTTGGTGCGGGAGGGATCATCTCAGCGACCATGGCAATTGCCATGGTGGAAATGCAGCGCAGACGTGGTGGCGGTGGTTTACATGCAGTGCATGATTATCTACTAGGAATCGGTTTATTCTTCGCAGCGATTGGAGTTCTTTGGGGCACCCGTTTCCTTATCGCCATCGCTGCTGGCAACGGTATCGATTTTCTTCTCGTCGAAGGAATAGAATACAGTGAGAAGGAGTGGTCTCCTTCAGCAGATGCGATATACATCCAATTGGGAGCATGTTTGGCATTGGTTGCAGCTGCGGTATTATACCTCAGAAACCTCGAGGGTGCGACTTCTTTTTCTTGGTCTGTCCTCACTTTCACACCCATTGCCATCGCTGTTGCAGGAGTTGGTCCATGGCTCTCTTGGTCTAATGATATCGTCTCTTGGGAATTGGGAGTCTCGATTGTTAGCTTGACCTTCTTAGCGATGTGGCTAGCCTTACAATCCAATAATGGCATCACTTTCTCTATTGCAGCAATAGTCAGCGGCATTATTCCTTTACTTTATGAAGTTCTCAACGAAAATGCACCTGAAGACGGTGCTGGCGGTGCACTCTCACTTCTGATTTTCATCATAATAGGCCAAGGGGTTCTTGCCGCAGATCCACGCTTACGACAAAGCCTAATTGAGAAAACATCCTTCATACTAGTTGCTGAAGTACTACTCGCAATTTATGTGGCAAAATTGGGGGATTTGAACCTAATTCTGGGACCATTGCGTGAATCTATGTTGGGAGAAATGGCAGCATATGTCAATTTGCAAAGCGCATTATGGGTTACTCTCCTACTCGCATATTTACCGGCAGTTCATGCTCGTAGAACTCCTTGGATGCCGATTGGTCTCGCTGGCAGCATATGGGTCATCTCACCTGAAGCAAGTATCATTCCTTGGATTATTACCATCACGATATTGCCATACATGTTGATAATGGCAAAAGCAACCCGGACTTGGGTCGCAAATTGTACCTTTATCGCTGCTGGAATATCCTTCTTTATCCAAGATAGTACTTCGGCTGGCTTCGTCATAGCCGATATTGAATTAGTCATAGCTGTCGCTCTGATAATTGTCGGTGAACTATCGCGTATGCGTAGCACTCTTTCCGATTGGGCACACTTCCTCACATTAGGATTGATAGTAATGTCAAAGTCGATTCTGCTCGGAACTAATCTCTGGGTACCATGGCTAATAGTCCTCTACATCATAATGAGTTCATGGCGAATGCTGCATCAAGCAGCAGCATCAGAAGACGTCAATCGACGTATTGAAGCAAGTGCTGCATTATTCGCATCAATAGTAATGACTCTAATTCTAGCATTTTTCGAGCGTTTAACTCTGAACTTACCTGATGGTATTGCTCAATTACTCGATGGCATGAATCTACCACTTGCGATTCTAGCCTGTGTGATCTGGTTCAGCATGCGACGCTACAAAGGAGTGGAAATGGACCTTGGACATATCTTTTCTTGGATTAGTAAAAACAGTAAGAAAGCAGTACCGGTTTTCGAATCAGAAACCGGTGCTTGGATTGTGCTCGAGAAAGAAAATGATGACATCTCATGGACCGAGAAGGGTTGGGGTAGTATCGCTCGCATCTCATTAATAGGTCCGCTTATACTCTTCACCATCGCCATCAGTTTCGTCAATAGTGCCGAACTTGCTACCAACTTACAATGGGTATTACTCAGTGCGATTCCTTTGGGACTACTAACCTGGGAGATACTAGATGATGAGGAAGCTTCAGCGGCTGGAAGGGCTATTGCAACTTGGACAATGTTCCTAATGGCAGTACCAATCTCCATCGCCTTGAACAGTTACAATGGATCTACATCTCAGATTCTATTAGGTGGGTTACTGTTTGACGCGATTCTAATCACAGGACCACTAGTAGTCAGTACTGTTCTCAACCGACGCGGACTGAATGAGAGTACAGTTTCGGTTTCTGCTGATTGTTGGGCTTTAGCTGGATTATTGGCTATCGGTATTCTTGACAGTAGCGGGGGTTTGGCCTTCTTAGTGCTCTATACTCTAGTCATAGTAAACTCGTTCCGTTATCGCCAAGGTATTATTTTGGCATGGGCTCCATTTGCACTGATATTGATGGGTGGAAGAATGGTACGAGATGGTGATTTGGTGAAATGGTTAATCGACAAAGTCAACTTAACCGCATATGATCTCACTGAAATTACTATTCTTGATATGTCGAGATTATCCAGTGCTATCATGGCTTTAACCGCAGCTTCTGTTCTGGCTAGGGCTATAATTGACAGACGTGGAAGTGGAAGTTATGAACGTTCGATGCCGACCATCATGCCAGGAATATGGTTGGCAATCGGTATGCTCGGTGTATTACCTGAGATATCGTGGTTGTTACTGATTTTAACAGTTCTAATCTCATTACACAGTTGGTTGACTGGGAGGTTGGATTTCATCCCATGGGTTCCATACGCCACCGTTTTATCATTCTTGATTGGATTTAGTAACGATGATAACTTTTCGAACTTCACTGGCTTTGAAATCTTCTCACACAGCCTTTTGGGCACGGGTTTATTCACATTGATTATTCATCAAGCAGCAGAAAGAGGCATACTTTACCGTTGGGCTGATGAAGCAAATAATGAGACTCCAGCAGTGATATCTTCCTTCAATCTAGGATCACTATTGGGACGTGAGCAATTACTCAAGACTATGCAAATCTGGACAATGATTTGCCTGGTCCTAAGTTGGGATGCGGTCTATGGTCTCGGTACAGTCATCGGTGCCGGTTGGATAACCTGGGAAGTTTTCGGTAAAGGTCAGAGCAATGCTATGTTATTGATGCCAATACTACATGGTTTTGCATTATGGAATTACTTGGAACAGGCAATACCGGCAGAGCAAGTAGCTCAAGATTGGTTAGTCGGATTATTGTTGATTGCAGAAGGTGCAGCATTCACTTGGCTAGCAAGCAATTCCGATATCGCTTGGAATTGGAAGAAATTCGAATTCGAAAACGAATCCGCCTATTTCACTTGGCTAGACCGTATCGGTATGATGTCCATCGCCTATATCTTAGCAGGGATTCTATGGATTCTCGACAGTGGTAAGTTCGACTCGCTGGCATGGGGTATTATCTCCATATACATGGTCACAATAGCCATTCAAGGCTTCAAAGAAGAAACTGAAGCCGGTTGGCGTAGAGGATTTGGAGGATTCGGTTCGATAATCAGTATGTTCATCCTCTCATTTACTATTGATACTGTAACCTATCGTGCTTTGATATGGTTATCACTGGGCATACTCGCCTTTGGTTTCGGCATCCTATATATGCAGAGATTCAATGATACAGAGACTCCATTCACTGAGGTTTTTACTGTTGCTGAAGGCGATAATCAAGAAGTCGTTGAAGTATCTGAACCTGATGATGATGAATCTGAAAACGCCATCTTGATGTCTAATACAACTGAAGAAGAGTTAGGCCCAGAACCGGTTTCAGAGCCGATTCCAGAGCCTGTAACAAGGGCTCAAACTCTCACTGAGAGAATGGATAGTATTGTCGAAAATGTATCTGAAAGTGGTTTGGTAGAGACTAGAGAAGGCTTCACTTTCAGATTACCACCCGAAGTGCTATCCAATATCAGAGCATCCTTGGAAACAACACCACATGAAGGGTTTATGCCAGTATTGGATTTCGACTCAAGAGGTAATGTAGTACTAAACTTCGAGCCACTCTGATTCTACAGCCATCTGTTTCGAAACACCTAGAGATGCGAATGGATACAAGCCCCAGTAGGCTTCCCTAGCCTCTTGATTGGCTTGCATGCACAAGCGTACATCTGTAGATCGGTCTGGGATTAGAGATGTACCATTCAAATGGGCTATGATGCCATCGATATTTGACCAATTAAGAACACCCCAACCCAATTGAGTGCAGGGGAGAATCGGTGAAACAGGAGTAGTTCCACTGCTAGGGTCCCAGCTCTGATAACCGGGATACCAGCCTGAACGATTTAGTGCATCGCGTATCTGATGATTGAAGATGAGTTCACTGCCGTTTATGAGTGCTGAATCGCGAGCACCTGAACCATGGTCGCCATATTCCTCCCTTAGTGAGGTAATTACATGTGCAAGGAAGCCCGCAGTTCTCGGTGTAGCAAATGAAGTCCCTGATGTCCAATGATATTCATCAACATCTTGGTGATTGGGGAGATATTGGGTCCAATCGCTAGCCATGTCTGGATATGAGCCCGACATTGTCTCCTTCTGGTCATCATCACCTTCAGCATAACCAGAGACTCCTATCGACCATGGTGGTCCAGCGGTTGCATCCTGCACCGCAGGTGATGGAGAATTATCTGCTGCTCCAGTATGGATTTTGTGATTTTCGACCACTGCAACCTTAGTTGCATCATTAATCCCAGGAACAGGTAAGGACAAGGGAGCACCAAAACTGGTAGTCAGGATATCGACCAATGGTTGATTTGCCGCTGCAAGAACCGCATTATCGCTGAAACCCTCGACAAAGAAGATAATTGCATCGGGATCTGCATCTAGAACTGCTCCGGTTACAGCCGTGCCATGCCCATCATTCGGGTCATCTAAGATTGGAACACCTGAATCCATATCTGGTGAGGTGCCAAAAATCCGAGTGCCTTTGAAGTATACTATATCCGAAGCGGTTATCTGCGACCAACAAGATTCTTGATCTGCATCAACTCTCTCTTGATAAGAACCTTCCATTGTCAAATTACAGATAATAGTAGTCCCTAGTCCCTCGATTAACCATTGAGGTAAAGTCTCATTGCTGCGAAAGTGATTATGATAAGGATTGATACCAGTATCTATTGGTGCAACTACTGAATAAGCACGGAAATCATCACCGAATTCAATGCTTATTTCCTCTTCAACATCAGCATCTGCAAAACAGCCGCTAAAAAGCGAAGCTGTGATGATAAAAAACATAGTCAGAGCGTTACGCACATAACAGACCGGTTGGCTAACCCGTTTGAATCCTGCGCCAACCTGAAAAGCAGGGGATTCAAGGATAGTGCATGGACGAACATATGGTTTGGATCGATCTAGAGATGACGGGTTTAGACATCGAATCCTGTTCGATTATCGAAATTGCCACCGTAATTACCGATGGTGATCTGAATATAATTGCCACCGGGCCTAATTTGGCAATAAAAACTAGTGAAGAGGACCTTGCCGCTATGGACGAGTGGAATACCACTCATCACAATGCGAGTGGATTGGTTGCTAGAATTCGTAAAAGTGAGTATTCTATTGCTGATGCTGAAGTTGAAACCTTGGAATTTATCCGTAAATACGTAGCAGAAGGCAAGGCTCCCTTATGCGGTAATAGTATCTGGTGTGACCGTAAATTCATCGACAGCCAGATGCCTGAACTAGCGGCTTATCTTCATTACAGAATGGTCGATGTATCCTCATTCAAAGAGATGGCTAAGCGTTGGTATCCAAGCCTACCCCGCTATGAGAAAAAAGGTGCGCATCTCGCTCTTGACGACATATTAGAGTCGATTGAAGAATTACGTTACTTCAGAGAGAAGATCTTCATTCAAGATTGATCTCGCCAAGTGCCAACATCTGGGTCTACGCCCTTGCATGCTGCGATAATTTCAGCGAGTACTGCAATGGCTATCTCCTCTGGGCTCTCTGCTCCAATATTCAGACCAATTGGGCAATTTACCGAATCAAGAGCGATTTGGGAGATTCCTGTACTCAATGCTTTCTGTTCAAATGCTTGCCATTTTGAGCGTGAACCAATTACTCCTATTCGACCTGAAAAATCACTATTGAGTAAACTCAGTAATCGTTCTTCATCTTCTTGCCAATCATGACCGAGTAATAGGATATCGGAGAATCTGTTTAGTGAACCTTCAGACGCAAAGAACTCGGCAACAGTGCAGTGGTGCGATTCAGTTGCGCCTTCTAAGGTTGAATAATCATCTCTTGTATCGTGGACTGAGAATGACCATCCCAATGGTTGAAGGCCAAGAGACATGGCTTTTGCACAATGACCTCCACCCATGAATAGAATATGTGGCATTGCAATAATCACCTCTAAAGCGAGAGTCACACGACCGCCGCAGAGACTGTCAAGTGGAATGACCTCATAGCCCTTGGCCCCTCTGTTGAGACCGTAGGTTTGCACTTCTCCTGTCGCAGTTGTTGCCTCTGAGAGCATTTCTCGTAAGCGTTGAATGACCTTTACCTCTAGACCTGCCCCCCCTATTGTACCGATAATTGAATCTGTGGTTAAACCGAGGCGAGCACCGCTTTTACCGGGAACAGAACCACTGGTTGACATAACCGTAGCCATTGCAACCTTCTTAGAAACGAGCAATTGTTCTGTCACCCATTTTAGTACTCGTAAAGTCAAGGCAAAGCCTCCACATCTTCAGGGGAGTCGATATTCAATCTAATACCGGGTGCTGCGATTCTTTCTGGATTGAAAAGACTGCGTAGAGAGGCATCGCCATCAGCAGCGAGGACCGCTTCAATCTCGTAGAGTAGAACTGGATGGCCTGCAGGTTCGGGAGTACAACTTTGCTTTTGCTCGAGCAATCTTTCGACGGTATCAACTTGCCAGCCACAGCGATCAACAGGTACTATCAACACACGTTGTGGGATTCTACCCTTCTCCTTCATCAACGATAGTATTCCTACTTGAATCGAACTATTGCGGCCTAATTCAGGTTCGGTATTGATTGCTACCTGGCTACCTGAAACCAATGTCAGTAAATCAACTGCAAGTTCACTACGAGTAACGATAACTATCTCATTTACGCCGGCTTCCTTTAATTGACGAACTGCGAGTTCTATCAAAGTCTCGCCATTCCACTCGACTAAGGCCTTGGGGCTTCCTAGCCTAGTGCTAGCACCTGCTGCGAGGATAATCGCAGGTGTTGGGGTTGTCAAGAAAATCACCTCAGAGATCTTTAGTAATCTCACGGCCGATTATCATACGCTGTACTTGACTACTTCCTTCGTATATTTGCATAACTTTAGCCCCGCGCATCAATCTGGCAACTGGATATTCCTCTGAATAGCCATAGCCGCCGTAAATTTGAACTGCATCAGTGCTTACTTCCATCGCTATATCGGCGGCGAAACGCTTGGCGTGAGCCGCTGATTCGGTATTACGAATGCCTGCATCTGCCTCACTCGCTGACTTCCAAGTAAGCATTCTCGCAGCTTCGACCTTGGTCTTCATATCGGCGAGCATGAATTGAATCGCCTGATGTTGGTGAAGAGGCTTGCCGAAGGTCTGACGTTCGCTGGAGTATTGCAATGCGTGCTCATATGCAGCACGAGCAAGACCAGTTGCGTGAGCGGCGATATTTGGCCTTGACATATCGAAGGCCTTCATCGCATTCATCCAGCCACCAGATTCGGATTCGCCGACAAGATTGGCAGCAGGTACCCGCATGTCATCGAAGTTGAGAGCGCGGGTATCAGAACATTTCTGCCCCATATTGGATTCCTTCTTGCCAAGTGATAGACCGGGTGTATCGGCATCGACAATAAAACCAGACATTCCTTTGTATCCTGCATCGACATCGGTCTTTGCCAAAACAAAGAACCAGTCTGCATGACCTGCACCGGTGATGAACATCTTTGAGCCATTGATGACATATTCATCACCATCACGAACCGCATTAGTCTTGCAAGCGGCGACATCTGAACCTGCACCTGGTTCGGTGATCGCATAAGATGAAAGTGCACCTTCTTCGGTTACTTTACGCAGATAGATATCTTTCTGTTCGTGTGTTGCACCAGTTATCAATGGCGCACAGGCAAGAGAAGTTGCGTAAGCAGCAGTAGCAAAACCAGGATCACCCCAAGCCAATTCCTCATTGACCAGAACCTCTTCCATAATGCCAAGACCCGCGCCGCCGTAATCCTCAGGAATGTGGAGATTGAGTAAACCCCTCTCTGCAGCAGCAGCAATAGCTTCTTTTGGATATTGAGAATTGTTATCCCAATGTTCAGCATTAGGCCTTAATTGATCGATGGCAAATTCATTAGCCATTTCTCGAAGCATCTCTTGCATTTCATCGAGTTGAAAGTCTACCATGTTGGACCGACTCGGCCCCTTCGCATAAGCAGTTGGTCTGAAATAGAAGCCGGAGATGAAACATCATGGACAGAGCGGGGCGCTATGATGAAGTCATCGGGTCGATTTGTGCGCAAATCGAAGGTGAAAGCGATTGGATTGCAGTATTGTCAACCACTGTTGCAGAACTGCATAATACCTTCTCGTGGTATGATTGGACTGGTTTTTACCGAGTTGTTGCGCCTGAATTGATGAAAGTAGGACCATATCAAGGTAGCCACGGGTGCCTTGAGATTACTTTTGACAGAGGGATTTGCGGAGCCTGTGCCCGTAGCAAACAAATTCAGTTAGTTGATGATGTGACACAAAGACCAGAGCACATTGCCTGTTCATCATCCACCAGTTCGGAGATAGTGATACCCCTCATTACAAATGAAGGAGATTTACTGGCTGTTCTTGATATAGACAGTGATCAAGAGGCAGCATTCAATACCATCGATGCTGAGAATCTAGAACGTTTGTGTTCGATATTAGCACAACACCCAGCTAGACCTAGAGCACGATGAAACCCTTTCGTTGCAGTTCTAGCAAGACGAGGAAGAATATGTAGAGCCCGATTAAAACTCCTCCTTCCATGCGAGTGAATTGCATGCCGGTGTACATCATGAATAAGCAGATGGTGACACCGATTATCGTCGCTGGAACAATCAAATGCATTATCAGGCCATAGGATTCAGTGCTAACCACTAATGGATTAATCATTGCAGCAATACCGATGGAGAGTAATGGGTCGGTGATATTAGAACCCACAAGGGTACCAATAGCTACGCCACTGCTGCGTTTTGCCGCCATCAATGCAACCGTTAATTCGGGTAGAGAAGTGCCCAAACCCGACATGACCGTGCCAACAATTGCGGGAGGAATATTCATTGATTTGCCGATTTCGCTAGCGAGTTCTACCAATTTGGTGGCTGCAAAAATAGCGAAAAATAAGCCGATGATTACCATTACCAAATAAGCCGCAGTCGTCCATGAAAAATCACTTGCCCTGATCTCTCCTACCGTCTCGATTTCGTCTTCACGGATATTATCGCGATTCCTCAGCAGCCACCAGATATAGGCGACATATGTCGAACAAAGGATGAGACCTTCAAGGCGCGAAAGACCGCCGCCTGTCCAAAGTAGCAAAGAACACAAAATTACTGCCCCAAGCATTATCAAGCCATCACGGCGAAGCCAATCAGGACGAATGTTTAGAGGAGTTACTAGAGCAACTATACCCAAAATAAAGGTTATTTGCACTAATACTGAGCCAAAGATATTACCGACTGCTAAATCCATCATTGCAGTATCTCCAGTCCTTCCAGCGGATGCTGCTGCGGTTGAAGTGACTAGGATTTCTGGGAGAGATGTGCCAATACTAACGATAGTTAAACCAATGATTACCTCGGCTATACCTGCTTTTTCTGCCAAACCTTTGGCGCCTTCGATGAAGAAGTCTGCTGCGGTAATCAGGAGTATTATAGATAATATCAACAACCCGATAACGATCGAGATGTGAACTCCGTCTAATCTACTGGTAAATGTGGTTAAACCGACCAAAGTGACGAAAATTGAGCCAAGTACAAGAAGCGAATTCCAATGGAGCAGGGCGCCTATGCCAAGTGGCTCCTCCTCTCCCATGGACTGCGAAGTCCACCTTACCCTATCACCATTTTCCAAAATTATATATTAGTAAAACCAAAAAAGCCCATCATGATTTTACTATAGTTCGAGATATCTCGATAATATGAGAAAGACTAGGAATACTGTGGTCTTCAAGAGGCGGACTGAAAGGTACGGGGATATCCAATGCACCTACAACTACTGGAGCTGCTTCCAAGAGATAGAACGTCTCTTCGAGGATTCTGCTTTGAATGGTATGCCCGATTCCACCTGCCCATTGTCCCTCTTGTAAGACCAGTAAACGCCCACAACGCTTTACTGAATCTATACAGGTTTGTGCATCGAAGGGAATAAGGGTTCCAAGATCAATTACCTCGAGTTCAATTCCTTCATTGGCTAACTCATCTGCTGCTTGCTTAGCCAGATGGAGCATAGCCCCCCAAGTGACAACGGTTAGATCACTTCCACCTCGAATGACCTTAGCCTTGCCTAAGCGGTGATGCTTGCCCTCTCCGATGGCGGTTTTTACAGAATCAACATCGACATCTTGATTGATATTCATGCCCCAGCCAGTAAGACCACCTCTGAGTCCGTAAAGACCGATATGTTCCAAGAATAACACAGGTCCATTCAATTCTGCTGCCTCTAGTAAAAGATCGTAAGCGTCTTGGGGAGTTGCTGGAGACAAAACCACCAATCCAGGATCGTTAGCATACCATGATTCGATCATATTGGCATGGAAAGGTCCTGAACGGGTTTTACCACCGAGAGCAATACGTACTGTTAGTGGTATTTCGGCACCCCAGCGCCATTTGAGCATAGCAGCATTATTGATTAATGCATTATGAGCAAGTGCGGCAAAACCACCGAATTGAATCTCAGCAATCGGCCGCATACCGGCCAATGCTGCACCGGTTGCGGAATGAATAATAATGGCTTCACAAAGAGGCATATCGAGTAGTTTTTCGCTATGTCCTGCGTTTTTCAAAGCGATATTCATGCCGAATGCGCCGGCAATTTCCATATCCTCGCCCATGAAGATAGTATCATTTCCATAACTCTCAGCGATTTCGACCATCGCTTGTTGAATTGCCCGAGCATAGGTCCAACCTCCACTTTCGACATAAGTCAAGGTAGACTCTCCAACTGCTAGTGGAGCAGCACTACCTTCGAAATCCTCCGTACTTATCCTTTGAAGATGGTCCTTGTGACTATCTGCATCATGGAGTAGAGTGACACCTTTGGTAATGGTTTCTGGCTCTGGCCAAGGCATTTCTTCAAGGTCGACTCGAGCAGAATCCGAGGCATCCTGTTCCTCTTTCTCCATCTGTGACAAATCCGCTTCTTTCACACCCAAATCCAATAGAATTTGGCGATGGTTTGGTATTGGGTCTTTTTCTTGCCAATAGGAGAGTAAATCGCGGTCAACATATCCTGGAGGATTACCTGATTCTGCACCGAGGTAGAGATCGTCATGATGGTGGGCATGGCCACATCCGCGCATGGTCTCAACGTGAATCAAAGTCGGACCGCCGCCTTCGAGAGCAAACTCTCGTGCAGTTGCTGTCGAGGCATGCCAACTAGCAGGGTCTGAGCCATCGATAGTCCACGATGGCATACCCATGGCTACGGCTTTATCTGCCCATAATTCAACATTGGATTGATTTAAAGGTGGAGTATCTAGTGCGATTTGGTTGTTTTGCAGGATGTAAGAGATTGGTAATCCTCTAGTTGCAGCGAGGTTCAATGATTCCCACCATTCCCCGGAGGATGAAGAACCTTCACCGATACAAGCGACATGAAATCGCTCAACACCTTGTCGCCATGCAGCTAATGCCATTCCTGTCAAGGTGGCACTTGCTATTGGCAGTGGAGCAGTAGGAGGAAGAACTCCACGATGGAAACAGCCGACATGTAAGTCGCGACCGCCTGCTCCTTCGTGGCCGCCATTCATTCTTGACTGTGATTTACCCAATTGCGCACTCATCACATCTAGTACGCTATCGCCCATAGCCAAGCATAAACCAATATCACGAATCATCGGTGCGACAAAATCGCCATCATATTCGTCATCAACGTCGTGTTGTGGGCGGCGTTCCAATGCGGTTGCTATTGCGACAACGCCTTCTTGCCAGGTTGAGCGAAAGCCCTTACCTCCGAATTTGCCACCGTCAGGAGTAGGGATACCTTCGGTGTGCACAGATTTTAGATGTTCATCAAGTACTCTGGTTCTGGTCATCATCCTCTGCCATTCGAGGCGATGATCGATTTTCACCGCCATATAGTGGGCTAATCGGCGCATACATAGCCGGAGATCTATCAAAAAGCGATCTAACCGTCGCTCGAGATGTTCTTCTACAGAAATACGAGGAATGACTTCGGTATCATCATCTAAATCAACAACCTTTGCTCTAGCGCGCATACCTCTTTGCACTGCATTTGTGAAATCGGTTGAAAACTCGTACCACGAATCTCCATCAAAGGCAGATATGTCACGAATGACATGATCCCAAATCGAAGCGATTAACTGTAATTTGCCATCGTGACGTTCGGCGATATAACGCATAATTTCGATTCGTGCAGCATCTACAGGCAAAGGGTGTTGAAAGGTGAGAGCCGTCATCGGCGCCCAATCTTTGCCATAGATGGTTGGTCGTTGTCCTTGAACCATCCCATTCCACCTTGCCCTTGCGAACGAACACACACTTTCAAGCGTTGGGTGTTACCTATTGCGATTCTTTTCTCATCGACATCTCAGCCTCGTAACAACTGTTGAGGACATGGCCATTGGCGATAGTTATCATCAAACCGATTATCATCGGTATTGCCAACATCCCAAGTGTAATTGCCCAAGATCCAGAATAGTCGAGTACCGGTCCTATTAGCAGAGGTCCGATGATTGTCCCAGCAGCCCAAGCGGTGCCAAATGCGCCGAATGCCAGGCCTGCTGAACCACTTCCATAAGCTTGAGTTGTCGCTGTGTCGATCATTGGGAGCATAGGAACTTGGGTTGCTGCAATGGAAAATTGGAAAGCCGCCAGAATACCTATTATCAACCAAATGGAAGATTTATTTGAAAGATCTGTTGCTACATAACTGCAGGCTAGTAAGGTTATTGTGACGATTATCCAACCGAATATCATGAAACGAACAGGGCCCTTCTTATCGACTTGAATCCCCCAAATCCAACTTCCTAATCCCTGAACTAAAACCATCACTAGAATCACCAAACCAATCATTCCAGAACCCATCCCCAAACCTTCGGCGAGGAATAGAGGTATACCTGCTTCTAAAGCACCGGTTGCTATTGTTGCAAGGGCTATAAGAACACCTAAGCGAAGTAGAATTGGGTTTCGTAAAAAAACTCCAAGCGAAACCCCTCCTTGGGCATTGTTATCGGGTTTACCAGTGATTTTCTTAGCGGCAAAAAAGGCGAAGGGGATGACAAGTGCTGGAACCATTGCGAGAATTATAAAAGCAAATGTTTCACTATACTCAAAGGTCACCCCTCCAAGAACAGGCCCAAGTAGACCTCCTATGACCGCAGTACCGACCAACTTCCCAGATATCTCTCCGAAGTTCAAGGGCCATATCTCACTAGCAGCAGCGAAACCAGCAGTCATTACCGCTGCTCCAGCCAAACCATGCAAGACTCTAGCCAGTGCTAAAAAGTAAAACGCTCCGTCAACCATTTCTGCGGTCGCAACCAGATATAGCAAAGAGGTTAGAGTGAGAAGAATCATCGATGCTAGGATAATCCGTCCTGCGCCAAAACGATCGACAAGGCGACCGGTTTTTGGTCCAAGAAAAAACAACGGTACTGCCCAGAGTGAAACCAATGCAGTAGCTTGGGTATTGGAAAGATCAAATTGTAATTTCCATGATGGAAGAATCGGTACTATGAAGGCATATCCGAGTAGATTAGCTATGAAAGCAGCAGAAAGAGCAAAAAAAACCAAGCGCTTTTCTCTTTCGCTAAGTTTCATTCTTCCTCATCCTCCAACTTTTCAGGTAATGATGTCAGAACATCACTTAGGAACATCGCTGCATCCTCGATCCTTGTCATCAAGGTGAGATCCGTCACATTGCCTGGTTTACCAAGATCCCACATTAATTCATTGACCATGTCACTAGTCAAGCGAATATATTCGACAAGTTCAGGATCAAGACCGATTTTATCACTATCTTCAAGCAAGGCTACTTTCTCTGGTAATTCTTCTAGAATACCAGTCATAGTCTCCTCGACCTCCTCAGCGATTTTCTGGGCTTGGTTCTCCAATACCTCTTCCATTGACTTAGGTGCATCACTGATTAATCGACTCTTTTGACCAGGTAATATTCCCGGAATGATACTAGATTCAGCACTAGATTGATTTTCTACAGATTCGGACTCCTCAACTAATCTGTTCAATGCAACCCTCAGAATGTTAGCCATTAGATTTGGATCGATATTAGTATCGACTTCAATCCCTTCGCTTCTCAATTGTTGAAGAATTTCAGTTATGAAATCTGCATTGATTTTTTCAGGTCCAATTAGACCTTTTAGCATTGGAAGGGCCCAATCTCCGCCTCCCATTACCATCGATACGTCAAACGAACCAGCACCACCGCCTGAGGTTTCGACATCTGCGGGAGGTGGTACGAATTTTTTCTTGCAATGTTTTTCCAATTGCCCCATAAGTTTGGGCATGTCAACCGGTTTGATGATTACCTCATTGATCCCAGCTCTCGCTGCTTGAATCATGTAATCCTGCCCTGAAGTGCGTGAGAGGAGGACTATTCGGCACTTGAATGCGAATTCTGGATCAGCCATCATCCGTTGACTAGAATCAATGGCATCGCCAGAGGCCCAATCTCCGTCTATTAGCACAACTTCGGGCATGGTTGCTAGGGCGGTTCCTTCGGCTTGACGGAGAGTTCCAGCCCGAGTTACCTCATAGCCTCCACGTTCAAGAGTATTGGCCAGTAAATTGCGTCGGCCCTGATTCTCATCAGCGACGATTATCTTTGCCACGTTGTGCACACCTGCCAGTGACCTTTGAACATTCACCCACCATAGGTGGGTAGAAGTTGCTTTCAACTGCGTATAGTCTTAGCCGGCGCGAAACGTTGCCAAGCAACTATCCCACCTGCTAGATTGTAGAGTAATGAACCATCTCTACCAGCTTCCTTCAATAGCATAATTGAAACTTGTGACCTTACTCCAGTGGCGCAATATACTAGAACATCGCTATCAGAAGGTATTTGATCGATTGCGCTTACTACCTCATCGTGAGTTATTCTTAGATTTACACAGTCTATCCGAGAAGTCACGTATTCTCCTTCCGACCTAACGTCGAGGATGAAAGGATTCCAGCCAGTTTCCATTTTCTCTAGAACGCTGGTGGTGTCGACACTCTGAATCATCACTTTCTCTCTGGGACCATCGGGTTCATCAATATGCCTAGGTGATTTATTATTCTTAGAATAACTCAATTCACGAAATTCCATTGTTAATGAATCATAGATTAGTAAACGACCTGAGAGGTTTTTGCCGATGCCAAGGATGACTTTTATTGCCTCATTGGCCTGAAGACTACCGACTACGCCAGGTAGGACTCCAAGTACACCAGCTTCTGCACAAGACGGGATTACTCCTGCAGGTGGTGCCTCAGGGAATAAATCACGATATCCCGGCCCGCCATGATAATTGAACAGAGATATATGCCCTTCGAAGCGGAAGATTGAGGCATGTACCCACGGTATTCTAAGACGGCGACAAGCATCGTCGAGTACATACCTGGTTGGAATATTATCACTGCCATCGAGAATAACGTCATGACCAGCAAGTAATTCATCGCAATTTTCAGCATTCAGTCGCTTTTGATGAACCACGACTTCAACATTGGGATCGAGTGCTGCGATACGGTTTTTTGCTGATTCAGTCTTAGGCATCCCAATATCGGCTGTAGAGTGAATTACCTGACGTTGAAGATTGCTTAATTCGACTATATCATCGTCAATAATGGTTAGTTTCCCGATGCCGGCTGCAGCGAGATATAGCAAGGCAGGGCTGCCCAATCCCCCTGCACCAATACAGGCAACACTAGCGGCTGCCAATTTGGTAACCCCTTCAACACCGACCTGCGGCAGACTAAGATGGCGGGCGTGCCTAGTGAAGTCCATTGAATGACCGAGATGGTCATCGCTTTCAATCCCATCGCCTTCAATGGGCATTTTCTTCAAGCCAACGCTCAGCATCTATCGCCGCTTGACAACCCATTCCGGCTGCGGTGATAGCTTGCCGATATCGGCTATCAACGATATCGCCGGCTGCGAATATTCCTGGAATTGAAGTCATTGTATGATCTTTAGCAACGATATATCCTTCAGCATCGGTTTCCACTTGTCCTTCAAGGAAAGCGCTGATCGGCTTATGACCGATAGCGATGAAGGCACCTGTGCAAGCAATCTCTCGTTCTGAGCCGTCACGCGGATCTTCTAGAACCGCTCCGGTCAAACCCTTCTCATCAGAAAGCCAGCGCTTGACTTGGCTGAAAGTTGCAATCTCGATTTTAGGATGTTCTCTGGCTCTTTCCACCATTACCTTGGATGCTCTGAAGACATCACGGCGATGAACAAGAGTTACTTTGGATGCAAAGCGAGTCAGGAAGGTTGCTTCTTCCATTGCTGAATCACCGCCACCAATGACTAGAACCTCTTCGTCGCGGAAAAACGCACCATCACAAGTTGCACAGGTGCTGATCCCACGACCTTTTTGCTCTTCCTCGCCTTCGACTCCAAGCCAGATGGCTTCCGCCCCAGTGCAGATAATCAGACTGTGAGCTTGGAATTCCTCTCCTTCTACATAGACCTTGAATGGTCGTGAAGAGGCATCTATTCTTTCGACATCCTTGTCCTCGACCTCCAAACCAAAACGTTCTGCCTGTTCTCTCAATTCCATCATCATCTCAGGGCCGCCGATCCCTGTGGGGTAACCGGGGAAGTTTTCGATGTCGCTGGTAAGCATCAATTGCCCACCTGACATATAGCCGGCAAACATCAAAGGCTCGAGTAGCGCTCTGGCATTGTATAATCCAGCAGTATATCCTGCTGGACCTGAACCGATGATAATTACATTACGAATATTGTCGCCCATGACTTTTGCAAGGGAATAGCATCCTTGAACATTGTCTCTCAACATTCATCAGTAGTCGATGATTCCACAGGCAACATGGACGTGATTTCACACTGGCTTTGGGGTATGGCATTGACCCGAGGAAAAGTGTCTTGGAAAGTTAGTGGACCGATGGGTGTACTTCCTGACTTACTTGCATTTGTACCTTCAACGATCTATGGTTTGATTTATGGTATTGAGCGAGTTGATGTCGACCAGGCAGTAACTTCTGATTTGCCAGTCGCATGGAGTATCTATCAATGGACTCATTCGTTGATGATTGTTCTAGTGCTATTCCTAACCGCTTGGTATATTCTGAAATCCAAGGAACATGAAAATCCAAAATACATGGCATGGATGTTCGTACTTCCATGGTTTTTCCATATATTATTGGATATTCCAGGTCATACAATAGATTTCTTTCCAACTCCATTCCTTCATCCATTTACAGATTTCATGGTTGATGGAGTAAGATGGAGCGTTTGGTGGTTCTTCTGGCCTCAAGTAATCATACTCGGCACGGTATGGTGGAATATTTTGAAGAATGAAAAGGCTCAGAGAAACGATGCGATTGCAGACACCGCTGCTCTTGCATGAGGCTCAAGTCTTACTTCGATATGATGCGGTTCTGCTCCGGGACCAATGATGCCCAATCCGATTGGTTTGTTGTGTACCAATTGTAATTCAAGTATGGTTTTTATTACTGCATTACCCATTGCTGCGCCATGTTCAGTCTCACCCTTTTCAATTATAGAAAGGCATACAGCGCCATCTATATCATCGTTCACCAACAGTCTATCTAAGGCTAAAGGTATCTCCATAGAGCCGGCTACCCAAACTACTTCGGCGATTTCTAATCCGGTTTTTGTGGCTGAATCCTTAGCGTATTCAAGCATCTTTTCGATTTCTAATTGATGGAATGATCCACAGACAATTGCTATTCGATTCATGATTTTTCCTCCAATATCCTCTCTACTGTTTCAACTATGGTTTGAGTCATACTGTCTATTTCAATATTGACATAATCCCCTTCCAACTTATGGTTTATGGTTGTTAGGCGTAATGTTTCTGGAATGAGATGTAAGGCGAATGACTTCTCGCTAACCTTACCGACTGTCAGTGAGATACCATCGATTGCAATGAAACCCTTTTCCTGGATGAATCGCATTATTTTAGCATCCAATTCGATGTCGAGGTCGTGGTGGTTTTCACCTTTCTGTCTTCGAATAATCTTTCCTTTGCCCATGATATGACCGCTCAAGAGATGACCGCCTAATTCATCTCCCATGCGCAATGCTCGTTCGACATTTACTTCTCCACCAGTTGTCAAATTACCTAATGTGGTTAGGGATAAGGTCTCAGGAATGACATCGAATGATACAGATGTGCCATTGATCTCAACTGCTGTCAGGCAAACTCCATCTATGGCAACACTAGCCCCTATAGCCAAATCGTCTGCAGAAGGAAGTTCGATACAAAGGCGGGTTGTCGAATCACCTTTGATGTCAATAATACGCCCCAAACCCTCGACGATTCCAGTAAACATCAGGCATCATCCTCGTCTTTTGAAGATGCTGCCAATTCTAGAATCCTAGCTATTATTTTGCGGGTGCCGTCGAGATCTTCGGTCAAACCTGCAACCCTTGTCACAGTAACGTGGCCCCAGCCACATTCATCCAATTTTAATTTGATTCGTTCCTCGGCGTGTTCCTGGTCATAACCCAGAGCGATGATTTCTGGATTGACCTTTGGTAAAATATCGAATATAGGAAAGCCGGGGGGATTACCGATGAAAACCTCATCCACTGGTTTGAGCCCTTCGACCATTCTCTTACGTAGATCTTGATTGGTCACCGGTTCATGTTTGCGTTCACGTACAGTCTCATCGTGAGCGATTACCACTACGAGGTGATCACCAAGGGCTCTAGCTTGTTCCAGATAATGCAAATGCCCAGCATGAAGTAAATCAAATACTCCAACTGCCATCACTCTAGACATTGTTTCACCTTTCTATTCACTCTTCAAGTTCTAATGCTGCAATCAATTCGGAACCGGTCAAAAATGGAATGTTACGGCCAGCAGCCCATATGCGGGCATCATCGACAGAAAGTGCCGCATCCCCATCGGGTTGTAACATCTCAGCACCAATAACAACAGGGGTCATTTTAGCCAACCGTGCTAATCCAACCGCTAATTCGGTATGCCCTTGCCGTGAATTAAGTCCACCTGTTGCTTCACGGCAGACTGGGATGTGTCCTGGAGTGCGAAACTCTAGACCTAAAGCCGTTAGCGATTCCTCTGTTGAAGCTGTAGATAATTCAGCATATAGTTCGGCGAAACGGCGGGTGGTCAAAGCTCGGTCCCTATCGGTAATCCCGGTGAAGGTTTCACGGTGGTTTATCGAGAGTGTAAAGGCTGAACGTGAATCGTATTGAAGATCGTTGGTTTGTAATACTGATAAAACCGGATGTTCCTCGACCAATTTTTTATTCATGTATATGTCCTGCAAGAAAGGCAAGTCAAACTTCTCCCCAACTTCATCTCCTATTGCGAGGAAGAGAAGGCCACCACAATCCTGACGAAGTTGGCGCATTGTCGCGGGAATTGCGGCTTGCGCAGGGAAAAGTAAGTCGGTTTCGCCTTCTCGATTCTCTGCATCGAAGAGACAAACGGGGTCTCCGCGCACAAAAGCGGCAACTGCGGCACTCACATGGCTCTCCATGGCACGGCGTAAGGGTCATATTTGAAGAAGCAATCCCTTCCAAATCCCATATTGAAATTAACATTTGACGGAAAGCAATTAACTTGGGACACCACTTGGCCTGCACTTGTCGGGGTGGGATGAGTGTCTGTGAAGATTGGTCCGGCGGGGGTTCCGCTATCATGTAAAGGTAGAACTATCGTCGAAGGAATGGACGATATTATCTCCCTAGGTTTGGAAACTATGGAAGTGCAAACCGTGCGCATGGTCGCACCAAATCACTTCGAACAATACTGGCAAGCCGGTGTCCTCGCAAATAAGACAGATTTCGAAATGAACCTTCACGGACCATATTATTCTGAACTTCTCGGTAACCGCGTCGAGAGAAATCGAAGCCTAACTAAAGTCGAGGCGGCGATGCAAGCGGCTAAGACGATCAATGCTCGCCATCTGACCCTTCACGTTGGTCATTATGGAGAGATGAGTAGAGGCGCTGAAGCTAATGGAAGAGCCGCAACCGTATTCTCGGGAGTCGTTGACCGAATCCATGAGATTTGGAATGATGATGAAGATGAATACCCGGTATTCCCTTGGCTCAAAGAAGGAACACCGTCAAAGATCGGTGTAGAAACTAGTGGACGTCAAGAATTATGGGGAACGCTTGAGGAAGTTCTCGAAGTTGTAAATCACGTAGAGGGCACAATACCAGTGCTCAATCTTGCCCATATCCACGCCCGTGGCCATGGACGTCTGCGCACATCTGAGGATTATGGCGAATTATTCGACCAAGTTAGAGAAACCATCGGCACCAAGACCTTCTATTGCCACTTCTCTGGAGTAGATCACCGCGGAGGGAATGCTTCTCACTACACTCAAATCAAGAAGAGTGACCTCAATTTCGAACCTCTGGCTGAATTTATTGTCGAGGACGGAGGCTGGCTTGACATCACACTGATTTCAGATTCACCATTACTTGAGCACGATGCTATGTTCATGCTCCAACAGATAGAGCGCAGTAAACACCGCCAACTTGAACAAAAGGCCAGAGAAGACCGCAGACGCATTCTTGCTGCACAACAAAATATCTCACCTGAGGAGCTGGCTGAACGTGAAAAAGCAGAAAGTGAAAAGCGAGAAACCGAAGATAAAGAGTCTCTCGAAGAAATGAAAGTTGAACCGGAAAAGGCTGTGGAAGTGGCTGAGGATGCCAAAGAGACAGTGGAAGTGGAAGAAAAAACCGCTGAGAAGTCTACTGAGAAGTCTACTGAGAAGACGGCTGCTAAGGCAGATGATAAAGTCGAGAATAACGATGACCTCTTTGCCAGTGACGTAGATGAAGACCTCTTCTGAATAGCAGATAGGGGCTGGATGAGGATGCCGAATATCCTCTATTCATTCCGACGCTGCCCTTACGCAATTCGGGCCCGAATGGCCATTGCGCTTTCCACAAATAAATGCCAAGTTCGAGAAGTTGAACTTCGTGATCGGCCTGCCCATATGTTGGAAATTTCTCCAAAGGGAACCGTACCGGTATTGCTGCTTGCAGATGGCATCATCCTCGAAGAGAGTCTCGACATCATGGCATGGGCTCTGGACGGAATCTTGACACCGAGTGAGTCTGATCTTGACTTGATTACTAAAAATGACGAGGAGTTCAAGGTAAATCTAGACCGTTACAAATATCCTAACCGCTACGATGAAGACTATGATTACAAGGTTTATCGTGATGCTGCAGTATCTTTTCTCGATACCTTAGAACAAAGATTGACGCTACATAAAAACCTCTCAGATGAGGCGGTTGGATATTGTGATCTCGCCATTCTACCTTTTGTGCGTCAATTCGCCAATATCGACCGTGAATGGTTTAATTCATTGCGATTGCCTCGATTGCATGAATGGCTGGAAGGGCACTTGCAATCGCAACTATTCACCTCGGTGATGCCAAAACTCAAGCGATGGCTCAACGGAGACCCACCAATTATTTTCCCTTTCGAAACCGTATAATCTCCTTCATGTAAAGGGAACCGGCTAAATGCACATGGCAACGCCAACGACTCATGGCCCATATTGCGGTACTCGGTCTTGGTAATTGGGGAAGTGCCATAGCAAGCCTGTGGCTTGCCGATGGCCATCAGGTCAAAGGCTGGACCATCGAGCAAGAAGTATACGAATCTATTACCATGGATGGGGTGAATAAGAAATATCTCCCAGACCATTCATTACAAGGTCTCGATGTGACTATGCGTCTGAATGAGGCTCTCGATAGTGTGGAAATTGTAGTCTTTGCCTTACCTTCTGCTGTAATTCTAGATGTGGTGAAAGATTCCCTTGAATTCATCAGACCCGGACATGTTATTCTCGACCTTGCCAAAGGTCTAGCTCCAGGGCAGAAATTGATATCTGAGGCCATAGAATCAATGCTAAGAGATGCGAAGATGAGCAATCCTCTCGCACTATTGACTGGGCCTACTATCGCCCCAGAAGCCGCGGCTGGAGTTATTACCACGGCATTGATTGCCAGTGAAGATGCAAGTGTAGCCGCTCGATTAGCCACCACTCTGAGCACTCCAACATTCATTTTGCATGCAGCGAGTGACCCGGTTGGAGCTGAATTATGGGGCGCATTCAAGAATGTCGTCGCCCTTGCTTGCGGCTTGGTTGATGGACTCAAACATACTGGAACCGTCGGTGGTGATAACCTCAAGGCTGCTATTTTCAGTGCTGGTTTTAGAGAAGGCTGCTTATTGTTGCCACGATTAGGAGCAAGGGCTGAAGTTGCATTCGGTCCTGCTGGCTTAGGAGATCTCTATGTCACAGCCACCAGCCCCCATGGACGTAATCGTCGGATGGGTGAAATGTTGGGCCGTGGGTTAACTCTCGAAGAAGCACTTGAGGAGATGATTATGGTCGCTGAAGGAGTTAGAGCGGCACGTATGTTCCGTGATAGAGCAGAGGACATGAATCTGGAAATACCCTTTGTGAAAGCACTGAATACACTACTCGATGACTATATCGACGCAGAGGAATGCTGTCGACGAATGGTCGCACTCTCCTGATGGTCAAGTTCTTCATCTCGCTCATACTGGCAAGTCCATGCAGCCACCCAAGGGTTCGCAAAACACTTCCACCGAACCTTCAGATCTTGAAGCGCGGTTATTTGAATGGATTCGCCAATCTGATTTTGAAACCGTAGCTTGGTCAACCGCTAAGGCTGCCAAGGCATTCAAAGTCACGAAAGATGAAATTTACGAAGCAGTTGCTGCCCTGACCAAAAAAATGCCAAAGCGAATCCAAGTTTATTACTCAGATGGTAATCTTCACATCGCTGCTGAGTGAGATGGAAGACACATTGCTCCTCGATGGGCTTTGTGGCCTGTGCCGACGAAGCGGTAAATTCTTAGTTAAGCGCCTGGTAAAACCTCTAACAATCGGTGAATTGGACAGCGAAGTTGGAAAGAAAACTATCACTGATTTTTCCATAAGTGCAGATTCACTGGTTCTGATACGTGCTGGGAAATCATACATTAGATCGGCGGCAGCGATTCGTACCTTGCTCTACATGCGGTGGAATTGGCGTTGGTTATTTCCATTCGCTTGGCTAATTCCACTGCCACTACGTGATTTCTGTTATTTGCTAGTAGCAAAATCACGTCACTTGTTTTCATCCAAATGATAGCGTTATTTTCACTGTTTCTAAAAATCATCACCTTGCGATGCAATCCAATCGTTTACCACCGCTTCTTCCCATATATCATCGATTGAAAGATTAAGTCGCACAATCGAGAGAAGCGTCAATTCACCTCCGGCACTCGGAAAGGCAACCAATAGGACTTCACCAATAGGTATGGTGAATCCCTTGAGGATTATTTGTTCACGCAATACGCTATACTCCTCACCAGAATATCTATGTTTATCATCACTGTTTATCTCTTTAAGATAAAATGTATCAGGATCGATTTTTATCTGTTGCAATGACTGACTTAGGCGAGCATCATCCAAATCAAGCATCAAACCGATAGCCAATGTAGATTCAGCCATTTGCATAGTCGAAAAGGTGTGGGGTGTGCGTATATTTAGCACACTTATCACCATCTCCTCATGGAGCCACGTATATTGCTCGCTGGCTGGCCAAAACATTGCATCTGAATTTTCCTCACTAATCAATAGCCAGTCATCTGGAGCCGTTGGTGTTGATAGAGGAAGCGAGGATGATAACAGCAATACCGCCATCAGAGTCGAGATTAACACTATTCTCCTTTGCCGGTGGATTGACCATTGCTGGCGAGCAGCCGGACTAACAACAGACAATAGTAATCCAAACGGAAGTAAGGCGATTAATCCCCATGGAATAACCCACAATAAAACAATGAATATGGGCAATAGTAATGTTGCCGAAATATCCAATTCCTCTTTGCGCCAATATAAACCTAAGGCGACGATGCCGAGTAAGGCTACACTGATGATCAGGCCTGTTAGCACGACACCTCCTGACTCTCAAGAGGGATAATACCAGCGCAGAATAGCAATAGTATGCGGTAGTTTGTCAAACTCTAACCCTGTCGTCGAACTGATGTCAAAGGCGATGCGGTTGAGTTCGGTCGGCTACCGGCATCGAATCAACACTCCGCGAAAAACCAACCCGTGGGCTAAATCATATGCGCAGGGTATTCACGATATCGACCTAGTTATCCCTAAATCATCGATTATGGGGCTGATAGGACCAAATGGTGCAGGAAAGACAACCTTGTTACGAATAATCACCGGATTGTACAAACAGCAATCAGGAACTATCGACCTCAGCCTAGCCGAACGCAGGCAAAAAACTGGCTTTATGCCTGAACAGGTTCGTTGGGAAGGCAGGGCTAGCGTTGCAGAATCCCTGAAGGAAATCCTACTGATGAATGGGCTCGATTCCTTGCCTGAAAAATTGCTTCAAATCGTTGGACTCGCCAAACGTGCCGATACACCCCTCGATGAATTATCACAAGGTATGCGTCAAAGGTTATCTCTAGCTTGTGCTTTGATTGGTGATCCTGAGATTCTAGTTCTGGATGAACCGATGAATGGCCTAGACCCACTAGCACAGCGGGCTTTTGCAGAATTATTGCGGAAATTGGCATCAAAAGGTGTAGCGATAATTATTTCTTCGCACCAAGTAGCGGGAATGATCGATTTAGTTGATACCATTGCTTTACTTCACCGTGGCCAATTACTGATTCAAGGCGATGTCGAGAGTGTGGCGAAAAAGTTGGACGTAGGTCAAAAAATCGCTATCAGTGGAAGTGGTATTCCGCCAGAAGGAATGGAAAAGGATGGTAATGGTTGGAAGGGTGTTTTGCAAGGAGATCCTGGTGAATTAATCACCACGTTCCAAAACCAAGGACTCGAGTTCATTTCGCCACAACCGATCGATTTAGTGGAAATGATTACTGCAGCAACCGGTTTATCGATTGAAGACACGGGGTTGGAACTCTCATCTAGCGATATGATTCCTTTGAAAAAATGGGGTGAAGAAGAATGAGAGCCACAATATTGCTGGCAAATCATTGTTTTAAAGCGCGTTTGAGGGCAAACCGAATGAAAGTGCTATGGCCACTATTGATACTGTTTATCATTGGTGCAGCTTGGGGTCTTTCGGACAATAATGCTAGCCTTCTCGGAGGTATTGAAATCGATTCGCCCTATGCTGTGCTGTATATTTCTAGCGCTTTTATTCTTCTATCTGCAACTCTTGGGGCGGTTTTTATTTCCTTTGACGGCATCAGTCGTGATCGAATCAGTGGAGTTTTAGAGATTAAACTCTCTCAGCCAATATCTCGACGATCCCTCGGCGGTTCCCTCATTTTGGGGCATTGGGCAGCAATTGCTCTACCCACCTGCTTGCTCTCTGTGGTCGCAATAGTAATCATCGGAGAAAGAATGGGAGATTATCCAAGTCTCGGTGAGGTTGCACTTTATCTCGGAGCGACGATGTTGGTTCTCCTATGGTATACTTTAATCCAATTAATCGCCTCCTCATGGGCCGATGACATGGGTTCTTCTATCGCCCTCGGCATGGGTTCATGGATGCTTTTCACCCTGCTCTGGTTATTGTTGACAACGGTTGTTGCTGGACTTTTGGGGGTTGCAGTGGATCAGACTAGTAACCCAGAATGGCTGCAAATTCAGGCTTTGATGGATCTGCTTTCACCAAATGGGCTATATCATCTACTGCTTGAGATTCCTTTGAATGAAGTAGATAGAGGAGTCAATACCCCCGTGGTGGTACTTTTTGCCGTATTATGGACTGCTTTGCCAACTTGGTTGCTGCTAAGAAGATTGCAATACCTGACACCTTGAGGGCAAGGCCCTTATGACCCCCAGTCCTACCGGCTAACATGCGCAACACGGTTATCACCGCCCTTCTAACCTTGCTATTGCTCATTTCTCCGATGGCTTTGAGCCTTACTAGTGCAGATACCTCTGCTAGGCAGGATGGCAGTGATGATGTCGACTGTACTGGTCTATCTTTTGAGGATTTGTTCGCTTATAATCATGCTATTTTTGGAATAGAGATTTTGTCTGACTGGGCAACTTCTGAAATAAGTGCTAACTCTTGGGTCAATGAAAGTAATGCAGCAATTGTACGTAACAATCTTGATGGTTTATTCGAGGGTTTTGAGGCAAATGGTGGCAATAATGATTGGTTATCTACCGATGAGAGGGAAGCTGTTAGAGCGATTGGTCCAAAATGTATTGAAGATATGAACACTAGAATTGGACTCAAAGAAGGAGTACCTCACCGCGGGGATGCCGATTGGAATGATTTTGAATTTGTTGAGGAGGGTATCTCGCTTGAGGAAACTAATTTAGTTCCAGAAGGACATGTCGATGAGCGGGATTGCAGTTCAAGATATTTGGGTGCTACTACTAGTTGTAGAGAAGTTCCAGTTTCTGCTACGGATAATCTTGAAATCGCAATGGAACTAAAAGAGGGTGAAACCAATAATGCTCGATTCAATCAATTGCCAAATAAAGGCCATTCAAACTTCACTTTAGCGTATAACGCTTCAAATGTAAGTGATGCACAACTGACATTCACCTTCCCTGCAATCCAAGGACTACGAATCGCCGAATCAGAATTTAGAGACAATGGTGTTGTGAATACCGAAATCGGCTCCATTTCAGAAAATTACCTCGCTGATGGGCGTTTGCAAATAATTATCGATACCGAATTCGATCGCTCCCAATGGGCATCGATTGAACGGCTTATCTTCATCGATTTAACCACTGATCCTCCAGTGAATAATGACCCCCCGCTCTGGTCTGTTAACGCTCCTTCTGACAATACGATAATCCCTATGTTTACAGATAATGGCCAATATGCAATTCTCGGAAATGATGTTATTGAGACTTGGGCTACTGATGAAAATGGATGGACATTCAACTGCTCTTTTGAAGAGGATGGTTGGAGCGTTACAAGAGATTCACCCGGGTCGATGCTAGTAACTCCTGGCACATCGGACAGTGGAACTGCTGCTTGCACGGTTGTCGACCCATTTGGAGCTGAATCCGATGAATCTCGAACCTTGAGGTTTGGTATGCCTGCTATTTTCTCAGGCACAAGTGGTACTTATTCAGATAGTGTTGAAGTAACGGTAACTCCAACTTTGTTGGTCCAGAATATCGCAGTTGATATCTCTGCGATACAGGGTAGCAGAATTGGACAAGAATCCGGACTATCGTTGAGTTCTACTGCTGCGTCTACTGATATGATTCTGTCAGGATTACTCCCTGGGAATTTCAAAGTAACATTCTCTGCTAGTGCAAATGGCATGCTTGACTGGAATGGTGAGATTGACCTTGGGATGAAGAAACTAGGTCAAGCTCCTGCTCTCTCTGTCAATACAAATCTCGATGGCAGTTACATCACTTGGTCTCAAGACCAATACTCATTCACTCTATCTGGAACCTATCTAGACCCCGATGGCGAAGAAGTCACCTTGCGTGCAACTATATGTGACCAAAATACTCAGAACTTCATCACTTCAGGTCAGGCGTGGGAAGCAGCGATTTCAACCGCTACATGTAGTGGAACAACTCCGCCGTGGATAGTCAATATCACTGCGACTGATGCAAGTGGAATGACGATGTCTTTCGATGTTGAAGTATCCTATCCTCTCGATAATACAGAGACTGCTATACTAGTAGAACCTGTTACAGATGAAGGTTTGCTCCCTTCGCTGGGCATGCTTGCGACAATCGTAGCATCGCTTTGTGTAGCAATTGTGAAGAAAAGAACTTGAGTTATAGATAAAAAGGTGGTTTTGTGTTTAAAGGTAAAGTAAGTAAGCGGAGCCATGATGATGGACTCCTAGTAGAATTCACTGGATCATGTCCGGCCTTAGGCACGGTCATGGTCGATGATAGAGGGCGTTATGTTGGCAAAGTCCAAGGCGTCATAGGTAGTCCAGAAGATGCTTTAGTTCATGTTCACAGTCTAGACAATAAGCGTGATTCAAATGAATTGGTTGGCGAAGCGATTTCAATACGCGCCCGTAGCAAATCCGACAATGATAGACGTAGTAGCCGAGACGATAGACCAAGTCGCGATGACAGACCTCAGCGCGAAAATAGACCTCAAAGTGAAGATCGACCTCGTCGTGATGACCGACCTGTTCGTGAAGATCGGCCTCGTCGTGAAGACAGAGGTGGCCGTGAACAACGCGGAGACCGAGGAGGATGGCAAGACCGTTCTCGTAGCAATGATAGTCGAGGTCGTGATAACCGTGGTAACCAACATGGAGATAACGACTGGGATTGCTCTAAATGCAAGAATTCCAACTTCGCCTTCCGCACAGAATGTAATCGCTGTGGTGAACCTAAAGGTGAAGGAAGAAGCCGAGGGCGCAGTGATGATCGCCAAGATTATTCCCGTGGCCGTGAAAGTGGTGGCAGAGATAATCGTGGCAATCAGCACGGTGATAACGACTGGGATTGCTCTAAATGCAAGAATTCCAACTTCGCCTTCCGCACAGAATGTAATCGCTGTGGCGAACCTAAAGGTGAAGGAAGAAGCAGAGGACGCAGTGATGATCGCCGAGATTATTCCCGTGGCCGTGAAAACAATAGTCGCGATAGCAGAGGCCATGATAGTAGAAATCAACATGGCGACAATGATTGGGACTGCCCAAAATGTAAAAACTCGAATTTTAGTTTCCGCACTGAATGTAATCGCTGTGGCGAATCCAAAGGACAAGGCCGCTCGGATAACAGCAGCCGTGGCCAAAGTGATGGTAGAGGAAGAGATAGTCGTCCACGCCGCGATTCAGGACCAGTTACTCGTAATCAACGCGATAGTAGACCATCTAGAATCGACCAATTGAAAGCGGATCACTGGAAATGTGGTTGCGGATCGAAAAACTTCCGCGATAATGAACGTTGTTTCAAGTGTGGTTCCGGAAAGGGAAACCCTTCTGGAGGTCGTCAGAGAACTGAGAGAACTCCTCGTGAATTACGTCCTGAACGTAGCGATCGAAAACCTGCTAGCAGAGATGCTGGTGAGAGACGATCAAGATCTGATAGACCTCAGCGTCCAGATAGTGGAAGAAGGCCCGCTGGCAGAGATGCTGGTGAGAGACGACCAAGATATGACCGAACCCAGCGCCCTGAACGTAGCCCTAGAGGTGACAGTCGCAGTGATAGGGGTGGGCGGAGTAGATGAGTGCTGAAGATCACTATCTAGACGCCATTGCCGCTCTCGATGAAGGAGATCGAGAAACTGCATTGGATGCAGCCAGAAAAGTTGTCGCTATCGATAAAGAGCATGTAGATTCTTGGTGGATGATTGCCGACCTTGAATTACCAGTTGACTCAGCCCCGAATCTCAAACAAGCTTCGAAATCTCTTGCTGCTTGCCGTAAGGTCATTGCAATAGCTCCAGAACGTGTTGATGCATGGATTAGAGGAGGACGTATTCTCGCCGATGAATTAGGGATGTATGAAGAGGCTTTGGCCTGGTGGCAGGGTTGCCGAGAGCAAGCACCTTTCGAGGCTGTACCTGTCATTGAACAGACTGCAATCCTTACTGATCTTGGTATGTATGACTTGGCAATGGATCGCTTAAACGGAATATTGGAGGATAACTTGGATATTGGAACTCAACAATATGCACGTGTCGCCCGCTTGCATGGGATTGTCAGAAAGGCAATTGTGCAGGAGAAATCACAACATTTCAAACCCTGGGAGAAAAACCATCCAGGCTGGAATGCATTGACCTTACGAGCAAATAAGCCACCGGTCAGTGAAAATCTTCTCTTTATGCTCAGCACTGTACCATTCCTAATGATTGAGGTTTTCATTTCACGCCAAATCTTTGGTGAAGGATGGGGTGGATTCTGCTTAACCTCATTATTGATTTTAACAACTGTTGCATTGGGTATGAGGTTCAGTCGTAGGATTTTCCAAAGCATTAACCGTCCAGCATTTAATTTACTCAGAGCTATGGATGTCGAAAGCAGTTCAGGCTATGTCATCATTCCATCGGAGATCAGAACAAAAAAACTGTTTATGTTTCTCCTGAGCAAGCGACCAATAGCATACCAAGAGAGGCTTAATTCAATTATAGAGCAGGGTAAAAAAATGCCTCGTAATTGGAAACCTAATATTCCTGACCTAGATACTCATCTTGATGAGATCGGTACTATCGAAGATGAAGATGGGCAAAAAGAACTATCCAGTTATGAAGAAGAATGAATCACAAGACATGTGATTTAGATTTATCTTTCAATTATCAAATTGTTTAGGCTTTGTAATATATGATTTTAATTTGATACTTATTCCAGCAATAATTATCAGGTAAGTTAGGCTTGATAATATAAGTTTGAATGAGTTAATACCTGAACCTATTGAAACTAGTGTTTCCGATATTGAGTTCGAATTTGTATAACTATTTATCATCAATATTTCAGCATAATTCTCTGCCCAGTCTGCAATCATAGCAAGTATAGGAATTATCAAAAAGATTCGTCTATTCTCAAGGAAGTACAGAATCCAAAAACAATACATTGAGGTATAAATCACTGCAAAAATCACATCCCAAATTTGTAGGAATTGGCTGTAGCAATTAAGTTGGTCTTGGCTTCGTAATTCAAAGAAATTTTGAACCATAACTGAAGTGTAAGAAAAAGTTAGTCCCAATGAATTTGAACTACCATCCAGTCTGAAACAGCTGCCAACTGGAATTAAAACGAGTATTATGTATAGGATAAAAGTTAAAGTCGATCCAATAGCAAAATATAGAGTTGTTTGACTTTTAGAATGTTTACTTGTTGTATTTAGGTCTGTATCGATCTCTGGACTTACTTTTCCCATTGCATCACACCCACAAATCTAAATCACATTTGGGTATGATCTGTGGTCTCAATAGCGGTAGTGATCTGGCTTATACGGCCCTTCAACTGGAATACTAATGTATTCTGACTGTTCATCAGATAACTTTGTCAACTTACATCCTATCTTCTCAAGATGAAGTCTAGCTACTTCTTCATCGAGATGTTTTGGCAAGATGAAAACCTTGTTTTCATACTTACCACGGTTTTCCCATAGATCTAATTGAGCAAGAGTCTGGTTAGTGAAACTATTCGACATTACGAAACTCGGGTGTCCTGTTCCGCAACCAAGATTGACAAGTCTACCTGATGCAAGTAAAAAGATACTATTCCCTGCTGGGAAAGTGAATTTATCTACTTGTGGCTTGATATTCAAAACTGTGATATCTGTTCTTGCCTCAAGAGCATCAACTTGGATTTCATTATCGAAATGTCCGACGTTACATACTATGGCTTGATCCTTCATTGCTGCCATGTTCTCTACTGTAATTACATGCTTGTTTCCAGTAGCAGTGACATAAATGTCAGCGGTTCCCAGAGTATCTTCTAAAGTTAATACTTGGAATCCTTCCATAGCAGCTTGCAATGCACAAATAGGATCGATTTCAGTAACTATAACAATCGCACCCATTGCTTTGAGAGCTTGGGCTGAACCCTTACCGACATCGCCATATCCACAAACGACTGCTCTCTTTCCGGAGATCATAACATCTGTTGCACGCTTTATCCCGTCAACCAATGACTCTCTGCAACCATATAGATTGTCGAACTTGGATTTAGTAACTGAATCGTTAACGTTGATTGCAGGGAATAGCAAAGAGTTTGATTCAACCCATTTGTACAATCGGTGTACACCGGTTGTAGTTTCCTCAGAAACACCGTAGCATTCTTTGATGACTTCACTCCAATGACCAGGCCTTTCCTCGTGGATTCTCCTCAGAAGGTTCTTGATAACCTGTTCCTCATGACTCTCAGAGGCTGTGTTTATCCAATCAGAACCCTGTTCAAGTTCATACCCTTTGTGAATCAAAAGAGTAGCATCTCCACCGTCATCAACGATTAAATTAGGTCCAACTCCTTCGCCAAAGTCAAGGGCTTTGAAAGTACAATCCCAATATTCCTCTAAAGTCTCTCCCTTCCAAGCAAATACTGGAACATCAGTAACTGCAATAGCTGCTGCTGCATGATCTTGGGTCGAGAAAATATTACAACTTGCCCAGCGGATATCTGCTCCAAGGTCTGCTAGAGCTTCGATTAGTACTGCGGTTTGAATTGTCATGTGAAGTGATCCGGTTATCCGGGCACCAGCTAATGGCTTGTTTGCCGCGTGTTTTGCCCTCACTGACATCAATCCGGGCATTTCATGCTCGGCGATATCGATCTCTTTACGGCCCCAATCGGCCAAGGTGATGTCTGCTATCTTGTAGGTTGATGTCTCATCCATGGCTGGCCGTCCCGAAGGTCCTTCTTAGAGGTTGGGACAATTAAATTCACTGGCGATTCGCCTTTTGTCAAGTTCCTATTGCTGTTGGAAGTGCCCTGTATATTGTTGGGCATAAGCTCGAGCCGTTTCTTCAGGATAACCTTGAGCGATTAGTTGCTGGACATATTGTTCCATCGGATCCATTTGCTGTACAGCACTACCATCATAGCCCATGTGAACTTCATCAGCGTCATCACTTCCACCCTTAAACACAAAGAATAGACTTAGAATTATTATCAACAAAATTGCGGCACCGCCGCCGAGGTAAAGCATTACACTTCCACCACTGTTAGCTCCCGCTACATTATCAAGAATTGGTTCCTCAAACTCATCTGTATCTGAATTATATGTCCAACCATTTTCATCATCTGACTGCCAAGTACACTCATTATCTGAATCTAGAACCCATTTGCCACCAGCAGCTTCTGCTAGAGCAGGAGGAATTACCCCCTGACAGATTGGTAAATTAATCTCTATTTCGATTACTTTTCTCCACCTCTTGTCATCACCTTCATAAATTAGTATGTAGATGATTTGAGACGTCGGTTCAGTGGTGTATAGTGAAGATATATCAAGAGTTAATTCGAAGGTATCGCCATCGCCAAGGTTTGGGGAGTTATCCCATAGACCAAGTGTCTTCAAATCCGCCTTGTCCAAACGGTTCTCATTGAAATCAGATGCGTTAAGAGCAATTTCAACAACTACATCGCCAGCTTCTGCCCCACTAATAACTGTTCCAGAAAAGGTGATTGTATCAGTATCTACTGCACCCTTATTGTTGATGAGTTTTTCATTTTCATCCTTCAATTTATATTGGAGAAGCGGCTCTTCATCGCCAAATCCTTCAGGAACGACTTTGAAGAACATTCTATAATTCGAGGAGGTATATCCCGCCTTGTCATGAACCTGAAGGTCGATGCGAATTTCGTTTTCGATCGTACCTGCTAAATTAGCTGTGACGTTTTCGAATGTATAGTTGAATAAACCTCTTGATGATTCATATTTAGTATAAGAATGTTCAACAAGTACATCTGAACCATATGGGGCATCGAATAATACGTTCCAATCATATCGAACAATACCGCTTCCGATAGTAGAATCTGGATCATTTGAACCTGAAGCATTGAAATTCACGGTAATTGGAATATTGCCGAGGTTATCCTCTGAAATTTTTATCTGAATTACTTGCCAAGTATTAGTACCGATTACCTTCTCTGGTGTTTTCGGATGAATCTGAATCGCTTCATCACCCATATTGATCTCGAAATGAGCCAATGGACTGAATTCATCTGCTCTGGTATCATCGGTCCTTACGTTAATACTCAGAGTCCTGGTATGACCTTCATCATCGTGAAGATATAACTTGATTCCCCAAGTCACACCTTGTTTACAACCAGTCGGTGAATCAGCATCTTCTTTACAGAATTTAACTTCTGGATTGGGAGATGAAGTCTCGTCAATACCAGTTGCTAACGTATTACCTGACCAGCCGGTAGGACCTGACATGACCCAGTCGCTATTTAGAGCAGTGCTGGTCTGAGAATTATAACCAAACTTAATGGTTGCATCACTCTTCATGTAATGCATTTTGTAACCACCAGTTGCAGAGTCTAGTTCAGGTAGCTCATCATTGATGGTAATATCAGTACCGGAATTCAATATACCGAATCCTGCAGGGTATGGAGTTACCATATGTTTTAACATATTTCCAAGCAAGGGGAAATTATTACTATCTGCGCGTTCTGATTTGGTAGCAACATCAATTGTACTAACTATGACGCCACCTGAATTATAACTACAGGTAGCTAAAACAGTGTCTGCTGGATCTGCTTCAGATCTAATTATCCTCTGGAATTGTCCACCTATCTCCATATATCCACCACAAGCGGATGGCATTGAAGTTGCTGAAACGCCCTTAGTATTCAATACAGAAGTAGCGACTATTCCCTCATTGTTGAATGCTGAAAAGGCAGATGTATTCAAATTACCAATCAGTGGATGATAGGGGTTTGCAATCTCCATATTATTGGCAGTAACATATGTTGAAGCCGTAGTCCTCGGTTGGATTTCCATGTTGAACGGCAATAAACTCTTGCTGGTACTTGATTGATAATCATAGAAATTCGTAGAAGAGGAAAGATGTATTTGCAGAGTTCCACCAGCATTTGCAAAATCCTCTAATACAGCCTTATTTGAAGAAGTTCCTAACTTCTCATAGTATCCCATTCCACCATCTATAGTTGGCTTTGCATCCGCATCGGTTTGCCAAGGCATAATCACCTTGTCATAATGTGAGATCCAACCGCTCTCGAGATAATTATTCCAATCATTGATTGCAAACTGAGTATAACTCATTCCTAAAATTGCTAAGTCCTGTTTTATGTTATCTGCTCTAACGCTATCGTCTTGCGCAAGAATTGCTACATCAATTCTATCAGAAAACTTTGCTTTGAAACTTAAAAGATTACCAGATACTGCGCCGGTATTAGCGAGTATTGAGAAATATGTAATATTGTACGTCTTGCCATCTTGGAAACCATTCCAAGGCGTATAAGTTACAGTTATTCTCTCTAGAGGTTCTAGCATACGTGATTGCCCTCCAGTCTGGTTAAGGACTACGAATTGATTCTCTACACCATTAGTCATATCGTAAACCGTCATGTAGAAATCATATTCACCTTCAAGTACACCATTAAGGGCAGAAATCTGCCAATCATGAGATAGAACGTTATCCCGAGGTAATTCACATACGTGTATATTTTCAGTAAGACATTTCAATCCCGGCGGATTGCTCAGCTTAAGGTCGACACTCTTGATAGTGAAGATTACCGAATTAAGATTGTTGGCCTCACTTATCTCTTCATGGCCAAACCACGATGTTCCCGCATTGGTATTATCGAATATTGTTTCTACTTCTATTTTGTATACACCTTCAAAGAAATCATGTTCAGCTACTTCCACAATCCGAGTTTCATCAGCATCGAGTGCTGTTACTATCTTACTATATTCTGCATCTTTGGAGAATGTGAATTCCTGCAGTGAGATGTTATCGAAACCAATTCCTTTCAAACCGTTATTCTGACCATTCTTACCATCGTCATTGGATTGGAATTGGAATTTGATATCTACAACAGAATCCTCAAGACTCAGACAGTCATAGCCCCATTCGTTAGATATTGCATCTGTTGTATTATAGACATATATGTGTGTTAAATCGATACTGCGGCTCATTACCAAGCCATCGCTATTGAAGAATACAGGGAAGTTTCCTTGACCACCATTTATATTTCTTTGATCGCCAATCAAGTCGATTTCAGCCTGATCGATAGATTCAGAAGAATTTACAAAACCATCTCCGTCATCATCGTTTCTACAGGTTCCATCATTATTGTAATCCACCCATTGGCCAACTAATTGACCATCGTAATTGTCGCCGTTCTTATCCCAATCTAAAGTAATGGCAGAATAATCACCAGGCGTGTAAAGATTACCTTCAGAATCCCATTGATAATAGGTATCTGCATAATATTCAAAATTCAAAGCTACGAAATCACCTGACATAGATTTCAAGTCAACATCGGGTATAGTAAAAGACTCATTTTCCCAAACATCTCCATAGCCATTACCAGCTGTATCACAAGGATGGCCAAACCAATAGGCGTTGCTTCCAAAAACCATTTCATCGCCTTGGCTATTACATTGAACTTCATCAAAGATCTGTCCTTTCTGATTATTGTCATCTGAATAGCGGTATTTCTCGTCTGAGTTTGGCTTTGGAGGTTCAAATTGCTCGATACAGGTATCTGGTGGATTTGCACAGAATACATCGGTAGGTATTGCACTATAGACAGTAGCCTTCACTTCAAAGTCCAATGCGGAATTACCCCAATTCTCAACTTCGACCTCGAGAGGTAGCCTATCTTCGGGATAGAGGTCACCTGGGAGGAAGGTAGTGAAATCAATAACGGCTGGATCATACAAATTTTCCACGGTCACATAACCTATCAATTCGTTATTTATGGGCTGTTCATCACCATATGATGAGCCATCGAGCGTTGCCGAAATTCGATAGGTGGAACCATTGACAAAATCTGCTTGTATCGATGTAGTATATTCATCATTAGGTGCCATGTTATTCATATTAATCTGAGCAGGATGAGTCTGAACATTGCTGGTAAAAGCTGTTACTTGTTTCCAAATATTGACGTCATCAACTGCAAAGCCATCTCTTCCGGACCATCTACTGGAATCATCATTTGAATTACTACCGGTAAATCCACTCTTGAATCTAAAGCGGATATCGACTATTGAGCCTGCGTAAGTTGAAATGTCAAAGGCGCCAACTCCGTTTTCTGAGAAATCTGTCCAGCCATAATTAGAACCCTGTGCTTGGAGCCCAGGCGTCCAGTATTGAGAAATGGATTCAGCATTGCCTCCAAGTTGTTGGTTTCTTACACGTTCATTATCGTACCCGCCCCATATCGAAGCACCTGAAGGGCAATCTCCACCAAAGTAAGCTTCGGATGAACAGGAAATTACATCCCATCCGCCTTTATCGCTGAGTACTTCTATCATAGCCATATCATCCCAGACATCGCTTAAAATATCACCTTGTCCATCGTTATAGGTAGTTGCAGCATAGCCCATATGCATGAATAATTCAGCTGAAATCCAAGCCCTATCGGAACCAGTCAAATCGACATCCTCCAAGACCATGCCTTCGTCCCAATTAGCACCATATCCAGACCAATCGTCACCATTACTATCGGTTTCCATTGTTCCGTCCCACATGAAATCAGTAGGGTTGTTAGAATTAGCAGATGCTGCCGCTCCATTATTTCCAGTTCCGGTTACACCGGTATTGTGAGTTGTTTCCTCTGCCCAATGATGATTTCCATGATAGGATTCGAAACGCCATGAACAACCCCCGTTACAGCCTGAAGTGTCTTCAGGGTTATCCCAATCAGATGAGAATACTGTTTCATTAGTAGATGCTGATTCATCGACTTCTTTTATTGTGACTTCTAAATCAGCCTGGCCGTTGAGTACGCCCATTCCTGCGTTACTAACTGTAACATTCACACTTCTACTTCCTTCGCCAATCGAACCAATATATTTGTCGGTATGAGAAAAATCGATGTCGGAAACCGACAAATCGGTATTATCCATCTCGACGACTACGATTCTCTCATATGCGCCGTTCCAGCCCCAGTTATCATTCCAAGTTGTTTGGGCATAATTACCATGCGCTAAGACGATGTCTGGCGCACTATTTGCTCCGCCGATGAGTTGACCGACAATCGCTGTAGCAGGCCTTGATGCAGCACCATAGTACAAAGGAGCCATGTGACCACCGCTGCCATCAGATAGAGTAACTGCGATACTTGTTGGTTCATTCAGATAGTAGACGGTAGAGGTTTGACCTGTGGAGTCTGTCGATTCATCAGCACCGAATTTACAGGCGTTAAGGAAATCTGGTTCTCCATCACCATTTAGATCGGTAATGGTCACTTCCCATGCGATATATTCTCCGAAATAGACATTCTGAGAACTTGAATAAGTGCCTGTCGTTTCATCTCTAAGTGCATAAGTGACATTTTGAGTATTGGCATCATTCATTGCGACTACATCGATAATTCCATTGTCATCCACATCACCTATGTCCATGCCTCCGAAATCTACTCCGAGGGCGTAAACGTGAGAGCCTGCTTGTTGTGTGGTTGAAAATGCATACGTAGGAGGGAATGTTTTTGTAAGGCAATCGAATTCGATTACTGTAATGTTATCGGATTTACCTGGATTGGTCGTGACACCTGTCAGATAATCGACACCAGCGCTGCGTTGGAGCCAGATATCACTATCTGTGCATGTTTGTCCTATTCCTTGCGTTTCGCCCCAATCTCCAACTTCTATTTCACGATAGGCATTTGCTGTTGAATCTCCTAGTTGTGTAATAATAGGTTGAGAGTTAGTGGTAATTGGAGCCAAGTAAGTCTTAACTACCTGCTTCTTGATATCTGCTTGTAGTTCAAGAACAAGAATGTCATCATCACCATCTTCGTCAACATCGCCAACTGCTAAGTCCCAAACCCAAACTTGATCGAATCGTGCGCTGATTGAGAATCCCCTAGCGTTAGCTTTGGGTGAGCCAGATGAATCGCATCCACCATCGTTTCCGATTATGGTAATATTGCCCAACTTATCTAAAAGCAGACCACCATTGCCATCGGACTTGAAAGGCCTATTACGTGCATAAATGACAATGTCGTCATTCCCATCACCGGTGAAGTCTCCAACATCTACCTTTTGAGTATTTGAATGATCTGAGAATGTTGCATCTTCAGAAGTATTCGCTGAGGTCCAGATATCCGTCCGGTCATAAAAGTGTCCAGCGTCGTTCCAAAGTACAGATATTTTCAAACTTTGGTCGTTTGCGGTGACGATATCGAGATCGCCGTCGCAATCAAAATCTCCCAGCGCGACGTCGTGGGGGTCTCTTTCGGTTGTGTATTGCCTCGTTGTGGAGGCGGAGGCAAGATTTAATGCAGCGAGGCTTGAAATCAGCATTATCAAGACCAGGGAGATTGCACGCGTTTGGGCTGCTCCGTTTGTATTCTTTCTCGACATAGTGTTCACTAGTCTCTCCGAATCCCACTTCCACTTTAATGCCTTTGGGAAGATGTCTCCTCATCCAACTATTGAATCGACCGCAGTAAGCGGGTAATAAGAAGTGTATGGTATATTCCCATCACGATGCTAACCAGCGTGGAGCAGGGCCCCAACCATCTGTTTCACCGCCGTGAACCTTGACCAATTTACCCATTCTAAATAACGACTCCAACCATGCTTCTAGTTCCGAGTCCTGCCGGTCGCCTAGATAGTCGCTTGCAGCGAGTTCGATTGTCTCAAAAGCCAGCGCAGTAACTCCAAATTGCCTAACTGCGATGCGCATTAACTCCTTGAGCCAAGCCTCGGACATTGGATCTATTACCAGAGGGCCTTGGGCCGGAAATGGTTCTTCCACTTGCTCTAGAAGGTCCCTGAGTTCATCTACATCTGGCCGCCTGGATTGCTCCACGCCTTTTTCAGCAAGGGCGGCGTGAATATTTAAGTCGCCAATTGAACGTCGAATAATTGGGATTCGGCTTGGGTCAGGAGCAGGTATTTGTGGGCCTTGGTCGCCGTTTTTATTACCAAATAACAGACTTGAACTTCCGCGACTTTGACTCTCAACTGCTAACGGCATTGTCCAGCCAACTTTGTTTAGTCCGAGTTCAGAAACCTTGGCCGAGACCCATTGCGAATCACCTTCCAAAGTGATGTCAACTTCGTCCTCAGGTGAACGAAAGCGATATCTGACATAGCCTCGCAATTCGTGCATCGTTCACTCCTGTGGCTGCTCTAACTTCAACTTGACGTGTATCATTGAGCTAATTTTCTCAAGACCGTGTGCAATATTCCACCATTGCGATAATATTCTACATCGACTGGAGTATCCATTCTCACTTGAACCTCAAAGATGATTTCTCTTCCTTCGGGGGTGGTCGCTGTCACTTTTATCATTTGTAATGGAACTACGTCGTCATCGATTGGAATCGAAAACACTTCTTCACCTGACAGACCAAGGCTTTCGGCATCTTCTCCTTCCTTGAAGGTTAATGGCAAAACTCCCATCCCCACTAGATTCGAACGGTGAATGCGCTCAAAAGAAGTCGCTATGACCGCTTTAACACCAAGCAAGAGAGTGCCCTTTGCAGCCCAATCTCGGCTCGAACCTGTACCATATTGCGATCCTGCTAGAACTATCATCGGCGAATTTGAAGCCATAGCTGCATCAAAGATACTACAAATCTCTCCAGTCTCATGGTTGACCGTCCAACCCCCTTCGGTATCCGGTGCGAGTTGATTTCTAATACGGACATTTGCAAATGTGCCTCGCATCATAATCTCATGATTACCTCTACGGCTACCAAAAGAATTGAAATCTCCTTCTTTCACACCTCTTTCGAGTAACCATTTACCAGCAGGACCATCAGCAGGAAAAGCCCCTGCTGGTGAAATGTGATCTGTCGTCACTGAATCGCCCAGTTTGAGCAAGACTCTCGCCCCATCAATTGCTTGTATGGGACCGATTTCAGGCGATAGCCCTTGGAAGAAAGTTGGTAGACGAATGTAGGTAGAATCATTCTGCCATTGGTAAAGTGGGCTATCCTCTGCCTTAATTGAATCCCATCTGTCTTCTTGCATCACTGTAGAATAGCGTTCGTTAAACATCTCTGGAGTAATAACTGTCAATGCTTTTTCAATCTCATCCTCACTTGGCCATATATCGGTTAGCATTACCGGATTGCCAGAATTATCTTTTCCGAGAGGATCGGTATCGAGATCGATATCGAGTGTACCAGCAAGAGCATATGCTACAACTAAGGGTGGACTTGCAAGATAAGAGGCTTTTACATTCTGATGTACACGACCTTCGAAATTACGGTTACCAGATATTACTGAGCCGACAATCAATGAATTATCAGTAATAGCCGATTCGATTTCTTCTGCCAAAGGTCCAGAGTTCCCTATGCAGGTAGTACAGCCATATCCAACATTGTTGAAACCGAGAGACGCTAGATCTTCATCGAAGCCGTTCGCTCGATAATATTCGGTAACAACCCGACTTCCTGGCGCCAAGGAGGTCTTGACCCAAGGCTTGACATTGAGTCCTTTAGCAACCGCTTTTCTAGCGAGTATTCCTGCGGCTAACATCACCCCTGGATTACTGGTATTAGTGCAACTGGTGATGGCGGCGATGACCACATCGCCATGATTGAGATCATAGATATCATCGCCGATTTCCACCATACCCGAATTTGACAAATCATCTTGTGAAAGACCGTGTCCTTGATGACCGGTTTCGTGAGTTAGGGTGTGATTAAAATGACTCTTCATCTGCGTTAAATCGACCCTATCCTGAGGACGTTTTGGCCCGGCTAAAGAAGGCTTTATCGTACCAAGGTCCAATTCAAGAACTGCACTATAGGACTTCTCTGGAGCACTGGCGTCATACCACAATCCCTGAGTGCGACAGTAACTCTCAACCGCAGATATCGCTTCTTCTTCACGGCCGGTTAAACGAAGATAATCAAGAGTCTTCCCATCGACTGGGAAGAAGCCACAAGTAGCGCCATATTCGGGAGCCATATTAGCGATTGTAGCCCGATCTGGCAATGACAAGGCAGACATTCCTTGGCCAAAGAATTCAACGAAATTACCTACTACTCCATGCCCTCTTAAAATCTCGACAACTCGCAATGTCAAATCGGTTGCTGTGACACCAGCGTTCAAAGATCCGACCAAACGGAACCCTACCACATCTGGTGCGAGCATGTAAATCGGTTGTCCAAGCATAACTGCCTCAGCCTCGATTCCTCCAACTCCCCATCCAAGAACTCCCAGGCCATTTATCATAGTGGTATGAGAATCGGTTCCGACCAGTGTATCGGGCAACCAGACGCCATTTTCCTGACGAACTACAGTGGCTATCCACTCGAGATTAACCTGATGGACAATTCCACGCGATGGTGGGACTGCACGGAAGTTTTCCAAGGACTCTTGGCCCCATTTGAGGAAACGATAACGTTCCATATTGCGGTGGTATTCGATATCTAAATTCAAATCTAAAGCCGAAGCATTGCTGCCGGATACATCAACTTGAACCGAATGATCGATTACCAAATCTACTGGGACTTGAGGATTGACTTTGGTTGGGTCGCCGCCCATCTCAACCATAGCATCTCGTAGTGCCGCCAAATCAACTACTGCAGGAACACCTGTAAAATCCTGTAAGATCACACGACTGGGAATAAAAGGTATCTCGCTTCTATCGCCATCCGCTTGCCATTGTGCAATGGAAAGGACGTCGTCTTTAGTGACGAGAAAGCCATCGCAGTTTCGTAAAGCACCTTCGAGTAATACCCTAATCGAATAGGGTAAAGCGGAGGTATCATGACCTGATTCGTCGAGTGCAGAAATCGCGTGGAAACTACCGCCTTTGTCGAAATCTCTCTTCGATGCAAAGTAATCTTCCGCCATGATGCGGGCGAATGGTCACCCGTCTATCAATTTGGCCCAGTAATCACCAGAATTGCCACCATGATGCTTCTTCGGTAAGAAGTGAAGCACTGACGACTGTAACTGGGTATGTGGGTCCTTCGTTGCCACTGGCGCATGCTTGACCGCTACCACCACAAGAAACTTGAGATATTTGATCGATTACATCGATACCAGTGGTGCTTTTACCATCGATTTCCCCTTGGTATGCCATACCGAATGCGGTATATTGACCATCGAGACTGTAAGCACCGGTGGAGTCGACCAGATAGAATTGACTTCCAGCCGAGTTCTCATTGGAAGAACGTGCTGCGGCAAGAACTCCTGGGTCGTGAGTATTACCGAATTCTGCAGGAATTACCCATTGAGTCTCATCGTCTTTACACTCGTCACTTGCGACACTAGGATTGCTAGAGCAATAACCGAAAAAGGCACCAGCGTGCCCACCAGATCCATCATTGTTCTCGAAATCGCCACTTTGAATCATGAAATCGTTGATGACGCGATGGAAAATTACGCCGTCATACCGATTTGCATTTACGTTTTCTCGGAAACTCTCGGCATGCATCGGGGTGCTGCTATCATCGAGTGAAATCCATATTTTCCCATTGTGATCAACTCCAGCGGTATCGGTCCAAGAAACCTCCATCATCACATCACCATTTAGTTTAACTGCTGTGGTATCAGTTAGTACTTTTGCTAAAGCAAGTATGAGTAATGCTCCGCCAACAATTGCTATCAAGCCAAAAGGAGTAGGAGCTCCACCAATCATTAGTTTCGGCATTAAAGTCTCAGAAATACCCTTATCCTGCATTTCATTACGTAAATTATTGTAAACCGAGCCGCATGCTTTATCGCGTGGATTCAATTTTACTGCCTCATCGAGTAAACCAGCAGCGCGTCGGTAATCACTTTTTGAGCCAGATTCCTTGGCCATGTCCCATATTGCATTGCCGGCTAAGCGAAGAGTTGTAGGATGCTCACCTTTGCCGTCGATTGCTCTCAATGCTTCCAAGGCAGATTCTGGGTTTCCTTTCTTGAGTAATTTCTCGGCCTTATCCCATGCCTCAGCGCGAGATTTGGTAATACTCTCTTTATCTGTTCCGGCCATGCTCCGCCGAGAATCGCATAGTTTTTGAGCACTACTCTTGCCTCGATGCGATAATGTCGACTACAATACATTCAAAGAGCGATTCCGTTTCACCAACTCTAATGGCCCGTGCCCTATGGGCACAAGGCGTTGGAGTCTGAAAAGTATGAGCAATATCGTCAATGATTTCTGTATCAATATCGCAACTGCGAACGGAACCGGATCACAATCTGCAAATCTAATATTACTACAATCGTTTTTCGACATGGGAATTCCATCCAGTGGCAAAAATCTATTCCCGTCTAATATCTCAGGATTACCAACTTGGTACATTATTCGTGTCTCCGATAATGGTTATCAAGCACCTGGAAACTTCACTCACATTCAAGTTCTGTTCAACAAGGATACATGGGAGGAAGACCTTGCAGCGCTAGATCCCGGGACAGTAGTCATTTGGAATACCGATAGCAAGATGCCAATGACAAGGGAGGATGTGATCTCATATCCAGTACCAATGACTAAAATAGCGCGAACACTTAATGCAAAACTGGCGAGAATGGTTGCTAATGTCATCTATGTCGGCGTAATTGCTGAATTATTAGACATTGATCAGGAAGTTCTTAATGAGGCCATTTCAAAACAATTCGGTGGAAAGGCCAAAGCGATTGAACTCAATGCAGAGGCTGCCCGATTAGGGCGCGAATATGCACGGGAAAATCTGACCAAAATCGACCCTTACCTCGTTGAATCAAGAGAGTCTGAAGGTGATGAATTCTTCATCGAAGGGAATGAAGCATTAGCTCTGGGATCGATTTTTGGTGGAATTCAGGTATTGGCATGGTATCCGATTACACCGTCCTCGTCTGTGGCTGAAGGGATCATCAATTGGTTACCTGAATTACGAGACAAGGATGGAAAGGCCACATATGCAATCATCCAAGCTGAAGACGAACTCGCTGCTGCCGGAATGATAATCGGTGCCGGATGGGCTGGTGCTCGTGCAATGACTGCAACAAGTGGCCCGGGTATTTCTCTAATGCAGGAATTTATTGGACTATCGTATTTTGCCGAGATACCCTGCGTATTCTGGGATGTTAACAGAGTCGGTCCTTCGACAGGTTTGCCGACCAGAACCCAACAAGGAGACCTAACAATGCTCTATGAGAGTAGTCATGGAGACACACTCCACATTGTTCTAATTCCAGGAACCGTCGAAGAATGTTTTGAATTCGGATGGAAAGCATTTGATGTCAGTGAACGCTATCAAACCCCAGTGATGGGTTTTAGTGATCTCGACCTAGGGATGAATCGATGGGCTTGCAAGGGCTTTGAATACCCTGATACACCAATGGATAGAGGAAAGGTTTTGCTGACCAAAAAACAGATGGACGCGATCGAGAACTATGGACGCTACCGCGATGTTGACGGCGATGGTATCCCTTACCGTACCTTACCAGGTAGTGGTTTGGACCCAATTCTGTATCGCGGTACAGGACATGATGAAGATGGTACTTACAGTGAGAAGCCTGATGTTTACTTCAAATTGATGGCTCGCCTAAAGCGCAAAATCATGAATTCAGCTGATAATCTGCCAGTTCCTCTTTTCCGTGAGGAGGAAGAGTGTGAAGTCGGTATTGTTTATTATGGCTCAATGGAAAACATCATCCAAGAAATCGACGACATCTTAGAAGAGACCGGCCGCAAGGTCAGCCAATGTAGGGTGAGAGCCTTGCCTTTACACAGCGAGGTAAAGGAATTCATGGAACGCCATGAGACCATCATCGTCCTCGAGGTCAACCGAGATGGGCAACTGAATGGTATTATGCGCAAAGAGATGCCGACTGAATTATTGACACGGATTCACAGCGTAGCCTACAGCGATGGACTGCCCCCGAGAGCGACTCAATATGCCGATATGATTCTCAACGTTTTAGAGGAGGTGGGAGTATGAGTGATAAACCTGTAAGAGCGGTTAAACTCAATGTGATAAACGAGCCAAAGGATAGTTATTCAGGTGGTAAATCGTCACTGTGCCCCGGCTGTGGACACGACCAAGTATCAGCGGTCATCATCAATGCTGCTTGGGAAAATGGTATTGAACCACATCGTATCGCTAAGATGTCTGGAATCGGTTGCTCATCGAAAACCCCCGCATATTACCTCTCCCAATCCCATGGGTTCAACACTGTCCACGGCAGGATGCCAAGTGTCACTACCGGCGCTAACGTAGCCAACAAAGATTTACTTTACCTCGGAGTTTCAGGTGACGGTGATTCAGCCAGTATTGGAATTGGCCAATTCATCCACGCTATTCGCCGAAATGTCGACATGGTTTACATCATCGAGAATAACGGAGTATACGGTTTGACTAAGGGACAATATTCTGCAACTGCTAGCAAAGGTAGCAAGAAAAAGAAGGGCATAACCAACGAAACCCAACCTATCGACATGTGCGCCATGGCCATAAACCTCGGCTGTTCTTTTGTCGCTAGATCATTTAGTGGTGCAAAAAAGCAATTGGCATCTTTGATCAGGGCGGCTATGTCTCACAAAGGATTTGCTTTAATCGACGTTATATCCCCCTGTGTTACTTTCAATAATAACGATGAATCAATGCGCTCATATGGCTACGTAAAAGAAAACGATGTCGAGTTACACACTTTGGGCTATATCGCTCACTTCAATCCGGTTGAGGAAGTAGAAGTTCCCTCAGGGCACTATCGAGATATCACCTTACACGATGGCTCGACCATTCGCCTTGAAACTATCAGCGAAGAGCACGACCCCAGTGATACAATGGCTGCACTTACTGCCCTTCACGAAGCAGAAGTTGCTGCAAACCACGTCACTGGCCTGTTATACTTCGACGGCAGTAAACCTGCCTTGCATGAGGACCTTGAAATGGTGGATACACCATTGATAGATTTACAAGAGGACGTTCTAAGACCAAGCAAGGAAGCACTCGACGGAATAATCGCTGGCTTCCTTGGCTGAATAAGAAATCGCTTGTCACCGATAAGCAATTTATACTGTTAAAGCTTGGTTTTTTGATTAAAATTATAATTAACCACTGAATTAAGATGGGTGATAATTGTGTTGTCAAGTAAATAAATTATCAGCAAAGATTTCAATAATAGCAGTTCTCAGGGTGGTGGCATGACCGAAGATGGTGGGGACGCCAAAGATTCAGAAGTAACTGATTACATAATGGAAACTGGAAAATCAATTTCATCTATCAAAAGGAGAACCAAGACTCTCATCGATGCTGGCTGGCAACCAATCGGAGGAGCCTCAACCTACCTCAATGATAAGACAATGATTGTATTCACTCAATCTTTAACCAAATCTGCTGCAATTGAGATTGAACTCGACTATGATCTCATCTCTGCCAGATCCCCTAAATCTCTTGCAGATAAAGTAAAAGTCAAGTTAAGCGAGAACTGGGCCCCCACTGGTTCTGGTTTCGTATTCCGTTCAGAGACTGGAGATTTCATCTTCTGTCAGACGATAATTCGCTGAGAAGTATTCTGGCTACCGCTTCTACCGCTGACTTGAAGAATGAGAGGCTACTGGCCTATCTGTCAGTCTCTTAGTGTAGCGGTCCATCATGGTGGGTTCTGGTCCCGCCGACCTCGGTTCAAATCCGAGAGAGACTATTTATCTCCAACTAGACGACTGTCATGTGAGGATGATTCCATGAAGGATGCAACCGAGGTTTTCGACAATTGGGCGATTATTGGCAAGGACGAAGGAATGGAAAAAGGCCATGCGGCTGCAGTAACAGAAATGCTTGAATTTATTGCCCAAAAGCGCACAGATTCATTCACCGCAATCGACATAGGTTGTGGTAATGGTTGGGTTGTTCGGAAATTATCCGACTTTCCCAACTGCACTCACGCAATTGGTATTGATGGTGCAGAGGCGATGATTGCCAAAGCCAAAAACATCGATGCTGAAGGGGATTATCGTCTCGTGGTATTGCCAGAATACCAACTGGAAGAAAAGGTCGATGTGATTCACTCAATGGAATTTATCTATTATTTACATGATCCAGCACAGATGCTGAATATCATTCACAACCACTGGCTGAATAGTGGTGGGCTAGTTGTTTTCGGTATCGATTTCTATGCAGAGCACAAGAGAAGCCATGAATGGCCTGGGTTGTTGGATGTGCATATGACTTTGCACAGTGAAGAAGAATGGCTTGCTCTATGGAAAAATGCTGGCTTTATCGATATCACAAGTTGGCGAGCTAACCCTAGTGCAGATTTCCCTGGCACTCTGGTTATCACTGGACGTAAATCTTAGATTTGAATTATCAATCTGACGACGAATATCAGGCAGAAGAAAAGAGCCGAACTCACGAGCACGACCTTCATACCTTTTGCACTGGCTTCTTCGCTCCATTGCTCGGAAAAACTAGGACCGTTGATGAGAACTCTTGCCCACCATATCCAGTAAAGCCATAGTCCGATGGCCAATAGAAGTGGAATCAACTCACCGCCTGGTAGATTGAGGTAATCGCGCCATTCAAGATGTACAATTCTCGCCACCAATGCCGCCATAAATAATCCAAGAATACGGCGGTAATCATGCATCGACCATGGTATCAGTGCAACCAATAACATCAGATGATAGCCATAATGAAGTTTGGAATAAAGGATAAAAATCGCAAGAATACAGAGACTGAAACCACGGATTGAATCCAGATTCCCTTTACCAACCATCGTCCAAATACCGATTATACTGAGGATGAATAAGCCGTGTAATAAACCGGTTGGCACAACCAGATTGACCCTAGCCAAGAATGCCCACATCGACATACCGCGTGCGATTGCAATATCCTCTTCAAGGCCGGTAATCCCCACAGGTTCCTTACCCAATAGATAGAACTCGAGGAAGGGAATGAATTCATCGCCTGCAAATATCAAGAAGGGCAGACAAATGAGGAAAGCACTGCCAATACCGAGGCCAACAATTCTAAAGCGAGTTTTCCAATCATTGCTATCAAAGAATATCAGCGGGGCTACCAAAGCCGGGAATAATTTGGTCATGGTTCCGATTCCTGCGAAAAGAGCGGCTTTATACCACAACTTCTTGATTATCATAGCCATGATAAATAATAGGAAAAGTGGTATTATTGTATCATCTTGAACCATAGCAGCAGTAGTATAGACTGCAAAGGGACTACTTTGATAAAACAACGCAGCGGTAAATCCAACCCTATTGTTTGCAAGTGAAGAAATCATCAGAAACATTAGCCCACTAGTGAGAAAAGTGAACCCAGTAAACCATAATTGCCAAACGATAATGTCATCGCCGAGAATCATCGGTGGAGTGAGTAGATAATTTATTACTGGTGGAGTCAGTGTGACATTATCTGTATCGCGGTAAAGTAAATCACCATCGAGAATTGTTCCAGCTCTATCTCTAAATATATCGAGATCTGTATTTGATTCATGATCAGGATTTGGCGAAATGATATAGCCAGCGATAATCGGCATTACTGCCAAAAAATTGACCATTAGTAAAGTCAACAAAATTCTACTCTTTGGAGTTTCGTCGACCCATTTTAGTATCTTATCGAGTAAAAGGTCGGCCTTAGCAAATAAATTACCGCCCTCCATTCTTGCCACCAATCCGTGCTCGGACTACTCAACTTATGAGATAATGTCTTATTCACGAGCCTAAGGAGGTCAAATGATGACCACAGGGGACAGTGCCGAGGATGTAGCGGTTAGCGTCGTCATTCCTGTGCTTAATGAAGAGGAAAATATTGTACCTCTAGTCACAGAAATCGTTGAAGCGATGGCTGGAAAAACATTCGAAATACTATTCGTCGATGACGGTAGTAGCGATACTACTGTTGAGAAAATACTTGCTCAAAGAGAGATTCATCCGATGATTAGAATTCTGAAATTCAAAAGAAATCAAGGCAAGGCAATCGCTCTTGCAGCCGCCTTTGAAATCGCTAAAGGAAAAGTCAGCATCACCATGGATGGTGATTTACAAGACGACCCCAAAGAAATCGAAAGGTTCCTCGCCAAAATGGACGAGGGATACGAGATGGTTTGCGGCTGGCGCGCAAAACGTAAAGACGGTATTGTCAAACGCTGGCCGAGTAAGATTTACAATGCCTTGTCAAGAAAGATTGCTGGTGTAGACTTACACGACATGAATTGTGGTTTCAAAGCATATGACACGGAATTAGCCCGTTCACTTGACCTGTATGGCGATATGCACCGCTACACCCCGGTATTGGGAGCGATACGTGGTGGGAGAATCACGGAAATACCAGTAGATCACAGGCCACGGGTTCACGGAAAATCGAAGTATGGAAACAAGAGATTGCTCAGAGGGTTATTCGATTTGATGACGGTTGGCTTCCTATTCTCATTTATGGAAAGACCACTACATCTCTTCGGTAGAATTGGTGGATTCTTTTCGGCAGTAGGTTTCGCAATCTGCACCTATCTTGTCGCTTTGAAATATGCTTATGGTGAAGGTATTGGCGAGAGACCATTGCTTATGCTAGGTGTTTTGTTGATCACCGTTGGCATTCAATTATTCATGCTTGGACTACTCGGAGAGTCATTTGTATACCGCTCAAGGCAGAATCGAAGACTTGATCTGCTCGGTGACGAAATCTGATTATTCCTCTTCCAATGAAAGTGTAGCATAGATTGAAGAGCCGATTGCAAAAGCGATTAATTCGGCTATGATGCTAACAAGTCTGGAAATTAATGCCAATATCGCACCTACTCCCGCTGCAGCCAGAGGGGCCATCAATTGTGTAAGTGCACCTTCTCTAGCACCGAGTCCTGCCGGGAGAATTATGATGGCGAAACCGATTGCCCATGCCAGACTGAAGACCGAAATCAATACAATCAAATCAACCTCTATACCGATTCCAGATAATAATAATTGATGAGCGACACCCCATCCTATCCAACCTGCTACCAGCATCAACAACGCTTGTAAATACGTTTTACGATTCATTGCTACTGGTGCATCCCACTTACCTCTACCAAGCAAAGCGATGGGTTTTCTCAATACTTTCTGTAGTAAATCAGGCGATATAAGTGGGAAGAGGCTAACTAATGCTGCGCCTAAAATAATAGTCTCATAAATACTATCATTGTAGAGAAGAAAGAGACTTCCCGCGATTAGTGCTGAAGAGATACTGAGAATAAATTCCCAAGCAAATGACTCCAATACAACCTGTGGACCCCAGCGGCGAGCAAGCCATGCTCTGCCAGCGATAAGTGTCACTTTCCCAGGCACATATTTGCCAAGATTACTTACCCACCAAATAGCATATGCACTCTTGCTAGGCATTTTTGCCCCACAACCTCGCATGATGACTATCCAAATCGCTGGCCATAAGGCCATCATCGACAATATCAATGCACAACCAGCCCAAAATGAAAGACTTGGGGAGGAGATTGTATCGGCTAGAGAATCCCAACTTGAATGGAGATCACGAGCAACAAATGCAAATGCAATAATTATTATTGCTACTGCCAAGAGTTGGCTAAGAGTTTTTTTACCAGTCATAGTAAACCCTCCATAAAGGAACTTATGCGTTTTGCAACCTCATTCATATCACGGTCACTAACACTGCCTGCAGCATTACGACTCATCTGCTGCCAGGTGCCTTGGGTGGCAATCGAATTCAATGCCACCTCTATGGATTCAGCAGATTCATCAATCAATTGGCCGTTTTCGCCATTGATTATCAACTCTGAAATTTGACCGACATCGGTGGCGATTACCGGGGTGCCACAAGCTAATGACTCGATTATAGAGACGGGCATCCCCTCGCGTTGTGAAGGCAAAAGGAATAGGTCTGCTTCATGGTAATATTTTGGCAATTCATGGTTAGCGACAGCACCTGAAAAAGCCATATTTAGCAATCCTGCTGCGCCTTCTTTTAATTCAGGCAAATATGGCCCGTCACCAACAATTGTGAAGTTCCAATCAGGCATTATTCGTGCTGCTGCAACAATGTGGTCAACACCTTTGGCTTGAGTGATTCGGCCAACGAAAAGTACTTTTTTGTTGAACTCCTCTTTGGGTTTTGCATTGAATAAAGAGAGATCAACCCCCATCGATTCAACCGTAACCGGACAATTTACCAGCCGTTTGATTACTTGCTCTTGTTCATTGGAAACACAGATTATTCCATCGGCTTTGCGCAATATTCCAATCGAGATTCTCCGTAATAAACGACTCTTACGCATCAGATTAAAATCTGTACCGTGAACATGAATTACTAATTTCTCTCCCTTCCGAGCCTTAGCTGTGAACATTCCACTTGGCAGAATCCAATGAGCATAGAGTACATCGGCTGAAATCTTCGCAGACTCTACGCGTATTGCCTTGCTAGCATTGCGCAAAAACGACCAAGAAAGTAACCAATTCCATGGTTTTAGCGCGACCTTATGCATTGAACCAGTATAGGCCATAACCTCGCGCTTATCCGACGCATAACGGAATCTATGTATGGGGATGTCTTCCCATTCCTCGTATTCTGCACTAGATGCATGATGTGGTGCTATGATAGTGATTTTTTCATCTTTAGCGAGTGCTTTGGCTAAATTGAAAATAAATGGTGCATTCACATCTCCCCTGAAGCGGGGAAAACTTTGCGTGCAGACAACGATATTCAAAACTAGACCTGCCTATAGCAGAGCCTAGCGGCTTCAGTCGATAAGCATCCTCATCTCTTCGACACTGCGCAACTCACTGAAGTAGATGGATTCAAAGGAGTCGTATAGTTCTCTATCACCTAATTTTTCTACTAAATCCAACACTTCGCGATAAACCTGGCTCGCACCCATTTCCGTGCTCAATGAACATTCGAGCATTTCTAGGTAAGAATTGGTATGAACAATCGGCAAAGGATCACGTTCTGTTACACAAATTCCACCGAGTTTGACTATCGCTGCTCTGACGAGATTTGCATGTGCAATAGATTCGGCAACCTCTTGTTCGAATAATGGAGCAAGTTGCATTCTATGAATACCCTTCACGTTAGCGGCGTAGTGTGCATACATATTTATCGCTCTCAACTCAAACCCGAGGGCTTGGTTCATCTTGGCAAGTATTGTGTCCATCATTTAATCACATCTTTAGGTTGACCTGAAAGTATTACCCCTCAGTTGCCTGATGTAGCGAATAATATGTATCTATAATAGTCCTTTGGTTGATCAAAGAAAACGCATCAACAACTTTGAAACCCAACTGAGCATTAAAATTATCATAAAAGATGCTATGGCCATTCTACCAAGTGACCTCTTTGGTTTACTTGGAGGAAAAGGGTCTATTCCCGATCTTAAGGCCGCAGCCAACTGTTCAAGATCCTCCTCAATGGTGACCATCATACACCGATATAGGCATATGTCTTGAAACCAATGGTGACATCCCACTTCCATGAGCGAAGTTCCAGCCGGTCTTTCGCTTGGTAATCTTGAGCGAAGAGCACCCCGTCCTTCAGCCACATTAATGGTTACCAGAGATGGTAGAGAGGGAGTCGAAGTTCTATTGGGCAGGCGAGCTGAAACCATGCCAGCATTCCCAGAATACTGGGCTTTTCCCGGCGGCGGCATAGCAAGTTGTGATAGAGAATCTGTCGAGCAATTGCCACATCTAAATCTGGCTCAAGCTGCGATGTTTAGAGAATTGGTCGAGGAATTAGGCCTAGCGCCAAAGAATGGTAAACTCGTGGCGGTAGATGAGGGAAATAGAATGCAGGTAGTTGCCGACAAAAATAATTGGCTAAGACTAGTCAGCTCTGGCGAAATACCCTGTGATAATGAAGGGGTACGCTTGATATCTAAGCGAACGACACCGCCTTTTGGTCCAATGCGTTTTGAAAACTCATTCCTGCATATCCATGCGGGTGATGTTGTAGCAGATTTTTCACTAAGTGGTCAAACCGAGTTCGTCGATGCCAGATGGGTCAAGCCAAAAAATCTCATCGCAGAATGGAAATGTAACTCGATTAAAGTAGCACCACCGGTGGTTAGTCTATTGATAGAAGTTGCACGTTGTCTAGAAAATAATGCTGATGACATGAATGCAGTGGCACTCGATTTGGAAAACCGGATGCCTGGAAGAAATTCGATTCTCTTCGCCCATGGTGTCGAAGTCGTCCCGGTTCCAACCGCCACCTTACCTCCTGCTGACCACACCAATTCCTATCTTGTTGGCGACCCTGAAGGTGATTTCATCCTAGTAGATCCTGCCTGCAGGTCGGAAAAGGCAATCAAAGAACTACTCATAGCCGTTGGACGTCATCAAGGTGAGTTGGTAGCCATGATGTTCACCCACCGTCATTTGGACCATCTTGGTGATGTCGAGTTATTGAAGCAGACTTTCCCCGTTCCGATTTGGGCATCGAAAGAAACAGCTACAGCAATTCCATGTGATCGTATCCTTGTGGATGGCGAAATCTTGCAATTAGGAAGTCAGCAATGGCAGGTACTCGACACGCCCGGTCATTGTACTGGTCATCTTTGTCTATTTTCCGAATCCGGTTTAATCGCCGGTGATATGGTCGCAGGAATCGGGACGATTCTCATCCCTCCAAGTGATGGCGACATGAATATGTACCTCGAGCAATTACGTCGATTGAGTGATCTAAAACCTCATTTGATATTCCCTAGCCATGGACCGGTCATCCCTCTCCCCCTAGAGAAATTGGAGTATTATATCACTCATCGAAGAAAACGCCACCAAAGGGTTCTCGCTGCAACTTCTCGTCATAATTCCACAGCAGATATTGCTATAGATGCCTATTCTGACACACCGGATGCGCACCCCATTCTAGCAGAAGATCAGACTCTTGCTCACCTCTTAGCGTTGGAAAGAGAACAAAAGGTTGCACAGAATAAACTTGGTTGGGTGATTTCATGAAGGAATCTATGAGTTCTATCGATATCAGAGCCATCTGTACTGAATTGAACCATCTCATCGGCGCTAGAGTCAAGAAATGCTATCAACCACACTACGAACAAATCGTGTTACGAATGAATCCGCGCGGTGCTGACAATTTCGATTTAGTCATGGTCAGGGGGCAGCGCATCTACACTAGCCAACGTGAACGACCTATGCCAATGAACCCTGGTCAATTCGCAATGTTATTACGGAAAAATCTCGCTAATGCCAGACTAGAATCTATTGAACAAATCGGATTTGACCGTGTAGCTCGACTAACTTTTGATGGCAAGCATGGAATAATCCATCTTTATGTCGAAATGTTTCGTGATGGTAATCTAATTCTTTGCCAAGAAGACGGCATGATAATTCAACCACTTACTCATGCAACATACGCCGACCGTACCCTCAAGAAGGGCCACATTTACATGCCACCTCCTGCTTCTAGAGATCCTCATGAATTAACGGTAAAAGATATTTCACAAATCCTAGCAAATTCTGAGAAAAACCTCGTCGCTACACTTGGTACGAAAGAGGTTCTTGGCGGTTCGTTGGCGAAAGCTGTGATTGCTGATTGTGAATTCGATGGTAAAGCAGCGCCGCAGGATGTCGCCGCAGCACCAATCCACCTCAGTTTAACAAAAATACTCAGTTCTACCGAAGATGGAGGCTTTGCTCACCTCAAATCTACTACTGAACTAAATTTAGAAATTCCATCGGTTGATAGAGACGAATTTATTGAAAAGAACTGCAATGCTGTGTGGCCGATCAAAATGCCGTTGGGACTTGAAGAAAACGTCTTCCGATTCGCCACTTTCTCGGCTGCAATCGATGCTTGGAAAGGTGGGCTTGACTCGGCTGCACTAGCGCGAAGAGAGGAGGAATTACTCGATGTGGCCGCACCGGGACGCGGTCATTCTACCGAAGTCGAAAGGTTGGAAAGAAGATTGGCACAACAGGAAAAAGCACTTTCCGGGTTCGATGTAAAGGGTGAAGGCCAGCAATCCTTAGGACATACGATTCAAAATGAATGGGTTCATGTCGACAATTTACTAAATCAGGTAAATCAAGCTATTGCGGGACAAGGATTTTCTGTGGTTGGAAAGATGGTCAAAGACATAGAATGGATTGCATCAATCGATGCCTCAAAGAGAAGTATGCAAGCGTTTTTGCCCGATGAAAACGGCAAGCCAGATATCAAAGTCACCCTCTATTTAGACGATTCAGTACACCAGAATGCGAGTCGCTATTTCACAGTTGGCCGCAAACAGAAAAACAAGATTTCTGGTGGTGTGACAGCCCTAGAGGATACGAAATCTGCTCTTTCGAGTGCGCGCAAAAAACAAGCGAAGAAGGAAGCGAGCGGCCAATTAGCTCGTATCAAACGTTCACGTAGATTATGGTTTGAGAATCATCGCTGGTCTATTCTACCAGGAGGAAATTTGATGATCGGTGGTAAGGATGCCAAAGGAAATGATGCAATCGTCAAAAAGCATCTCAAGATGGGAGATAGATATCTGCATGCAGATATTCATGGCGCCCCATCTTGTGCTCTGAAATTGTCGACCGGTTTTGTAGTCGATGAGCGACCGCCAGCACATATTCCCAAAGGAGTACCTGCATTCCGTTTGGTTGACAAAATCGATTCGGAACTCGACGATGAAAGTACTCTTCAAGCCGCAACTATGGCATTGGCATGGTCACGTTCATGGAATGCTGGCGGAGCACATGGCACCGTCTTTTGGGTAAAGCCAAGTCAGGTTTCAAAGCAGGCTGAAACCGGAGAGAGTTTGGGCAGAGGAGCATTCGTGGTACGAGGTGAGAGAACTTGGTACAAGGATATCGATCTCAAACTTGGTGTTGGTTTAGTGGCGATAAATGGGATACCTCTGATATTGGCTTCAACCGTCGAACAAATCCGCACACTCTGTTCTCGTCATGCCATCATTTCGCCAGGGCGTATGAAGAAGGAGACATTCGCCAATAACATCTGGCATGCAACTGGAATCTCAACCGATGATATTCTTGGGATTATTCCCGGGGATGTCGAAGTGCTTGAAGACCATGGACTGATTAAAGTGAGGGATGAGTGATGAAGGATAGATGGAATCTTAGATTTGCACAAGATGATTGGGCTTATGGTAAAGAGGCAAATGAATACCTAAAGCAAATTATCACCGAATTGGAGCCAGGAGAGGCCTGGTTTGCTGCCGATGGTGAAGGAAGAAATGCGGTATGGGCAGCCACTTTGGGTTGGAATTGTCAGGTTTTTGACTATGCAGCAATGGGTGCAGCAAAGTGCAAAATGTTGGCCGATGAACATGATGTCAAAGTTAGTTACCACGTCAAAGATCTCGTCGATGTACAATTATCAAAATGTGACCTTATTGCTTGTTCATGGTTTCACACCTCACCGGAAATAAGGTCGAGACACATGCCACGTATTCTCCACTCATTACGCGTAGGAGGTCATTTCGTCATGGAAGGATATCACAAGAGTCAGATGAGTCGCTCCAGTGGTGGACCAAAAAATCTCGACTTACTCTTTGACCTCGATGAGGTTATCGCAGAATTAACAGGCCCAGCAGCACCTCATATGAAGGTGATTCAAGCGGAGGTTACCGAGACTACTCTTGACGAGTCGGACTTGCACCGCGGTGATGCAATGGTTGTTCGTATCCACCTCAAACGCGTTTGACTAACATTGCTACAGCGTTACCGCCGCCTAAACAAAGAGTTACGATCCCATTGCTGGCTTCGACTCGACGCATAACTCCAAGCATGGTTATCAGACAACGACTACCACTACTGCCAAGAGGGTGGCCAAGGGCTACTGCTCCGCCATGTAGATTGAACTTCTCAGCGGGAATACCAACTTTCTTGGCCACGGCACAAGATGCTGCTGCAAAAGCCTCATTGTGCTCAAAGATATCGACTTGTTCGACGGTTAAATCATTGCGTTCCAAAAGCATATTCACAGCTGGAATCGGGGCACTCATCACTTGCACAGGAGCTAATCCACTAGTACAATAATCTTCGATTAAAGCGATTATTTCCCATCCTTGTTGACGTGCAAAATTTGCTTCTACAACCAATACTGCAGAAGCACCATCGCTCAGAGTAGATGCATTGCCAGCGGTAACACGACCTTCAGCGATGAATGCCGACTTCAACTCGCCAAGGCCCTCAGCAGTAGTACCATCTCTGACTCCCTCATCATAAGTCAATTTACTACCATCTGGAAGAGTTACTGGGAATGATTCCCAAGCAAACCAGCCATTTTTCTCCGCAGTTGCTGCTCTTTGTTGTGAACGGGATGCGAAAACATCAGCAGACTCTCTTGAAATATCGTGTTCGGATGAAACCTCTTCACCGGTATTCCCCATATGCACATCATTGTAAACATCCCAGAGCCCATCGTGAATCATACTACTAACCAGATCTCCATCTCTTTCCAACTGCATTTTTGGGGCATTGGTCATACTCTCCATACCACCTGCAATGATACAACGGTATTCTCCTGCTCGAATGGAATTTGCAGCCATCATCACCGCTTTGAGTGAAGAACCACATACCTTGTTGATGGTTACTGCGGGGGTTGAATCTGGCAAACCGGCTCCCAATGCGACCTGTCTTGCAGGAGCTTGGCCAGCACCTGCTTGCAATACTTGACCAAATATCACCTCATCGACTAAACCAGAACCTGCCGCTAATCCCGCTCGATTCAACAGTTCTTCAACAGTGAAGATACCGAGTTCAACCGCACTATATCCAGCATATGACCCACGGAATTTACCAATAGGTGTTCGGGCAACTGCACAGATGGCCACTTCAGTCATATCACGGCCATTAACCGGTATCATTTCAATTTGTGCCAGCGGGGAAGTTTGATGAAGAGGAGGTTCGGGCAACAGGCATGGCCAAATTCAAGTCCGGCATCGAAAGCGACCGAGGAAATGACGAGATGCGTGGTGTCGAAGTAGAAATCGACTTCACCCCAAATGCACTAGCAAGTATCCTATATCGTCAAGGTGAAACCGTAGTCATGGCATGTGTAACCAAAGCAGACCGCCTTCCAGGCTGGTTTCCAAGAGATGCTTCAAAGGGCTGGGTTCACGCTGAATACAGCCTACTTCCCGCATCGACTGATTCTCGCTTCCGCCGAGAACGCAACGGTGCTAAGGGAAGAACACAAGAAATCGAGCGCTTGGTCGCTCGCTCGTTACGTGGTGCAATCGATCTCGAAGAACTCGGTCCAATCGCTCTAACAGTCGACTGTGACATCCTCAATGCCGATGGTGGCACACGCTGCGCCTCGATTACCGCCGCTAATATCGCACTGCGATTGGCTGTGCGTCGCTTGATTATTTCAGGAACTTGCTTGCCTGCAGATCTGCGCCCTAATCGTGATCAATTAGAAGCTGGCTGGGAAGCACCAAAGCTATCGCCAACCGAAATAGAAGCGCATGAGAAAGCGGTTATGCCTCATGACCTCGCTGCTATTTCAGTAGGACTAGTCGATGGAGATGTATACCTCGACCTAGACTATATCCTCGACTCAAATGCGGATGTCGACATGAATGTAGTTGGTATATCAGATGGTAGTTTTGTCGAAATTCAAGCTACTGGTGAAGAAGCGACTTACTCCCGAAAACAATTCAATGAACTCATGGATTCTGCCGAAGGTGGACTAGTCGACCTCTTTGAGATTCAGAAAGCCATTCTCGCCGACCTTGAATGAAAGGCGTAGGCTTGAAATGCTCCTGCCTGCAGGGGTGAACAAGGGTTAGTAGCTTAGTTGGGAGAGCGCGGCACTGAAGATGCCGAGGTCGCTGGTTCAAGTCCGGCCTAACCCACCTTATTCTTATGTAGAGTATCACATCTCAACGTTTATTGCATAGTTAATAAATGAATAGAATAATTATTGGTTGACTATTCTTCTTCAATAAATCCCTCGGAATATTCTGACTCGATCTCTCCTCACTGCTCTTCAGATAACTTGAGAGCCTTTGCAGTTATTTTGAGCATGTGCCTCTCGAGTTCTGTAACTGGCCATCATCCAAGCAATGGGTGGCCATACAAGTCCCATGGGTCTCAATCAAAGTTCTAGTATATGTTGAGGCACATCTAATACCTAGAAGTTTGACTATTTGACAGAAATATTTGAAGGCGGAAGAAATAGGCGATTTGAAAAAGGACACCCGCTAGGGTATACTATGCGAAAGTTGCTTGCACTTTCATTCGTTGCACTCCTAATGGTGGCATCATTGCCAGCAGTAAGTGCCTGTGAAACTGAAGCGGCACGGATTTTGAACGGCCAATTACCATCACCGACTGGCATTTCTCCTAACAAAGACGACTCAATTAGAGAAACTGTACGTATTTCAGGGATTGGGCAAGAAGTCGCTCGGACACAATTGTGGATGGTCTTGATGGGGGCTAATTTGACTGAGCGCCAGATAGCAGATGAAATTGATCGGGCAATGATAGAAAATGGTTCTAATCCGGATTGGCCTTCCTTTGAAACAATTGTTGCTTCAGGAGCAAATGGGGCAATTCCTCACGGTGATCCCGATAACGCTGGCGCAGGGCCAAAACAGGTAATGGTCGGCGACATTGTCGTCGTTGATTTAGGCGCAAGGGTCAATGATTGGGTTAGCGATATTACCAGAACTTATGCAGTCGGAGGAACTACCAATGCAACTATTATCAAAGCATATAACGCAGTTTACGATGCTCAGAATTTGACATTCCCATTGATTGAAGCTGGAACTCCGGCTTGGTCATTAGATGATATCGCACGCGCACACATTGAACAAGAAGGGTTTGGAGAATATTTCATCCATTCACTCGGACATGGTTTTGGAGTCTGTGTTCATGAACCACCTCTCCTCTCAGGTGGAAATGATGATCCATTATTCGGATTGTCCTATAATCAGCAACCCCTTGCTGTCTATGATGCAATAACAATTGAACCTGGTATTTACTTGGATGGATGGTTTGGAATCAGAATTGAAGATGATTTCTTAGTTAACCAAGAAGATCATGAATTTCTCAGCGAGATTATTCCGAGAGATTTAGATTGGTTTATGATTTACCCCGATGCATATAATGCTTCAGATTTCCCAGGTTTAGGTGATAATACACCTCCTGGTGAGTCATCGATGCTACCTGCCCCAATTGGTATTATCGAAATAATCACTCTGTTCGGACTTGCTGCATGGCGGAAGTTGATGGGCGAAGATGATGTTGAACTAGTCTGATTAATTTTAGATTCATAGAGATGCATTGATGTGCGGCTTTGATGTGGACTAGACATGGCGACGGGGACAGATGATTCTGAACCCGAAGTTCAAGAAGTTGAAGCACTAGAAAAAAGCAGTGATTCACAGGTTTCTAAAGAACTTGCAGCGATTCGTCAGAGAAGAACCCAAGACACCAGTAACCGTTTCCCATCTGCTACAGAAGATTTTGTACTATTATTCGGTCTGGGCTATGGGCTATTATTCATGGGAGCATTATTGGCTATGGGTGCGGGAATATTTGGCGAGTCAACCGCCCTTGACCATGGTGCAAGTAGTACCTTTCTCGATATAGGCGACCAGTGCCTCGATACCAGTAACCAAGCATGGTTCCATATTTACCCCATAACTGACGATACTGTAATAGTTGTAAATGGCTATAATTTCGCAGAGGGTGTTCAATCATTCAATTGGACTGCAACTGGTAAAGGAGAAACCTCTGACCCCTCTCCGAATACAAATGAAAGAAGCGGCGTTAGTGATCGAATTGATTTCTCAACTTGGTCTGATGGAGAATATGACCTTCTTCTGAGAATAGATGTATATGCTGATGAATCTGATAAGGAGAATGGTACAAAATCAGAAACGCTATCTAAGACTATTATCGCCGAAATTTCAAGTTCTACTAATGGTCTGACATTCTTACCATTTGTTGATGGTGAGATAAGCCAAGAGGCTTCAATTACCGACGAAGGTACTAGGTCTTGCTGGTCAGTGACCGATCTTGGCAATTGGGGTTGGGTACTGATGGGTGCTGAACTCGGCGGTGGCAGAGAGACCGCTATGCTCACTGGCGGTGCTGCTGGGATTCCCGCTTGGTGGATGGCTTATGTCTCACTTTCACTATCGGTTATCTCACTCTTCCTCGCATATCCGGTGATGTACAAAGTGTATCACCAAGATTCTGACGATATGTTGAGTCGTAGTCACATCAATGAAGTTGTGAACCAAGTACTCAAAAATACTGAAAATCGTTTACGTATTAAAGTAGACTGGGATTTATTCAAAGCGGAAGTTCGTGATTTGTCGATAGACATTATGGTACCTTATCACAATACTGAAGACACCTTAACAGACCTTAGTGAAGTTCGTTCTGAAATACTGAAGGAGACTCTAGATGAATTTGCAATCTTCCACGTCTTCAAGCCGGTCCAATTGACTGTCCGATCAATCGGTGATAATCAAGCGATTGATTTTGAAACCGGTGTTGGAGTAGGAAGTGGAATGGTTGATGGCGAACCAGATGATGGACCACAAGATTATACCTCATTCTTCAAAGACCTACATGTTCTTTCTCAAATCGAAGACGAGGTTCGCGATTCGATTAAGGACTTCTTCAAGATAGAGAGTAATCTTCTATTGCAAATGGCAACCGTTACCAGTGAAGACCGAGTTATTTTCGTTAGAGTCGCATACAAACCGACCCAGAGATTTGCGTTTTTCAGGTTCAAACAAACTACCGAGGATGTCATTAAGCAACTCAAAAAATATATCGAAAAAGAAAATCCAGATCTCACCGGCACACATGAATTGGTAGTAAGAGGACGTAATATTATCTCCACTTTAGCTGACCGTTCAGGAGCAGGACGGGTTGAAACCCATGCTACTGGGAATGCAAAGGATTCACGAGTTGCTGCTGTCGCTAAGCAAGATGGTTTTGGCGGAAGAGTGCTACAAACCAAACTGTTTGGTGATATCTTGTCAACCGTTGAATATACTGCTAATGAAAAGAGAGAAATGATCAATAAATACGGCTTCTGGGGCCTGATGGTCTTTGTATGGATTCCATTCATGGCATCAGGAGTATTGGTTGGAGCAATGCTGGGTCTTCTTTCTCGTATGCGTTTCATGCGTGTGCTATGGGCGACTTTCGTCGGCGGAGCCGCTGCTTCACTAACTTGGGCATATACTGCCGAGGGTATCATTACCGTGATGCACAAATACAAACTTGAGGCCGCAATACCAATCGCAATTGCCGCTTTTGTCTTGATGGCAATATTACATATGCGCTCTACTAAGAACCGCCGACTTGCTGAATTATTCGAAGATACTCTTCTTGATTCATTCCATGCGGATATTCAAGACAAGTATGGCGGAAATCAGAGTTGAATAGCATGGTCGGAGATCCTGCTACTTTCGGGATTATCACCGTTTCAGATAGAGCGAGTGATGGCGAATACGAAGATGAGGGTGGCCCTGCAATACTAGGTTTTTTCAAAGAAGCTGTACAAAGTTCTTGGACGCACCATCAACGTATCGTCAAAGATGAAAGAGATATCATTAGCGCTACAATCATCGAAATGGTCGATGAACTAGGTTGCGATGTTGTGGTCACAACTGGAGGAACTGGTCCCGCTTTACGAGATGTCACTCCCGAGGCAACAGAGGATGCATGTGAGCGCTTATTGCCTGGCTTTGGCGAGCAGATGCGAGCGATATCACTCAAGTTTGTAGCGACCGCTATTCTATCTCGACAATTGGCTGGACTCAGAGGTAGTTCTCTTATCTTCAACCTCCCGGGTCGCCCTAAGGCAATAAGGGAAACTATTGATGAAATATGGCGTGCTGTGCCTTATTGCATCGATATTATAGGTGGACCATATATTTCTATGAACCGTGATATCTGCGATGACTTTCGCCCTAAAGATGCCCGACGTCCTGAGTGAAGTTCATCATGAAGTTCTTGCAGGCCCACTTGATGACCAAGGGTTCTGTTCTTATCTCCGGCGCCACGATGGCATTACCATCTGGTTTAATTCATGGTGATCTCCGTATTGTAAACGGTGTTATCACTGAAATCTCAACGACTGCTGGCTCTTTAGTAGTAAAACCTGAAGAACGTTTTATTGCGGCAGATGGCTTTCATCTTCTCCCGGGAATAATAGATCCTCAAGTGCACTTTAGAGAACCTGGACAACCGGAAAAGGAGGATTTGCAATCTGGTTCTGCTGCTGCCGCTAGCGGTGGTGTTACCAGTTTCCTCGATATGCCAAATAACAAACCATCTGCTGTAACATTAGAATCGATAATGGATAAAATTACGACAGCTGGCAATAAATGTATAACCCATCATGGTTTCTTTATCGGTGCAACACCAACTAATGTAAGTGAATTACAAAAAGCGGTTGGTAAACCAGACATGGGTATTTCAATTCCAGGAATTTGCGGAATAAAGATATTCATGGGGGCATCTACTGGTGATTTATTGGTCAATGAATTACATCATCTTGACAATATCTTTTCCTCTACTGCCGGCTTGATTGCAGTACATGCAGAAGATGAAAAGAGAATGATTGAGCGATTTGAGACATTCAAACACCGAACCGACATGGCTGCTCACGCTGAATGGCGCGATGATATCTGTGCATTGAATGCAACCAAAACAGCAGTAAATCTTGCTCTCAAGCACCAGCACAGATTGCATGTTCTTCACTTGACCAGCGCCATCGAAGCCGATTGGCTTAGTGAAAAGATCGACTCAAGTGGGCTCATAAGCACTGAAACATTGCCGCAGCATCTCACTTTTGCTGAAGAAGAGGTTATGGAAGTAGGCACACGTCTAAAGATGAACCCACCGATTCGTTCAACTGAAGATCGGCGAGTTCTCTGGCAACGATTACTCGACGGAACCATCGCCTGTATTGCCACCGATCACGCACCACATACATTGGAAGGCAAAACCCTTGGCTGGCCAAATGCGCCTTCAGGAATGCCTGGTGTAGAGACCTCATTGCCAGTAATGCTAACTCATGCAAGAGATGGAAAATGCACTATCGAACAAGTAGTTAATTGGATGAGTACAAATGTCGCACAAACCTATCAGATGGTTGGAAAGGGTAAATTGGAAGAAGGAATGGACGGTGATGTAGTTTTAGTCGATATGTCGGCTGAAATAATAGTCAAGGACGAGAATTCATGGAGCAAAGTTGGTTGGAATCCTTTCGCTGGCCAAAATCTAGTGGGTTGGCCAGTATTGACCATTGTCGATGGAGTTTCAGTCTTTGAAAGAAATAGTGAAACCGGGCCACGTGGTGAGATTTTAGTAGAAGCCGGGGAAGTTGGGCGCCCTCTGATTATGATGCCTTGGAACTGATGGATAGTTTTATTATTACACTACTGTCTTTATTTGCTCTCAATGTTTCAGGCCTAATGGGTAATACCATGAGTGGAATGCAAGAAAGCCTAGGCGACGGACATCAACAGATAGTTACAGGAATGATAATTTTCCTGGTAGGGGCAATTTGGGGTGGAATGGAAGCTGGCGCAGATATGAAAGCAGCAGACGTATATTGGCCTGCTGTAGTAATGCTTTCTGGTGCTATGATCACCCTATTGGGTACAACATTTGGCACTGGAAAAGAAGATGATCGATCTAATGATCTACTGGATGCAATCAGCGAGATTACTGGCAAGTTGAATGAACTGCAAGAAAAAATCGCTGGAGAGAGTGATTCTGCAGCAGATGATTCTGGTAGTAGTGAATCTGAAGAGTAATTAATTTAATTGATATAATCTAGTGAACTTCTCCTCGATATATTTGAGGAATGGTTCAGGATTAGGTGCCTTGCCTGTTGCAGAAAATAGCAAGTCAGCAGGCCTGTAAAGGCTACCGTGACGGTGAACATTTTCTGTTAACCAATCCTTCATTTTCGACCAATCATTTGATACGACTACCTCATCTATTGATCCTGTTGATTCCACCATCTTCTCGGTAAATTGAGCTGCGTACATATTACCCAGAGTATATGTCGGGAAATATCCAAATGCGCCATATGCCCAGTGTACATCTTGTATACAGCCTAGATCTGGACTTGGAACCTCTATACCAAACCATTCGTAGAATAACCGATTCCAAGTTTCCTCTATTTTATCGACGCTAAGACCATCGTTGAATATCATCTTCTCGATTTCATATCTCAACATTATGTGCAAATTATAGGTTATTTCATCTGCTTCAACACGAATGAAATCTGCCTTAACTTCATTGGTGAGCAAGTTGAGTTGTTCTTCATCTAATGCCTCAACACCTGGGAATATCTCATTAAACCAAGGTCGTGCAACCTTCCAAAAGCTTTCAGTTCTACCGATTTGATTTTCCCAAAACCTGCTTTGGCTTTCATGAACACCTAGACTGATGGCATTTCCACGCGGGGTGAAAGCGAAATTTGAATCAAGACCTTGTTCGTATAATCCATGCCCTGCTTCATGCATTACCGCATAGAGACAGGAAAAGGGATCTTTTTCATCAAATCTAGTGGTAAATCTGGTATCACCTGGCCATAAGCCAGAGCAAAAGGGATGAGCTGCTTTATCGATTCGTCCAGCATCAAGATCAAAACCCATCTTTTCCACAACTTTACGACAGAAAAGCAATTGATCTTTTTCGGTAAAAGTTACACCTGCCGGTAAGGATGGAATCACGACATCAGATTCACGGATTCGTTGTAATAATGGTACCAATCGTGCACGAATCCGTGCAAAGAGAGGATCATAATCTGCAACTGTCATTCCCACTTCATATTCATCCAGTAATACATCATAGGGAGTGGTTTTTACTCCAAGCATTGCAATTTTCTCTTTGGTGAGAGTTACCAATTTTTCTAAATGGGGAATAAAACTATCGAGATTTGCATCTTGTCTGGCCTGCTGCCAAACCACAAATGCTTCAGAACATGCTTTAGAAAAATGTGAAACATGATCCTCTGACAATTTTGTTGCCAAATCATAAGTCCTACGCATTTCTCTAACGTTAGCGCCATCGTCTGGAGTTAATTCTTGATTCTCGAGAGAATCTAGTAACTCTCCCATTCGAGGCGCAACCAATCGGCGATGGTGTTCTCGTCCTAACCAAGCCATCATTTCCGCTCTAGCAGCAGCACCTTTCGCCGGCATTTGCGTTTGATGGTCCCAACTCAAATGTGATTCAAGTGCCCCAATGCGATAAATATCTTTGACCATCGTGGTGAATTCATCAATCTCCAACATGAACCGACCATGGCAGCACTGCGCTTTAATCCATCTCTAATTCATGCATGGTTTGAAGATACACTACCCTATCCGCTGATTGTGTCCACTCCTCCCAAGGGGAAAAAGAAAGACGAGAGCGTTAGTGAGCTCAACTCTGACCAAGATCTTGAGGATGTGCTAACCGCCGAAAATCCCAGCAAGGAAGTGGCAATGTCAGAGTCGACGGACAATACCTTGGCACTGATTGAAAGTGCACGTATCGTCATAAAGACAAGCATGGATATCAGACGCGGTGAAAATGTCTTAATTGTCTGTGACCCAACAACTAGCGAAATCGGTCAGGCATTACACAGTGCAACTACCGAAAGAACTGACCGGGTTCTGTTAATCGTGATGCCCAAAGGCAGACACCATGGAGAAGAACCCCCTGCGCCTGTAGCTAATCTCATGCGTCAACAACAGGTTGTAATCGCTCCAACAAAATATTCTCTCACCCATACTCGCTCGGTCAGGGCGGCGATTCACGAGGGTGCAAGGGTTGCAACAATGCCCGGAATCACCAGTGAGATGTTTTGCAAAGGTGGAATGACCGCAGATTATGATCGAGTAAAGAAACGTATTACCGATACTGCAGGGATGTTTAGAAGACGAAGAACCATTCACATAAAATCAAAAAATGGAACCGATGTTGAATTTGAAGTCAGTTGGAGAGATTGGAAACTCGATGATAGCGGGATTTGTAATAGACCGAGAATGATTACCAATCTACCAGCAGGAAAAATATTCGTGATGCCAAAAGAAGGCACCATGAATGGTAGAATCGTGATAGATGGTAGTTGGGATGCAACATTGCTTGAAGAACCAATTGAATTTGTGATTGAGAATGGACTGGTAATCGATGTCCTGGGTGGGTCGATAGCAGCAAATATACGTCAGGAGTTCGGTGAGGCGTCAAGCCGAATCAAGAATAAAAAAGATCGAGAATTAGTTTGGACTGTAGCTGAATTCGGCATGGGGATGAACGAAGAAGCACGATTGATTGGCAATGTCTTAGAAGACGAAAAGAAGCTAGGAACCTGTTATTTCGCCCTTGGTGATAATTCAAATCTAGGTGGTCATTCAGATGTTGGGATTCATGTATCGGGAGTTCTTAAACAAGCATCTGTGTGGTTAGATGATAACCAAATCTTGGACGATGGTAATTTCATCATCGAATAATCAAGCATTTCTCGTTGCACAAACCGGGCAATGTCTCCACCCTGGATCGACACCAATACGGCATCCTCGACAGAAAAATCCTGATTGAATTGTTGGTGTGATAACTCCTGCTTGTTGCACTGGTTGCTGTTGCCACTGCTGTGGTTGTGGTTGTTGCCACTGCTGTGGCTGCTGCTGTTGTTGCTGTTGCTGCTGTTGCTGCTGTTGCTGCTGTTGCTGTTGCCACTGCTGTTGTTCCTGCTGTTGTTGCTGTTGTTGCTGTTGCTGCTGTTGCTGCTGTTGCTGCTGTTGCTGCTGTTGCTGCTGTTCTTGCTGCTGTTGGTGCTGTTGCTGTTGAGATTGTTGCCCTTGACGTTGTGCTGCTGAAGACATCGGGCTGCGAACTGGCTTTACTGGCTTGGGTAATTTCACCTGCTTTTGTAGAGACTTTGCTGCTTCAAATTCTGCGAATGAAATCTCACCGTCGCCATCGGTATCAATAATCGCATGAATCTCTGCTGCATCTTCTAAAGACATTCCAGTGGCAGTTGCCAATTCTTCAACCGAAATCGTACCGCTATTATCGGTATCAACAGCCTTGAATTTGTCTTCTACCGTAGCGTCTTCTGCGAATTCAACTAATTCAGGTTCCGGCTCAGGCTCAGGTTCAGGTTCAGGTTCAGGTTCAGGTTCAGGTTCTGGTTCTGGCTCTGGCTCTGGCTCTGGTTCTGGCTCCGGCTCAGGTTCCGGCTCAGGTTCCGGTTCTGGCTCCGGCTCAGGTTCCGGTTCTGGTTCAGGTTCTGGTTCGGTGTCTTCGACCATATTATCCATAGAAAACGCTCCAGCAAATGCATCCTCTGTCGCTGCTCTTTCGGCTTTACCTTCAGGTACAGTCTCAATTTTTTCCTGTGAAGGCAATGGTACGACCACTTCCTCAGGTAGAGGTATTACAACCTCTTCAACTGCAGGCGTCTTTGGAATTTGTTTAGCTTTGGTTACTGGAGCTTCAACAGCAACTTTCTCCGGTTTCCTAGTCACTGGTTTGGCATTTTCGGCTGGCTTGACAACCACTGCAGTTACATCTCCAGAAGAGAGACTGTCAATTGGCATCACATGGTCTGCAACATCAAAGGCATCTCGCATCTGGCGAGCAACAACTAGCAAAGTATCATGATTATCTTTAGGTGATGAAAATAATGCCTCGATTGCGCTTAGATACTTGACAACCTCAGTAGCGCCGCCGGTCTGTGAAGCGATTGCAAATATTTTCACCAGACTCATTGGATCTGCCAATTTGCCGAGTAATTCTTTATCGTCATCACTTAGTGAACTATCGGCCTTTCCTATTTCTCCGCCACTAGATTCCATTCCAAGATATATTCTCAGGGGGTCGGGAAGACTCATGACGCCAAGGTGGCTGGCAAAGAGATAGTAAATTTCTCCTCCTTCACATGAGAGACGTTCACTCGCAGCCCCAAAGTCAAAATCTCCTGGCTGCAATACAATATCGCTTAGATGCTCAAAAAAGCGACAAAATGCATCAACTCTTGACAATGACATCATTTCATGAAGAGAATCTGACGAGTCAAAAACTCCAAAATATGCAGAGGTTTCATCAACCTCTATACCAGTGGGTAAAATTGCTCCTTCGGTGTCAACCATTGCGTTTCATCCCTCCCGATATCGGCTTGCACTTCCGCTTCCTTTTTCATGGTGACGCCGCTCAGCCATTCGCTCGCTCAAAAATCGCTCTCGATTGAGGAGGACTCCATCCAGTCTCCTGTAGGCTCATCATGATCATACGTTCGGAATCACCATCACTGAGGGCTATAACAGCCCACTCGACTGCTGCTTCCATCTCCGACTTTTTATCATCTTTGAATAACTCGACTGCTTTGGTTTTACGCACTTTACCGCTATTTTCTGAGACATTTACTCTTTCTTTAATCGATGTTTTTCGAGTTGTTTTCATTTGAGCAGGTTGTTGGTTTCCGCCTTGCTGCGTAGTAGGATTTCGTTGAGGAGTACCCGCAATTGCGCTCCTTTGCTGAGTGTGTACTGGAGTTTGAGGGGGAGATTGTGGCGGGGATTGTTGTGGGCCACGAGGCGGAGCTTGTTGTGGGCCACGTGGCGGGGCTTGTTGTGGACCTCGAGGCGGGGATTGTTGTGGGCCTCTGGCTGGACCTGCGGCGCTTGGACCTCGCGCTGGCCCAGTTGGATCAAGTTCTCGTGCTACTGGATTGGGTGCTGCTCGTGTTGATTTTTGCTTATTTGCCAAAGAAGCCCAAACATCATCATCCTCTTCCTCTTCAAACTCATCCTCCTCATCCCAATCTTCCTCAACATCGCCACCACGTAGAACGCGTAGTAAAATTACAATAAGGAATATTGAACCGATGGAACCACCAAGTGCAATTAGTGAGAATATTAATGGCGAGAAACCCATTATCAGATCTGAACCTGAAATTGTAGATTCACCTACCAGCACGGCACAACCATCTGGATAGACCTCTTTGCCTAATTCGGTATTTGGACAATTATCCGCATCGTCACCAATACCATCGCCATCGGAATCCAATTCGTATTTCGCACAACCATTTGTATCGACAAAGGCTTTGAAATTATAATCAGTATCTGGACATAAATCAGGATTATTACCGTCGATATTATCGCCATAGGTGTCGAAGTCAGAATCATTCCATTGGGTATAATCACCTCTCAGTGATTCCGGTTCTAGATAATCAGCATACCCATCACCATCATCTATGCAGCCATATACTTCCTCCATGGTGGAATTGCCAAATTCATAAGGGCATGAATCACTCTCATTACCTGATTTATTATCACCATAGCCATCACCATCCCTATCCCACCACTGAGTGAAATCCAGAGGGAAGGCATCACCACTATGGTCAGTACCATCAAAAGAATAAACACCACTAAAACCATCACCGTCAAGATCCTGTTCTAAAGCAGATTCATCAATACAACCCGTTGAGTCTACTGGATAGCCAGCTTTTGTATCTGGACAGAGGTCTTCGGTATCCATCACACTATCGCCATCTGAATCGATCTGATTTGGCGCACAACCGTTTGAATTCACATCACCCGGATTATCAATAAAGATGGCAGCTGTGTCTGGACAAAGGTCATCAATATCTGAAACCCCATCACCATCGCTATCCACTTCACTCTGAGTAGCACTACACCCTTGAAGGTCAACTACTGCATTATATTCGGTGCTGGGGCAAATGTCGTCAGCATTATTCACTCCATCTTGGTCATCGTCTTTTTGATTATTAGAACAGCCGTTAGCATCTACAATTGACCCTACATCTGTTCCATCACACTGATCTATAGCATTGATGACTCCATCGCCATCACTATCATCACCGCTGACAACAGGACAACCTGGGCCGTAAGTGCCTTCAGCAACCCCTGGGACATCAATACACATGTCATAAGTAGAACCTGCTTGATTATCGCCAAAACCATCGCCATCACTATCATTCCATTGTGACTCATCATCAGGGAATGAATCATCGGCATCTGCCCAATCATCACCATCTCTATCCACGCATCCAGCGGCGGGGTAAAGTGACTCTCCAGCTGTATTTGGACAGTAATCACGTATCAGATTGCCATGATTACTACCATTCCATAATGCAGTCCAATTATCGGGGAAACCGTCATTATCGCTATCGTTTGCTGCTCCTTCGATAGTTGGAAATTTATCTGGTTTGGTGGCATTATCACTTGCGTTATCACCAAAACCATCACCATCACTATCCTTCCATTGAGTTGGGTCATTGATCCACATGTCTGCACCATGGCTGATATTCCATTCACTTTTACCACCCACATCGGAGGGATCTGAAGTTCCATCGCCATCACTATCGAGGCAACCATTACGGTCACGCCAAGAGGTACCTGCTACCGTGACACACTGATCGCCGCTCGCAAAATGCGAGTAATTATCACCATAGCCATCACCATCACTATCTACCCATTGATAGCGATTATATGGGAATGAATCAGGAGGTGCGAAGTTATCGTTAGAGGTATCGCAACAATCAGGACCATGATTATTACCATAGCCATCACCATCAGAATCTAGGGATTGCTTCCAATTCGTAGAGTATTTGTAGCCTTCACTGTAAAAAGCACCGTTATCTCCCCATCCGTCCTGATCTAGGTCATAACAACCGATTAAGCCCCACCATGAAAGTCCGAGAATGTTAATGCACTGATCTTCGAAATCGCTATACCCATCTCCATCACTATCCAAACATCCTCTCGAGATATAGAGTGAAACCCCCGCTGTATTTAGACAATCATCTGCTAATGGCCCGAGGTCATTATCGCCAAAACCGTCGCCGTCTTTATCGGCCCATTGACCAGACAGCAAAGGCATTGCATCGTGTGTATCTGGAATTAAATCACCATCGGTATCAGGTAAGAAGCGTAATAATTCAAGGTCTTTATCGACAGAATCGTACCAAGTCATGGCAAGACTATCATTCAAGCCAAGCAGTATTGGTACCTCTTCAGATACCTTTACAGATAATATATCATATGGATGCAATACCTCTTCTGATATCGTGGTAGTTGTCCAAACCAGATGCCCCAAGAGAGGATCTGATGTTGTGATGTGCAGGGTATTACCTACGCGCAATAATGACGGATTATTACCGATTGGCAGCGTACGTAATGTTCGGTTCCATTGCCCATCTGTACGCAACAATATTCCTGATTTTGATGAATTACCTTGAACTATGATTGTATCTGCATCCAATAATAAATAAGATATTTGCTCATCTACTACGCCCATTGATTGGTTGAAAACCTCGTTCCAAACAGCTGCCGTATAATTAATTTCGTGAATTATTATTCTATCTCCATCGAGTCCAGCAAGCGCCAAGATGTTATCATTAACTTGGCTAATCTTATATTGAGAAGAAGAATCTACTTCGCCGATATCTATGAAAGTTACTTGGGTGCCATCCCACTGCCAGACACGAAGAGTATCGACTCCGGCAACATCAATCACTCCGGCAATAAATACTGTATCACCGGTGGTAATCGTTGATGAGAAGGTTGTAAGTGTTGATTCTAAAGCGATTTGTTGAAATGACCAAGACACCCCTCTACTAGCGATTGCTAATTCTCCGGTCGAGGTATCATGATACACTACTCTTGGGATATTTTGTGAATCCATGTGTAATTGCAATGCTCTATCGAGGCTCGGGGAGATGCTACCTATCTGTTCTGAGATAGCCCAAATTCCGTTTTCCTCTTGCTCGAACCACAGAGTATTCCCCTGAGTGCTTTGATGAACGATTTGTTGGTTTGCCTGAGAATCAACCGCTGATGCGAGGTTTGCGCCAAAACTGCTACTGCTGCGTAAACTATGCTCTAGAGCTACAAATGATTTCGCTCGCATATGAGTGAAGGATTGTCCCTGCTCAGATATCAATGCCACATTTGTAACACCGGTAGAAGATATAGAAAATGCATATTTTCCCGTAGAGTTAGAGAAAGTTTTCGCCATAGGCATCTGAGTCCAGCGACCTTCTGCACTTCCATCCATGATGTATTCCATCAATTGCAATACGCCATCTACTTCGAACATTATGACAGTTCGACCATCGTCAGAGGTCTCAAGTTCGAGATTGTTAATCCCTTCAGGGAATTCTATATCGAAGGATTCCCATTCGATTTCAGAGAGAACCAGCAATTCAATACTGTCGGAAGTTGTGTTCTTTTGAGTCAGTAATAAATCCATCAATCCATCGCCATCAAGGTCGGATCCCGAGATGATGAAATCAGCTAACAGTGATTGCGATAAACCGGTTTTTATTAGATAAAACTCATTTGAGGGGCCATTTTCAGAACCCATGTGTAAACGTAATTCTCCACGGTTATTCGCCTGAAGACTTACCACAAAAAAGTCGTCATAACCATCTTCGTCTATATCACCAGCAGGTGCGACTCGATAGCCAATGCGTTGGTTGGAAACATCGCCATCAAGTGTCCAATTTGGTTGATCGCCCAACCCATTTACATCACCGTAAAACATCCAAAGACGTCCATTTTGATATTTACTGTTGGTTCCATTGAAGATTTCACTAAAGAGTAATTCATCATCGCCATCACCATCTAAATCACCAATAAATTGAATATCATGGCCCAATAGTCGGCCTTGTTCATTACTTTGATAGGTTTTTTGCGGGGTCAAGGTTAGACCACTTGCACCACCGTGAAACACCTCAACCGAGGAATAGGAAACTGGGGAGTCGATTGTCCCAGTATTGCTTACGGCAAGGTCGGGATAGCCATCACCATTGAGGTCTCCTTGGGATGCGAATGCTCTACCGAAAAACACACCCTCTCCGCTTTGAAAAATCTCTCCATGCACAGAAAGGGATTCATTTCCGCCAGAAATGATTGTTAGGAATTGCTTTTCGAGTAAATGGTTTGATGCCATAATTCCGAAATCGTCATCACCATCTTGATCAACATCTCCGAGGTCGACTAATGAAGAACCCATCATCTCAGAGAGATTCCCATTTGATTCAATCTGCACTTCTCCCGAATAGTTCCACCATACTGTATCCGAAATCCCACTACTAGTGGCCAGCCTACATTCTACTACTCCTCCGTTCGAATCATCGCCTGGTGCTGAAATAATTAGATCATCCAAACCATCGCCATTGACATCAACCAGTAAAACCTCACTGCCAAAACCAGGATGTTGTCCTGTGTTATTGACAACATTAGCATTTGTATTCAACCCCGATTCTGTACCCAAATGAATGCGCACTTCACCTGAACCGCTACTATCGCCAATAGCAACATCATTCAAGCCATCACCATTGATATCGCCAACCGCAATACCACCTATTGGTGAAGTGTCTACGCCTGACATCGCTTCGATTATTTCAACTGGTTCAGAAGGTATCTTACCTGCTACTTTACCAGAGAGACTACGTAAAATATTCAGATAATTAACACCATTCTCTTCGAAGGAAAACGCAACTTGTGTTACGCCATTACCATCTATACCCAAACCGATACCACCGGTTAAATTACCCGAACTGGCAATATTATCTCTGATTAATTGCTGATCGTCAAAACTTACCGAGAGCAGGCCTTGTGATAGATGACGATAGATAATCAATGGTGAACCATCGCTTTGGATTATCAATTCGATGTCATCATCGATAGGACCTTGATCGATTACCCGATCTATCCAGAAAGTACTGGTCGAATTGATATACCGCAATGAATCATTCACATCACGAAATACGATGTTTGCCCTATCATCATTATCCATCACCATGCTCAGTGGGCCACCTGCAACTCCCTCTGCGACTATTCGATTATTCCAAACTGGCTGCGAATAGATGGTACCAATAACTGTTCTCCGAGCATAGACGAGGTTTGCTTCATCGTAAAATACAGCTCTTACCCTGTCATGACCAGTATATTGAATCGCACAATCATCACTTGGGTTAGATGAATTAAGAATTGCAATTACATCGCTATCGATAGAACCGTTTACCAAGATTTGGTGGTAATTGACGACCGTATCATCGACAGTGCAGATATGGGCGGTTCCATCTGGAGCCACATCGATACCAACAGCGGTAGCATTTGATGCGTTGCTAAGTACGGTGGAAAGCCAATTATCGAGGTTTGATTCAGGACGAACCGTCCATGAATGACCATTCACAGAGAGTGGCTGACCAGCCAACTGCGAGCCTGAGCCGTTCACCAAGTCAAGAGATTGGACTCGTTCATTAACATCAACTTCAGAAATTGTTTCAGAAAAAGATTGAGGAATTACCAGCACCTGAACGATGAACATCATCGCGATGAATGCAGCGATACCCCGTTTGCCGCACACCATCAACGCTCACCGTCCTTCTTACAAAACCATTGTTGGCTTACGCTCAACGGTCCCCCTACGGGGGGACCGGTGTCAAATGATTGGAGCGAATGGCTTGAAACCTTAAGCCGGGAGGGTTCAATGTGTCAGAGCGCATCGTGGTTGTGGGAAATGGGAAATGGCCTAGCGAACGAGTCTGGTCGAAATTGATAGCAGATGCCGATAAGGTAGTTGCTCTCGATGGTGCAGCAGATAGAATAAATTGTGACATTGTCATTGGTGACCTAGATAGTTGGAGTGGAATAGGTGAACAAGAGGTGATAAAACTCGATGGCCAAGATGATACAGATCTCGCCAAGGCATTGAAGAGATTTGATGTGAGCGATGTATTTGGAATCGAAGGAGGGCGCCTCGATCACAGTTTAGCAGCATTTACTGCTTTATTTGAAGCTGATTCTAACGCTACCATCCATCTCGAGGGATGGAGCGGGTGTAGAGTTCCAGTCGATGGAGCAAAAATCGAAGTGGATATTGGAGCCAATGTTTCTCTATTTGCATTTGGAAAAGTCACAGCAATTCATACCAGTGGACTATTGTATTCTCTTGGCGGAGAAGATATGGAAACCTCTACTCTTGGTGTTCATAATGAAGCGACTGATAATCATGTCAAGATAAGCCATCAAGGCGGAGATTTGCTGGCCATTTGGCAAACGAATATCGTTGATTAGGTTCTCTTTGCCGAAGATGGTAAGTTCTCTCTAATATGGCGGCTATAATCACCTTTACCATCCCAATTAGTTGCATGTTGATCGATTCTACTGGTGGCCAAAGTAGCGTCATATCCACCCCAATCTTCTATCAAATTCAACTTCCAAGCTGCTCTGGCTGAATGCCCAGGTAAGAAAGTGCGCCACATGAATGGAATTCTTCCAGGAGTAATCGCATTCACCTGCTCAACGATTGCAGTAGCACATGAAGCGGTTAGCGTATGATACCATTCTGGCTTTTGAGACAGTTGGTTTAATCGCTGACATAATTGTAACAATAATGCTTTTTCCTTTCCAGGAGGTGTCTGAGCCCTGAAGAGATGAACCTTATGTGAGCGTGAATTTGTTCGCAAATACAATGCATCTCTCTCAGTTGAGACCAATAAATATAGTTCATATGAACGCCACATTCCATCCCATGGATGGTACTTTTCACCCACTTCTCGGCGGCATTCAAAGGAGAAAGTCAATACTGTTCCATCCTTGAATTCAAAGGAAAGCATGGTATGAGCCAATCCCTTGACTGAGTGGAAATGGTCTATTATATACCAAATATCGACTATTTCATCCGCATTAACTTTGACATCAATCCATTTCACATCGTGATCTTTTAGCGTGCGCCAAGTGAAATCCCTAACATTGCTGAACTCGATTTCCTCATCAGAGATCTTTGCACTAGCGACCTCAGAACAATCACTGACCCAATCTTTATTGGACAACGCCACTTTACTTCTGATTCTAGCCCACCATAGCCACACATACCGAAGTACGATAACCGTGAGAATACTGCCTAACAAAATAGCCAATATCAAGATGATATTAATGCTACCACCTCTGCCACATTCCAGTGCCTTCGTCCCACCAATCAACTCCGCCATCAGGCTGTTGACGCCAGATTACTCCCTTTTCATCGACGTGGGTTGCCAATCCTTCAGCATCCATTAGCATACTTTGATTCAAATCGATTTCATCATTGTTTGGAAGTGGTTGTTTTACCAACATCAAAAACACGATAATTGCAACTAATAGCGATAGACCACCGATTCCATACCAGCCAACTGATTGAGTTTCTGTTTCAGAACCAACAGATTGAACCGGTTGTGTGGCTAATTCTTCATCTGAAGCATCACTTGCAGGAATCCGGACCAAGTTCAGACCTTTTGTGGTGCTAATGCCCTCGGAATTAGTGACTTTTAGCAGTATTTTGTAAACACCTGCTGGCCAATCAGCACAGGTGATCATTTCACCAGTTCCCATCGAGCCCAACTCTGGAGAGATTTGCCATTCCAACAGAAATCCATCTTCGGCTGCATCGTTGGTTGACATCCTTACCGAGCATACTTTACCAACTTCGAAACCATCTCCTTGAACCGCTAAAGCAAACTCTGGAGGAGGACGATTGTGGATAGTGAAATTGAGCCATGAGGTCGTGGTTTGACCCAGCGAATTCTGGTAGGTTTCCATCAGTTCATAGCCACCAGCAGGCCAGATGCTACAATCGAGAACCTGGTCCGAATCAAGTACTTTGAATGGTGCTCCACTGATCGAACGTGTGCCGTCAGCACCCCATCTAGGGCCAGTTTCATCGGCGAAAAGTCGGGTTACCAAACAGTCATCGCCAGTCTCTAGCCAACCAGATGCCGATAATTGCAATGAGACAGATGGAGTTTTTAATGCAGGCATCAAATCAAAGGTACCGATTTCAATAATACGTAATGATTTTCCTGTGATATCTGTGATCTCGAGTTGGATGGAATGTTCACCTTCTTGCCATGAATCATAAGTCATATTCACATTTGCAATTCCATCATCGGAAAAGAGCTCAACCCGTTGTTCATCGACGGTCATATAGCCTTGTGTCCCTCTCAAATTTAGGATTAGGCTCGAATCACTACCTTGCGAAGTGATGTGAAGAATTATCAGTACCCGGTCATTTCTGCCAAATTGCTCTGCGCCAAGTGTGGTCACCTCAATACAGGCATCACATATCTCAAAACCTGCCTCGGTCAATGCATCGCTCTCTTCTGCTGCACTAGGTGGAATAAACAGCAACAATAAAACTAGGAATATGACTTTGTAATCACGCATTACCGTCACCTCCCTGGAAAAGATCATCGATGATCTCATACATACCATCACCAGTGGTTTGAGGGGTTTCAAGATGAGCTGGCTGTTGTTCATATACCGCTTCATATACACTCTTATCCTTGAGGTCTTCCGCATTGAATGACTGATCGCCTCTTAGTAATCTCACCACTGCTGCGGCTAATGCACCAAGCATTATCGCCCCACCTAATAGCATGTAACTCAGCAAACTTCCAGCTGGATTCTCACCAAGTCCAGCGATAGCTGAAGCAAAACCACCGTATTCGTTAGACCAACCATCACCATCACTGTCCGGGCAACCTTGGATATCACGTGTCGAACTGCCAGAAACCTCTGGGCAGTCATCGCGAGCAGAACCGAGAGGATTGTCACCAAAGCCGTCCTCATCGGCGTCTAGCCATTGAAATCTGTCATTTGGAAAAGCATCACCGGTACCCCAAGGTGCTGCTTGCCAATCCTCGGTTGGGTCCGACCAACCATCACCGTCTGAATCTCTACAGCCCATTCGATCGAAGATTGAATTACCTCTTTGTAACGGGCAAGCATCTGCTTCATGACCATCTGCTTGGTCACCAAAACCGTCGCCATCACTATCGCGCCATTGGGTTGGCTCATGGATGAAAGTATCTCCGAGGTCTGACCAGCCATCGCCATCGGTATCTGGACAACCCCATCTATCGCCGCCCTCTCTTGAACCGACAGAGGTTCCTGGTGTATCGGGGCAGACATCAGCATCGGTTCCAGTTGGAGCATCGCCTCTGCCATCACCATCGACATCATGCCATTGACTATCATCTTCGGGCCAAGTATCTCCACTTCCAGCTGGACTGGCTAACCAATTTAAAGTTGGATCAGACCAACCATCGCTATCACTATCTGGGCAACCCCAGCGGTCGAAAGTTGAATTGCCAACAGTGGATAAGCAACCATCTCCACGCCAAGCCTCACGCCATGCATTACCATCGAAATACTCGAGATTATCACCATAACTATCACCATCTGAATCTCTCCATTGTGATTTATCATTGGAGAAGGCATCAGCAAATCCATCGGGATGCGCAATCCAAAAGGAATCTGGATTAGAATATCCGTCCATATCCGAATCTCTACATCCATGACGGTCGGCCCAGCTTATCCAACCGTTATCCACTTCCTCTGCACTGCTATCTGGGCAATTATCAGGATTTTTACCATTGATATTATCGCCAAAACCATCACCATCAGAATCAGCCCATTGGCTATTATCAATAGGGAATTTATCGATTTGAGTTGCGCCATAAGTGTGGTTATCGCCCCAGCCATCGCCATCGCCATCACGCCATTGAGTAGGATTGTCGATGAAATCATCAATTTTCTCTGCACCTAGGGTTTGATTGTCACCCCAGCCATCGCCATCAACATCAGACCATTGACTGGGTATGGTAGGGAAAGCATCTGCACCATTGGCATTGGTCCAATTGCCATCACCATCTGACCATCCATCATCATCACCATCGGGACAACCGAAACGATCTTCATTGGAATATCCAGTGATGAAAGGACAGGAGTCTGGACGTGATGCATTATCGATCCATTGACCAATGGACCAATTCTCACGAGTGGAATTGATTGTCCAATCCGCCCAATTATCGCCATAGCCATCAGCATCGGTATCATTCCATTGACTAATTTCGAAAGGGAATGAATCTGCGCTGCCTTCAGGGTGTGCTGGCCAAGGAGCGCTGCTATTTTGCCCGCTTGGATCGGCATCGGACCAACCGTCTAGGTCAGAGTCAATACATCCGTGACGATCCAATGATGAGGCTCCTCTCTGATCCAGACAGTGATCTCCTTGGAATCCTCCGAGATTATCACCATAGCCATCACGGTCACTATCGCGCCATTGACTGCTTTCACTTGGAAAGGCATCTGCGAAGCCATCGGGATGAGCTGCCCATGTATTATCACCATCTGAATATCCATCTGAATCTGAATCTATACAGCCGAGGCGATCATTTGTTGAAGCTCCTGCAATATCGTCACAATCATCTTCGGTATCGATGAAACCATCATCATCACTGTCACGATTATATTTGTCAAGAGATGGAGCAAGTGAATAGTCAAAGCCATCGGCGAACCAAGAATCTTCAGAATATACTCGCAGATGTATCCATCCGGCAAAGGCTGCAGTTGTCGAAAGAGAGGTCGAAGAAGAATCATCTGTAATTGAATTCTCTCCAGCAAGAGTACCGCCACTTGGGCCAGTCAATTTCACATTGCCAGTATAGCCACCATCCCAAGCTGTAGAAGATGATGAAATTGCAACTGTTAACACATCACCGGTAAAGACGTAAATTTTCCACCAATCCTCTTTATCACTGTCATAATCGGCATTTCCGTTGACAGATTGGCCGTCCTGCATCAGTTCAGAAGATGCTAAATTATCATCGGCAGAGGCTAATGGCGCGAGGTTCAAAAGCATTGAAGCGACTAAAATCGCCAAACACACCCTCATGCGCATGGTGCGCGATAAACCTAATCCTAGTAAAAAGAACCCCTTAAGATTCATCGGTTGCAATCCAATCAATCATCAGTGAAGCCGGCGGTTCTTTCATCACTCCAGGTTCTGGAATTAATGATAGAACCTCAATTCTGACGAACTTGATATAGCGTTGTTCTTCCTGTTCTTCAAATGGGTGTACACCGATATTTTGTTGATATGCAATACCAATCCAATCACCGTCAGGTGAATGAACCGTTTCAAAGAAATCGTGTAATGCATGTACATCGCTGTTTGCTTCCTCGTATGCAGTTACAATATGCAACGGAGTTGGATCTGCAACTATCCAGTTGAATGTATCATTTCCATGCGGCTGGTAAATCCCGCCAACGTAGAGATACCATTCATCACCTTCAGTATAGCCGTCATCGCCATATTTCAAGCCATACCATGCGACTGAAACCATATTGTTCTCACTAATTGAGACGAATGGATACATAGTGATGCCGCCAGTTTCGCCCCAATCAGGAGCGATGTTCCAACTATCTTCCCAATTTAATCCATGATCGTATGATATTGCCATTTGCATATCCCATGCACCAACATCTCCATTGCCACAATCGGCCCAGACTACAGCTACTGTGCCTGCTTCATTGTTATTTACAACCGGATATCCTTCTGGGCAATTCCCAGTCCTTGGACCAAGTTCGATTGATTCATTCCAAGAACCATCCGATGGCCCCGGTCCAGTTCCTTTTCCATAATCATCGCTGATTCTAATTTGAACTGAACCTGAAGGAGAATCGGCGTCTTCTTGGGCCACATAAACGTAAGAGCCCTCCTTTTCTGAGGATATTGTTGACCACCCACCCGGCATTGCATAACATTGTGAAAAGGTGTTACCTCCATTTTCAGAATGGTAGTACCAATATCGACCTGTGTCACCAGTACATTCAGGAGGCGTTGCTCCTGAATTGCCAAGATAGTGAATAATTCCATCACCTTGAGCTGCAACCCACGGTCTGTCGTCAGCTGCCATAGTATTCATTCTCTGACAAACCGAGCCCATCTCATATGATTCGCCACCTTTGGTAAAACGGTGCCACCAATTGTCTTCTAGTGTGGTGTCCAGATAGTATACTACATCGTTGTTATCAACTGCGATATCCCCTTCGTCACCAAGACATTCTGAGCCACCACCGGTAACAGAACCAATTGCTGAATTCGCAAGATTGCCAGGTGTCGGTTCGAAACTATCGCCATGATCCCAAGTCGAGCCATTATCGGTTGAAACCCAGAACCAAGATGCCCAATAATCCCAAGAGGTCATTTCACCATCTTCACAAGCATACCATGTGTCGGTTGGCCCTCCTAAAAATGGTCCAAATGGAGTTCCTTCTCCGCCCCAGCGTAAATCTTTGTGAGCAGTGATTTGCATATTCCCTTTCGAGTCGATCGAAAGAGATGGCTCATATCCGACGCCAAATCCCTCATAGCCCGGATCTTGTCCATTATCAGCATCAATACATTCCTCGTGCCGAGGCATGTAAACCGGCTCACCGAATTCAAATTCAAGCGAGTCTCCGCTTTGGACTTCACTGCGCAGTTGGTTTAGACTATTGTCTACAATCACTCCAAACATCGAGGCGAGAATCAAAAACGCGACCGCTATTGCAAAAGTTCCTGCCAGTAATACATTGAGGAAATGACGATCTTTGGAAGGCAGACCTTCGACATCTACCGAATCGCCCATGAGCAGCCTACCGTGCTATTGGACATGAGCAATTCGGTCAGATGACATCACTCGACTACTGAGAGATAAATCGATTCGAAATCCTTAGCATTGTGCTCGTATGTATAGGAAGATAGAACCCTTTGCCGACCGAGTTCTGCCATTTGCTTTACTTTGTCAGGATTCGCTAATAAGTCGTTAACCTGCTTTGCCAGATCAGTCGCATCTCCAAGTTGGAATAAACCACCTACACTCTCATCGACCATCTCCGGAAGAGGGCCATGATCTACAGTTACAACCGGCGTACCACTACTCATGGCCTCGAGAGGAATCAAGCCCTGTCCCTCGTAATAAGAGGGATAGGCTACAACATCTGCAGAGCGGAATAATTGAGCCAAATCGTCGAAAGGCATACCGCTTTCGATACTCAGCGAATCGGCAACCCCAAATGATTTCGCTTGTTTCATCAATTTCGATTTCATATGACCACGACCAACGATTACCAACTTTGCTGCAGGGTTCTTAGCAAGAATTTCTGGCATCGCACGCAATAATGTCAAAAATCCCTTACGCGCTACAAGACGACCTACTGCTAGAATCAATGGAGTCTGGGTTTCGGGGTTACCATGCAATGCATCTTCATCGGCACAACCGTACTTCATTCGCACTGCTTCGTGGGCCAATTGTGAATCCTCATCATCTTTATTCAGTGGATGAAATACCAAATGGTCTACTCCCCATAGAACAGTTTCACAACGCCAATTATCGGCAGGATTGTATCGATCGATGAAATCCTTGCGAGTAGCTAGAGAATTGGCCACACATGCTGCTGAGTGTGATACTCCTGCTCGCTCATAGCGTGCATACCATCCTCCGGTGAGTAATATCGCCAAATCATTGGGATTTCTCCATGTAGCGGCTTCCCGATATTTTGCTGCCAATTTCATACCATCGCGTTCACCGAGCCAAGAGCCATGTAAACTACTGACTACGGGAGCAATGTCTTTCTGCACTTTCTTGAATTGAGAACTCGTCCATGAAATCAATGGTAGGTGAGCGTGAATCACATCGACCGGCTTTTGTCTGTGTAATTTTTTCAGTGCTTTTAGCGCAGTTCGCCCATAACTGCGAGTAAAAGCCATCGGCAGACGCGCCCAACCGACTTCGATTACATCTACGCCTTCTTGTGAAGGGGGCTTTCCGGCCCCATTACGAGTTATTACAGTCACTTCGTGGCCTCTGGTTACCAAATGACCTGCAAGGTGGAATACAACAGAGCCCATCCCGCCCCATCGCGGCGGATATTCTGCTGACAACATGACGATATGCATGCTTCTCATGCCACCCCAGAAGTTCGATGTTCATAGATACGCTGGATGACAGCCTTCAAGATGTACGTTAACTTGGCCGAGTTCATGGCTAAGGTGCTGCCGGTTAGTGTAACGATAATCCTGCCCACTCGAAATGAGGAAGAAGCCGTTGGTCCGACCATCGATTCTATACCCAGAGGTTGGTGTGATGAACTCGAAATAATGATTGTCGATGGTAATAGTGAAGACAAGACCAGAGAGATAGCACTCGAAAAGGGAGCTCGAGTTCACATTGAGCCACGCAAGGGCTATGGTCGCGCATATAGATCTGGTTTTGATATCGCTAAAGGCGATATAATAGTCACAATGGATGCGGATTGCACCTATCCTGCAGAAGTGGTACCGGATTTGGTAAAGAGGTTACTAGAAGATGAATTGGATTTCATCACTTGTGACCGTCTGACCTTAGCAGAAGCCGGCTCTATGTCTGGAATTCACGGATTCGGCAATTGGATGCTTTCATTCAATGCAAGAATGCTTTTTGCTTATGGCATTAAGGATTCACAGTCTGGAATGTGGGTTTTCAGAAAGAATATTTTCGATAATCCAAAGATGCGTCCAACCAATGATGGTATGCCGCTTTCTGAAGAGATGAAGATTCTAGCACGCAAACATCTTGGCAAGAAGAAAGCAATCGAAATTTCAGTTCCTTATCGACCAAGAGTCGGCGATGCTGAAATACATACCTGGGGCGATGGCTGGAAGAATCTACGTTTCCTCTACTTCAAGCGAGTAGGCCTACATCGAACTAGGTCGGAATGGGGTGCGCTTCCTGACAATCCCGATTCTCTTAACGGCGATATTCCAGAACAGAAGTGAGTTATTTCTCCTCTAATCGCAACGGTGAATCTATCTCTACTCTTTCGATTACAATCAATGTCAATGGCAGAATGGTGAATACGACCAGCCATATTAACACCAAATCCTGGATAAGTGGAGTTAAACTGAGATCCAATGAACCATCAAACGCAATGAATGATACGTGGTCGATATCTGCTGATGTCAGATTATCACTGATATGCCATTGCTCACTTTCATTGGCCATAGCCAAATCAAAACCACTGACATTGAAGTAAAATTCTAAAGATTCGCTGGTTAGGTTATAATCGGTAAATATCTGTTGATGTTCTAAATCCAGTGAGCCGCCGCCTGTTCCTTTAGATTCAACATCAAATTCACCAAACCATCCCACTGTCGGCATTATTACAAAAGCCAAAATCAGAGTAAATAAAGCAAGATTCAATATCAATCCGGGAATCCATCTGCGCTGATATCCCATTAAGTGAATGAATAATACAACTGCCGAAATTGCAGTTATAATCTTCACTGCTTGTGGTAAACCATCCTGAACCTCAGTAAGTTTGAGGCTGTTGTTACCCCAATCTTCTCCATCGTTATCTTTTTCTTCTTGAGGTATTACTACCTCATTCACACGTTGATTTTGCCAATAGGACATGGCACTTAGTCCTGCGAGAGTTAACTCTACATCAGATGAGTTTTGAGAAATATTCAATTCGGCACCTATACCGAAATGCATGCAACAGCCCTCTCGATATCCTGTTGGTGCACCGTCGGTAGCCTGAACTTCGAATGATATCGAAGACCAGGTCTGAGATGCTGTTGCTCCGATTAGGGAAACCAATAGTAATAACTGCAGTAAATGAAGCAGCATACGCAATGTTTTGGGGTAACCCATAAATGCGCCACCTCCTACCTAATCGTTTTCAATAAATCGAAATTCAATCCTTGCGGGGAACTGCAACAAATATACCGGCCAGGGCAATCATTGCAACTGTAGCAACTGGTGAGATGAACGGTAGAAGACCTTTGTCTTCTACAGCCTTAACTGCGATTGCGGTATCGGTATTGCCTCCATCATCGCTTGTATCGACATTGGTTGGATCTTGACCAACTGCAACCGCATCTACTGCCGCAGTATTGTGTTTTGTTAGATCGACCAAGGATTCAATGGTAATGTCATCAACAATTGCAGCTTCTTGTTCTATGGCTTCAGTTCCAGAGAAATATATTACATTTATCGGACTAAGAGCTTTAGGATACATATTCGATTCCGGTCCAACTAAAGTGAAGGTATTACCTGAATCTGAATCTCCGACTAGCAATTGTATTCCAACTATTCTTCCTTGTTCCTTCGACCATAGAGAATACATTTCAGCACTGTCATAGGCAATATCTGCTTCGTATTTTTCAAGACGGTTCTCGAGGTTTTCACCGAAACTTTCCATGGTATTGTCAAGTGTTGATTTCATGAACGCTCCAACCATAGTGATTATCTTTTCACTTGGCTCTGGTTCTTGAGCTAAGTCGTTGCATACTTCATCTGTAGTCATTGGGTTATTTTCCCCACCTACTAAATCTATTTCGATTTCTAGACAGTATTCGCCCCAGCCATCGGTTTCACCTGAAACTGTTTCGCAATATTCATCATTACAACCATCATAATACACCTCCAGGTCCATTCGATTTTGTACAACAAAAGAACCTGCATCAACAGTGCTGCCATCAGATTCTTTCATCTTCCATGATATTTCATAGTCTTTGTCTTGATTCAATGAATCGACATTGAATCGTGCTCTGAATTCTTCACTACCATCAGCTTCGAAATCGGCATAAGAGATTTGTGGAGGCCGGTCTCCTGCCCATCCACAATCACTATCTTCAGATACGAGATAATTCGTGTCATCATAGAGTTTAACGGTGATACAAATGGTGTCACCAATATCTCCATCAGGATACATTGAACTGAAATTAAAGTCAGGATACATATCTACCAAACTGACGTAATGATCAGGATTGCCAGAATCGATTTGAATTGAATCTGATTGACCAGAACTTGCACTAGTAGCCATGTCTTTCGAATTCATTGAGAAATCAATAGTATAGTTCTTCATATCCGAACCAACCTTGTCATCAAAGTTTTGTAGGCTGGCGCTGATACTTGGAGACCCATGGTCGTAATTCCAGTAATCCCACGAAGGATAAACTTTGATCCTTGATACACCTTCGTCACTACCATCATAGCAATGCTGATAGCCATCATTTACGACATCCTGCCATTCATATATTTCCAGCTGTTCGCCATCATCACAAGTGAATGAATGCAGATCATAATATGGATCATTAATGTTGTTATTATTACTCTCTTCTGCCAAGTCATTACTCCATGCATCAAGTATTGTACCATTAAGTAAGCCAGAATCAAATACTGTTTCGGCACTACCAACTATTGCTTTTTCCATTCCCATGCCGAGTAACACTTCAAAACCAAAGGGAATAATCGCATCTTCTGTTTGGAACACTGAAATCTCATTACCATCGATAGTGATTTTTTGCGCACTGCTATCACCTAATTCCATACTAGAACTATGGTCCCAGTATTCCTCTTCTTCTGCACTCTTGGAATAATCCCCAGTGCTAGTAATTGAATCAATGATAGAAACATCCCAGTCCCCTGCAGGATAACCTAATTCTTCAGCAGGTAAGCCCTTGACCTCGAAGTTGACTGTAGTCTTAGACTCGTAAGAACCTGTGAGATCCCCGCATGAATCACTGACATAATGGGTTGTTTGCATATATTCTTCACCAGTATCTTCGTCGTAACTACTCCCCTCTGATGTATCAGTAGAACTATTGCTATATCTTGAGTCACATGCCCATTCTAATCTCTCTCCTGCATTGACCTGAGTCAATACATTAGGTAGGTCACTAGCAGCCCCTAGGACTAGATCAGCATGATTATTGATAATTTGATAGGTCATTCCCATATCTAAAGATGCATCTAATGGCATTGATTGAGCAGAGTGTTGCTCTTGAGTTTCTTCGTCGGTGTATGCCTCTGTGGTTAAAGTACCAACTATGCCTAGTTCGATACCTTGGGTAAAGGTCATTGATTGATCCATTGACGCTCCCATCATCTTGTTGTTAGCATCACGGTATTCGACATACAACATATCCATAACGAGAATGTTTTCTGAATCTGCGGTTAGAGTTACATCCCAAGAAGCAGAACTATCGCTCCAATCAGTCATGATTGCCGCATCAGCCATCATTCCGTGGCGGATTGTGATTTTGGTATAATGCGGTGTTGCCGGAACATCAGAACCGCCGAATTTGAAAGTTGTATCCGCACCGGTATATTGGTCATGAATAATGGTTGATGTACCAGTGGTTTCCTGAGCTAGAAGTAATACAAATCCTGAATCATCTGCTGCCTTAGAAACATCCAACAAGATATCTCTAATCGAGAGACCAGTCAGAGTTTCTGCATCAACGTCAAGGTTTGACCAATCATATTCTATTCCAAAGGTATAGTGTTCTTCTGCATCTTGTGCAGCCACTCCCGGTGGAATTACTGATACCAGAAATAAGGCGGTCAAAATGCAGGCGATACTGCGTTTAGGTAAATTGCGCATGGCAGCGGTTCCACTGAGTCACGTATAATACCTCTGATTCATCAAATAAGCCCTGAGAGCGGTCCTACTGGCTCTTCTGGTAAATCCTCGAGTGTTTTTTCTTGCTCATCTGCAGGCGTACCGAATACACCCCAATCATCTATCATTTCTAGATCTGCAAGTTTCTTCTTCTTACGAAGAATAAAGAGAATCGTTAGAATACCCACCAATAACAAACCGCTGATTCCAGCGCTGGTATAGATTACAGCACTACTGATATCATCACTTATTTCAACTCGCATCTCTAAAGTTATCGAATCGGTTTTTGCGTCATCGCCTTCGCCATCGATTGCAGTAACCTTGAGATAAGGTCGTCCATCTCCATCCGGCATGAAATCGATGTTTCCAGTCCAAATACCATCTTCATCATCATCGCTAAGGTTGAAGTCCCAAGTCTGTAATCCATGCTTGATATTTGCTATGACGATATTTGTGGTACCATCGGCGTCATCTAGTTTGACGCTTACCTTGATTGAAGCTAATTCACCAGGTACGAATAATGTACGGTCGACATCGAGATTAGAAAGTCTAGGCGAACTATAGCCAAGAGTGATATTGACATGGGCTTCGTCTGAACCTCCTCTTCTATCCTCGACATAAAGTGAGATATGATGAGATCCTGGTTCGAAAGTAGTCTCATGGCTAGCAGATTCGGAAATACGGGTAAAACTAAGTCCATTCCATAGGCGCCATTCTCTGAAAGTAATGTCATCATCAGCATCTATTGTACCATTACTATCCAAAATCACACTTTGTCCTGGATTATAGTATTGTGCTTCGCTTGGAGAATAAATAATGGCATGTGGATCGCTTTCTATAACCTGTACTTGCATTACGACGATACGGGACTTGCCAGTTTCATCTGTTAAATTAAAAGTCAGCTGATGAATACCCGCTGCAAGAGTTATGTGGTGGACTGCACTAGTACTAACTGATGAAAGTAAGATTTCACTATCAAGGTCACTAACTAAACTCATAGTGAAAGAATCACCATCTGCATCCAAACTGTTCCTAGCATCAATGAGAATAATTTCGTCTGAGTGGTATCCTTTAGCGGTCAAGTCCTCAGATAATACAAAAATCGGCGCTGAGGTGTCGACATTGATTTGAACAGTCTCACGCACAACCAAATTCACTCCGTCGTCGATGGCCATTGTTATATTGTGCAGACCTGCTGTAAGGTGATGATTAAACATAAAACGGTTGCTTACATCATTACTTAGTAATCCGTCGACATCACTGCTCCAACTAACGATTAGCATTTGATTTCCAGCCACGGTTTCAATTGGATTGCAATGATAATTACCTGCAGCGAAAGTGAGACAATGGCTATCCCAGTCGCCAGAATCACTAGCATTGAATTCGATATTGTCAGAACTATCGTAGACTTCAGTAGGAGAAGGTGAAGAAAATATTGCTCGTGGTAGAGAATCTTCTACCTGTAAGACAATGCTTTTGTCTGTGGTTTGGTTGAAGTTTGCTGGATAATCATCTCCCACCATCAATGTGATAATGTGTTCACCGCGTGATAAATGACCACTCCAGGTCGGCTCTAGAGCCAATATCCCGTCTAATGATGAACTCCAAGCATAGGACATTTCGTCTCCTTCGGGGTCGATTGTAGTGCTAGTCAAAGTGACTACGGTCTCAGAATAATTATCATCTCTGCTAATTATGAAATCGCTATATGGCAACTCATTATACAGTTCTATTGCTAATGTCCATTCGAAACAAGGATTGACATCATCACATACAGATAAGGTGAGAACAAAATTCATCTGCCCTACAGATAAAAAGTTCAGGGTTTTATTGAGGCAATCCTCCATTATAATCGAATCACTCTCGAGACCGGGGTGGTCCCAATTACACTGAAGAATATCGCCCTCGGGATCGCTTATACCGCTAAGGTCGAAGAATGCATCAGCAGTCATCGGTAATCTCAAATTTCCCGCCGAAGTCAAATCTGGAATCGTTTGGATTATCACTACCGGCTGTTGATTTGCCAATTCGATACCGCGCTGCTCAGAAGCACAATTGTTACTTGTATCGCATACCTCAAGAGTAATCAGATGTTCTCCATCATTCAATATTAAACCTGAACCGTCATTTACAGTAATAATAGGACCGGTCCCTATTTGGCCATCAAGATTACTTGTCCAAGTAAAGGTCATTGATTCATTTTCCAATTCTCTAGAGTCGCTTGCATTGAATATTACAGAATAGCCGGAAGAGAATATCGATTGATCAATTGGGGTTTGCCAATCGAGTACTGGTGCCTGATTACTCAATGGAAGAGTACAGAAAGAATAATGATCGCCATCGAGGCTGATGTTAGTGGTATTACTAACGCCATCATATGAACAATCTATTGCCACTTCGGTAGTTGGTCCTACACCGCTAGTAAACCATTTCTTACCGATATAATCCTCAAGCAGGATGTATCCTTGAAGGTCAACCTGTTGTGAAAAAGCGGTCTCCAATTGACTGAAAGACACATCGACACCGGCCCAAGGTAAACCATTACTCCAATTATTAGTCACCCAGAGATGAATATCGTAGGCCTCCTCGATAGATGAACCTGAGGCCAAAGAAGCAAGAGAGAAATCGATTGCTCCAGGTTTGTGAAGATGCAGATGGCTATCAGCGTCTAAAGAGAGTACATGGTTTGCTGTTGTATCCGAAAGAGCTGACCAGTTAACCTCTGAATCAACAAAACTCAAATCGCCATTACAATCGCTAGTTATTCTATTACCAAACCCGGTCATCTGATCGTGGTTTGCTATCACCAAACAAGCTGAACCTGAGAGATTTGCATTGCTCAACTCTGAAACCATTTCCAAATTGTGATCGCCATCCCAATATAATCCCTCATGATTTCCATAAAGGTCCATGCCGTCAAAAACTCCTTCAGCAGCCATTATCTCTATCGCTGGTCCACTATTGTTGGTCCATACCTCCACCGCTTGAAGATTGAATCTTCCTCCTCTAGTACCGCTTAGTCCAGAATTATTTACTGAGATAGCCGCGCCTTCGGTCGGATCATGAACCTCGATTCCATCGAGCCATATGTCGACTGAATCCTCGATTATAATTCCGCGCTGGTCGGCGATTGACACGCAATTAATACAAGCGACATCTCCGGATGAGGACTCCAAATCATTCGAGAGATAGTAGTAAAGTCCTGCTTCGTCATTACCTGTAGAGGAGAGATTGCTAAAAATAACATATCTGGCATCGAAAACATATGCGCCGGATTCGCCATTATCCTCTAGAACCATACCATCAATGACAACTGTAGAACGTTCTAGATACAAACCATCTTGATCATTATCGTGCAGATACCAATCACTACCTTGCATAGCGCCACCAGAAGCGCTATGAATACCAGGTCCTGGAGAACCGCTCACCTCGATATCATCGAAATTGGCAGCGAAGAAACTTGAGCGAATGGCGATACCAGCGCTGTGCGCTCCACCACCAACCTTACCTGTATTTTCGATTAGAAAATTACTGAATGTCGATAGACCATCAACAAAATATAATTCAAGTCCAACTGCCTCATTATCAAAGAGATGGGCATTGGAGATATTTACTGCTGTTGAATTGATTTCGATAGTGGCAAGTGCATTGCCGGGATTACTGCTACCCGGGCCACCGGTACCAGATATGTTCAATCCGTTTATTGTCGCTTGTAAATAATTGGAATAATTGGAATGGTCGACCTTCTCGACCCATAGTCCCTTCCAAGTCGCATTGGAGATGCTCAAATCAGTGAATATGGGGGAGGTTCTGACATCATCATCGGCATGTTTGATAACCACGCCATATTCTGCCTTCTGAATAGTGATATTGGAGAATATTGTATTGCTATTCTCAAGCCAAATCCCTGAAACTGTTGCCAGGGCATTACCGCTTACATTCTCGATTAGTACATCGCTAACCATTCCGGTCGATTCACCCCAGACATTGATAGCACTGGTTTTGAGTAGACTGAAATGGGCTCTTTCGATAATAGGAGAACTTTCTGCGCCGATGGAGACTCCTATCCCATAACGCCAGTATAATGGAGAGATTATATCTTGACCTGCTCCAAATATGATTAAATCATTGATGGTTGGATTCGCTGAATCATACATATCAATACCGACATCATCTGGGTTATTGATTGTTAAATTGGCAATGAAAGGGTCGCTATCGTATATGCTCACACCATACTTTGCATTAGCAATTGTGAGATTATTTATGTGGCTGACACCACCTCTTGAAGTATAATTAAACTGGATACCTTCATGATCGCCAGTTCCATCACTGGTAATACTTACCGGGCAACTAGTGGTTCCATCGATTGTCAATATACCATTAACGTAAATCCTCACTCCATTAGACATCGAAATAGTACTACAGGCAGAAATTATCAATTCATCGTTTACATCTATTGTGTAGTCGTTTCCAAGCACGATATTGCCAGACCAAGTTTGTGTGCTGCGCGCATCTGAAGCAGAGGCGATTGTGTTCGCCTGAGAGGAAAGAAAAATCAACAATACGAGAAGATACGGTTTCGCACCAGTGCGTAGTTGCATACCTTATGGTGAATACCGTTATCATTCAAGTGTTTGCCCTCTGTGAGTGAGTAAATACCTGACGGTATCATCAAGAGGGTCATGCCTGTGGCCGTAGTATGCCTGATGCTTTTGTTCTATTCAAAACAGAACCTGCATGTGAGCGCGATGTCTATCTTAGTTTAACTGAAATGGATTCTGTCCAAGAACTTCATGCCTTGTATGGGAAATTCGACATACTTGCAAGAATCAGTGCACCCGATTCAAATTCTTTGACCTTACTGCTGATGAATGACATCAGACAAATCGGTGGAGTAAAAGATACACAGACTTTGATAGCTGTCGATGTTTGAGGTGATAAAATGGCCATAGGATTCGTATTGATAACAACTAAACCCGGTAAGGAACAATTTGTTAGAGATGCTCTCGACGAGATTGAATACGTCACTAACAAGTGGATTCTATTTGGGGAATTCGATTTAATCGCTCGGATTCAGAGTGATGATGAATTTACCTTGACCAAAACCATAGTTGAAAATATTCGCACGATCGAAGGGATTATTGACACTAGGACTTTGATTGGCGCAGAACTCTGATTACAGCAGATCGTGTAATTGCTTAGTCAATTGGCGTGCAGCATTATCACAACCAGAACCACGCCAAAGCGATATTGCTTCAGACAGCGCTGCCACTTTATTGCCATCCCCTATCCAAGCACGCCATGTCCATATCAAAGCAGCAACACGACGTGATGCTGTAAGTGCTTTCATAGAACGTTTTTCGGGTATCGTGATGGTTTTCAGTATTTCATTCGCCATCTTTACATCAGTTGATTCTACTTTTTCTACTAGGGCAAGACTTAGCATCAAGCCTTTCAATCCAGAGATTTTCATTATTCTTTTCTGAATTGATTCTACAGATCCGTCGTTGATCTCGATATCTGAAATATCAGACCTGAGTGACAATATCTGTACCTGTGGATCATTTACACTTGAAATGGTAGATAATTCATCTCTTACTTGAGCAGCCTTGACGCGGTCACCTTCAAGCAAAGCTTGTGCGTGTCTGATATGAGATAATGCAACCAGAATATGCGAACGTAAATCGCTATCTAGTTTAGAAATATCCAGAGAGTGGAGGATGGAATCAATGTCTGAGTTCGGTTTTTCACGCGGTAAACGGTCATCCAATAATCGTACAGCTTTGGCTACCAACATTCTCGCTTGGTCTTCAACCTTGGATTCAATCAATTCGACATCATCCATTCTTCCTTCGAGTAGAGCTAACCGTAGATCCAAATCAGGAGCTACTATTTGCTGGAGATGAGTTGCAGCGATGTCATTCTCACCGCGTTCGATAGCGACAAATGCTGCTAACCGGTGTAGTGAATGTGTGCTGTTGCGTAAAAGAGCATCATCTATCAATACCGCCAAGGCTGAGTCGTGTTCGATCAACAGGTTCTCACTATTTGCAAGTAGATGAGATTCACTATCCTCATCACAAATCACACGTAGATGGAGTTCGATCAACCGGGCTAGGTCATCGGGCAACTGACACCAATAATCCAGTGCTTCGCGAAATGTGCTTTGGTCGAGGTCGACGAATCGGACATTTCGTAACAAATGTTGCAATTCAACGGATTCGTTAAGCCATCGAATCAAGGCTCTTTCGTCAAGTACGACAATGGAGTCTTGGTCACGTAACAATTCACAAGGTACTGGAATGGGTAACAAAGCCATGTTGTCGACACAATTTAGTTCGCTCTCATTCAAATCAGATAATACGACATCTGAAACCCATTGCAGTAAGTCATCTCCTGCTTCAGGGAGGTGAGAGTTTTCGTCATGTAATTGTAAAGCTAAAGGATGACCTCCGAGTCTTTGAGCGATGACTTTGCGCCCATCGCCAAGATGTTCAGGCAATAGTTCAATCGCAGCATCGATTTCTAGCGGGGGCAACTCAATCTGTTCAAAGTCATTCGAAAATGGAGAAGGGGGGCGGCTGGCAATAATTATATTCTTCACCTTATTACAAAAGGAGATAACTTTAGACTGATGCCTGCTACTTAATTCCTGAATTTCATCTAGAATTAGTGTCTCATCAGCAATCGATTTCAATGCTGCTTCAGGATTGGAATATTCGATACCCCAGGCGGATAAAAGAGAAGATAAATCACTGAAATATTCGGCGGTGGCAAAGCGAACCTGACCACCTTTAGCAACCGACCTGCGAGCATATTCGGCTAAGACTGTACTTTTTCCGATTCCAGGTAATCCGGTGATGATTCTACGACCGCCCTGCGACAATAGACCCTCGATGAACTCTTCACGGCCTTTCATTTCCACGTATCCAGGAGGTTGGCCATACAGTATACCCTTGCCTTCACTTCGGTTTACTTCTATTTCTCCAACTGACTCTCTCCCAACCAAAGTCAGGTGGTAGACCTTTCTTTTACGTGAACCACCAGCGATTACATGAGCCTTTCTTTCACAGATTAATTCATCTTTGAGTAATTCGGTAATCGGTTCATGTAGCGTCGATCTTACCACTCCGAGTGCCTCGGCGATCCCCGGCAAGCAAATCCCGCGTGGAACATCCCATGCCTTTTCCATACTCGATGGAAAAGTAGCCAACCAAGCCAAGATTCGTTGCTTGCACGAATCGGACATAGCACTGACTATCCCATGGTCGTTGTATCGTTTTCGCATCCTTGCGCAAATCCCATAATTGATGTTAGGCGACCGCATGCCTAAGTCGTGCCTGTCCAGTTACGCGCAATAAATTTACCACCCAAACCGGGGGTTTATCTATTCAAGGATGCTAATGCACGCGTATTATATGTGGGTAAAGCAACTGATTTGCGAGAAAGGATTAGATCATATTTCTCCAAGAACCCAGACCGGGCAATGATTCCTGGTCTAATCGCTGCTGCCGAAGATGTTGATTTCGTAATTACCAACAACCCACAAGAGGCTTTGATATTGGAACGCCAATTGGTCAGAGAGCATAGACCGAGATATAATTCGATGCTCAAAGATGACAAGTCATATCCATTCATAGTGATAACCAAAGAAGAGATTCCGCGTTTGCTCTACACCCGCCACCCGCCAAAGGAGTCATGGGTTTGGGGGCCTTTTGCCAACGCTGGAGCCGCTAAAACTGTAATCGGCCTACTTAGGCGCCATTTGGGATTACGTGACTGTAAGGAGTTATTGCCAGAGGGATGTTTATCCATGCATATTGGACTTTGTTCAGGACCGTGTATCAAAGTCGGAGATTATTCGCAAAGGGTTAGAAGTGCCCGAGATATTCTCGATGGGCAAGCATTGGGTTTGATTGAAAAACTCGCTGTTGAAATGGATGAGGCTAGCGCAGAGATGAACTACGAGGCTGCGGCCATTAGTCGTGACAGAATCAAGGCGATTCGAACCGTCCTAAGTCAGCAGATTATCTCATCTACAGTTTACCGAGATTGCGATGCTATCGGTATCGCTGTCCAGGGAGAATTAGCAGCAATCGTGGTTATTCATGCTGATGATGGCATTATCAAGGGACAGGAAACCTGGCCGATGATTCATCACAGTGATCTGGGTCAGACCATTTCCACTTTCATCGCAGACCATTATTCCTCACGCCGTCCACCAAAACTGCTACTGCTACCTACTCCCGTTTCAGAATTATTGCAGGAATGGCTCGACTCTAGGCGGGGTACTAAAGTCGAGATTAGAGTGCCACTACGTGGTGATTTTGCAGTTCTGCGCAAGATGGCTGACCAAAATGCTAGCGTTAAAATTGATAACCTCAGCCGAAAACGTGCGGGGAGTCTTGAACAAAGAGCTGCTGATGAGGGAGCAAAATTGCTTGCCGTTAATTCTCTTGACCACATCGTCTGTTTCGACATGGCACAATTGCAAGGAGAAGAGAGAGTAGGGGCTGCTGTGGTATTACGGAACGGACGTCCTGCAAAAAAAGAATACCGCACGTATATCGTCAAAGGCGAAGCGATAGATGACCTGCGTATGATGCGTGAAGTTGTTGAACGGTGGCTGAAACGTCAAGAGCAGTGGCCTGATTTATTATTGGTTGATGGTGGACATACACATCTTGACATCATCAGTAATCTCTTGCGAGAACACGGACTTTTTGACAGGTTACCATTGGGAAGTCTAGCAAAAAGGGAAGAGACATTGAGCCGCCCAAATCAGTCGGACTTAGTACTAGATGGTCGGGGCAGAGTCCTGGTTCACGCTCGGGATGAAGCACATAGATTCGTCAATAACTTCCACAGAAAGCGGCGCTCTCGCAACCGGTTGAGTGACCCCTTGACACTGGTTACAGGATTAGGAGCAAAGAAATTTCAGAGTTTACTGCGCCATTTTGGTGGACGACAAGGGATTCAGCATGCATCGATCACAGAGTTACAAATAACTCCGGGTATAGGAAAATCATTGGCAATGCGTATCTACGATGCCTTGCATTAATCAATCGTATAGATCGAGTAATTCTTGGTCAACAGATCCACCTGAAAAGCCACTTCCACCCATATCTGACCATGCGTCGGCACCCGAACCTTCACCCGGACCACCAACTCCTTTGCTAACATAGCCGCCGCCAATATTGGAGAACTCAGAATCAGAAAGACCACCTTTCTTTGCCCTATTATCAAGCATCGTTGCTTTAGCGGTTAATTTCTTGGCTTTCTTTTGCTTGCGTTTGTAAACTCTCCAAACAACAAATGAAAGCATGATTGCGGGGTATATCCATATTTGACTGATGATATAACCCCAGGTTACAGTCATGGTGAAGGTGATGGTATCACCTGTTTGTAGTGCTTTGGTTTGGTAGGTTATTACCTGCCTACCCTCGTCGTCCTCTTCAGCAATCCCCTTCCCACTTGCAGTACTGAAGCCAGCGAGAACTATTCCCTTTGGCATGGTAAAAGTCAGAACACCATCGAGATCTAGTTCTGCTTGCTCATAGATGGTCATATCGATTGGGTCTACAGCCTGTTGGAATTCAGGGGCAGCGACTCCAGATAATGAGACATCGGCAAAGCCCATCATCAAACCACGACCCATACCCTGTGCAACATTACCCAGCATTTCCTGCAGTGGGTTAACCAACAGATTATCAGTAGTTATCGATATCTTCGGGTCACCGCTTGTAATCCCAGTAATGCCATTGGCAATGCCAATTGTGAATGTTACTTTGGGAATAGAAATACCAAATGAAATCGGCTTTAAATCGCTGATTGAAGCACCAGGGGTGCCAATGGTTGCAGTAGTTGCTACACGGAATGATGAAAGATCAAACTCCGTAATCATACCATTACTTTCTGCCATCAAATCCTTCGATGATTCGTGTAGCAAGGTGGTGATAGCTGGTCCTAGATCATCGGCGAATTTGGAAAAGCCTGCCGAGGAGACCTCTAGTACCAATTCATTAGAATCTCCAAGTGGTATCGTAGTGTTGAATTTCTCTTTGACATCGGGACCGCCGGCGATATCGAGGACTAATTTCAATAGATCAGCAGGTAAGACCTCGAGATCCATCGTAGCGCTTTCCGTCGAAAGATTATCTCGAATCTCCTGAGGTACGACCACGCGGTAAATCGAAACCGAAGCGTCGAGTGAGAAAGTGATAGAAAGTGATTGAGTCCATTCATTGATGTCAAATGCTGCCAAATCAAAATTTAATTCACTGACAACACATGTCTTCTCCAAAGCTGTGCAGAGAACATCTGATTCGACTGGAGGATTAGCACAAACTCCATTATTAGAGCGACAGATAGGGTGATTCCAACTATACGAGCCAGCACCGCCTAATTTCAAAGACATGTCATCCACTCCAGTAACCCTATCCACTAAAATGATAGTTGAACTTTCAGACTCAGATGCTATCCAAGTCGGTAAAACGATCTCAAAAGTGATATCGACTGAGGGCATGTCGCTCCCAGCCATCATGTCTGTTAGGAATCCCTCTCCGAGCAATGCATCGATGGTCAAACCGCCATTTAGTACTAATCGCAAATCATTTTCATCAATCGCTTCGACAAGTCCGGTAGGATCATCGGGAATCGCTTCTTTGATCATATTGAGTAATCTCATATCGAAGGTTTGATTTGATACCGAACGGAGATAGATTGGATAAGCACTACTCATGGCATTTTGACCCGTTGTACAGAAATAAATCTTAGTTTGGTCTGGTAGAGTATTCATGTCTGGGCAATTGGTATGGGTATAATTCAAACCTCCAGCACTATATCCTGGTAAATCAGAACTTTCAACCCAAGACATCTCGCTCATCGAAATAGTGGTACCGGGCACTACAGCGCTAAGGCCTTCGCCGACCATACTCATATCGAATTGGCCTAGCAAATCATCAAGAGTCGGAATCAAACCATTGTGATATGCCATACGTATTCCATCTGAAGTAATCCATGGAATCTCTGCCGCTGAATCATTATCGACGAGATTGACACCCCAACTATTCATCGTAGACTTATCGATATGTGAAAGCGTTGCTACTACCTCAAGAGTTGCTTCAGCCTCGTTCTCTAAATTGAGGCTTATCTTTACTTCCATACCCGGATCAGTGCTGTCGATTGAGACTCCTGGAGTGATCTGTGTCGCTTTGTGTCCCATGGTTAATTCAGCTGTTTGGTTCATGGTTTCCACACCATTTAGATTTGGAAGAGTCCAAAATCCTGTACTTACGTATTCGGAACGTTCTGTATGGAAATATTGTTGCTCTAATCCGCCTTTAGCATCAATCACATCTGTATAAGCAGGTGGAATTATTCTAAAGCTCGATTCAAAACCAGGATCTGCAAAAATCTCGAACTGAGTGTCGATTTCAGCACCCATCGCTACCATTCCTTGAAAAGCGCGTTCTAAGTCTTCTGCTGGAACTGAGCCCAAACTAAAGGTCGAAGAACCCAAATCTATGGTCGCATCTGTGGAAAAGCAAATCGGCGGGTAAAAGATACCACCGGGTCGTGGGGGCAAGCCTTCAAACTCTGAATCTTGAGTTCTATCAGTTGTACATTCAGTAGTTGATGATCCATCGAAAAAGGAATCGATATAACTGGTTGCCACTGAATCAACACTACCAAAACTAGTCAATAATTGGGCAACTGTACTGTTCACAGACCCTATTAATTGATTTCTAACAGTATCTCCCCCTAGGTTTTCATCGAACAAATTTCGAATCATATCCGCTGGAGCTCCTGAATTATTATCCATACCGATTGCTGGAGATTCAAGAGCGGCGACTAAAGTAGGATCATCATTCATACCGAGCGTCTCTCGATCGAATTCATGGATTGCCCAATTCATCTTCATCTTGATTGTCGAAGTGTCTTCCATTTCAAAGATAAATTCTGCCTTAACCCAATCTGGGTAATTTGGGGACAGATCGCCTGCACCTGAATTATAACCATCGCACCTATCGCCAATGTTAGGTGTATCATAACAAACGATAAATCCATCTGTAGCATCATTGTGTATACCGTGCGATGTTGCTTCCGCCTCATTTACAAAAGGCAATATCCCCTGTAACAGGAGGAGGATTGAGAAGATAATTACTGTTCTTGACTTCACGTCCACGTCCCCCTGCATGACTGGGACATTTATGACGCTTATTGGATTTGGCCCCAATATGCCGAGTTCACCCTTCGTGTGGTCCTCGCGAAAACTGGCCTCTGTAATCTATACTGAACTCAAAGAAAGCGGTGATTTGAACTCTGATTTAGCGCCAAAAACCTTCGAATCCGGCATAGCCATCCCTACTTATACTGGAGAGAGAAATGAGGATTTTGCTACCAGCCCAAAGAAACCGGACCCACGGCGAGATTTACGAATGGCGATACCTATTGGAGCCCTACCGCATAAATGGCAGAAAATCGGTGATCTAATTCTTTTCCCGAAGGGTTCATTCAGTGATCGAAATGATATCGATTGGCAAGCGGTTGCAACCGCTTTAAAGGTTGAAAGAATCGGTTTACAAGCAACTATCGCAGAAGATTCATCACGCAGGTCGAAAGCAATTCTTCTCTATGGCGATGAAGGTGAGGTCAAACATTACGAAAACGGGGTGTGCTATGTTTTCGATCCTTTCCAGGTTATGTTCTCCTCAGGAAACATCACTGAGCGAATAAGAATGGGTAAAGTTCAGGCGAAGGATGAGATTATTGTTGATGCTTATGCAGGTATAGGTTACTACACGTTACCATTTTTGACAATGGCTGGTGCTGCTCAAGTCCACGCCTGTGAAATGACTCCAGCAAGCATCGAAGGCTTGATAAGAGGATTATCTGCAAATTCAGTAGAGGCAAAATGCACGATTCATCAAGGAGATAATCAAACAACCATGCCAAAACTCAGAGATATTGCCGATAGGGTGATTCTGGGGTTGCTTCCATCCAGCGAAAAAACGTGGCCGCTGGCTAGTGATTGCCTAAAACCCGAAGGAGGGGTTATTCATGTCCACATGAATATCCATAACCATGAGTTGGAAACTTGGCCCGAGCAAACTAAAGAGTACTTTGCCGACTACTCAAAAAGGAACACCGAAATAATGCATTTAGAGATTGTCAAATCCTACTCTCCGGGAATATCGCATGTAGTTCTAGATTTGAAATTGGGACCTCTCGTAAAGTAGCCATAAGACAAAACTTCCTGAAGAAGTTGTGTCCATCTGTAATGGCGCGAACTTTCGGCGATTACTTCAATCGATAATGATTCTTCATTTGATCAATTTAGCGGCTAATATTTCCTGTTCTAAGATTAGAGGCGGCTCTACTTTGGCCAAGAACATCAATAGGATAATCAGCAATAAGACAAGTATTCCAACACCCATGCCTGCTTCTGATTGCATAACATTGACCAATGATTGTAACACCGATTCTTCAACCATTGGTGGTTCTTCTTCTTCGATAGGTGGCTCTTCGGGGTAAGCGATAATTCCTAACATCGAAACCTCGATGATTCGAGTTTCATAAACGGGTCTACCTGCTGAAGATGCTGGGTTTTGAATCGCACTCCCACTCGGGTCATCCGAAGTAGGTGTCGAAGCGATTGCTCTCACGTGACTCATTCCATCTCGGACGATACCGTATACGGCATAATTACCGTCGAGACTGTGTGCTTCGGTTTCGTCGATAAACCATTGTGAATCAGCACTATCCTCCTCATTTCCTCGGGCCATACCGATGGCGCCATCGACATGAGATAGATTTTCATGAATCTCAAGGGGAATTGTTTCTCCAGTTCCTCCACTACCACAGGTAAGCGTTGTCCCAGGATACGCTCCGACTGTCCTACAAGTCGGATCACCGCCTTGGGTGACGAAATCGTCGATTACCCGATGGAAAAAAGTGTCATCATAAAGATCGATTTCAATGTGCTCAATCATATTCTCAACTGAAATCGGCGCCCACTGCTCAAATAATTCAATAATTATCTCGCCTTCAACCCGCGATTGTCCGTGCCCTGGAACATAACTGACATTCATTTGTATGAGTGGGTTTCCTGATGTATGATTATTCATCGGATTATTATCTTCGAGAACCGGCCCATCTTCCCATGTGCTGGGATCTACTTCCATTGTACGCCAATCACCATCATCACCGCCTTGAGCCGCAGGTAAAGGCAGCAATATCAGAATACACAGCACCAACATTGCCCTGCGCATGAAACACCCTGTAAATCGTCAGATTTCAACCCATCCTTGCAGTCATGATGAAAAGGCAACCATGACAGGAATTTCTATGAGCGAAGATATTGTAGTGAATGACAATTTGTTAAAATATGCAAAATGGTCTGTCATGGGAGTAATTATTCTGACCGTAGGCCAATCAGCAACAGGGCTGGGGCAAGTGACTACTTCGTTGTCATTAGGAGCATCACACACCTATGCCGCCCAGATCGGCCTACTGCTCTCAGTGGCCGTAGTTGTCCTTATTATCGCCAGCAAAACCCAAGATAAAAAAATCAAAGGGATGGCTTTTGGCCTAGCTACCATGTGGTTAATTCAATACGGATTAGGGGAGATGTTTACCGTCAGTGAATTAATGCCACTGATTCACGCACCTTTGGCTTTGATGGTCTTCGCCCATGGCCTAGCCTTGTTCAAATCCCTACCGAGTGTTTAGACCAGATGAGACAAGCCTCATCAAGCAGCCATGCTTGGCACAGATGATGCAAGAGGAGAGTTCTGCCGATACTTTCCGTGATGATAGTAAAATCGCATTGCAGACATTACTGGTTTCGAGTTTGGTTTTGGCGGTTGTTTTTCTGATTTTAGGAATAAATTTCGGTGAAATGAGAAGTTATGAATTAGAGCAAGATTACGAATGGTGGGAAGTTCCAATCAATCAGAGAGATACTTTGAATCTTAATCTCAGTGGTAATCGTTCAGTACTCCCCGAAGTTGGTCCTTATGGAGTCCTAGATTATTCCACTAACTTTGTTGAAGTAGAACTACCATTATCCGAGCAGGATGCTGGGTATCCCAAACAGGCAGTAATGCATGTAGCATTGTGGTTGCCAGATGTACCTGAGGGAGTAAAGGTGCCAGTGATAATGACCATCCATCCCTATTACGACTTTGGCGGCGAAGGCGCACCAGGCATAGGTGCAGACTCTAATCCGAATACTATCCCTGATGGCGGAGTTGGTTTGTGGCTTTATGAGAATTTCATTTCACACGGCTATGCTCTAGCACAATCATCAACATTTGGCACTGGAGAATCAACTCATTGTCAAGATGTAAAAGGACTTGGAGAACAAACCGGCATTCAGGCCGTAGTCGACTGGTTAGGAGTGCAAGAATGGTCGAATGGTAATGTAGGGCTCATGGGTAAATCATATGCTGGTACCACCAATTGGGAAGCGGCTCAACAACCAAGTGAACACCTGAAAACCATCGTGCCAATCTCTGGATCTATCGGAGTGCAAGAGATGTTCTATCGTAATGGTTCATCCGAGGCTAGAGCCATGGGTTATGATGCAGCATATCAAGCGGCTACCAGTGATTTAGGAACCGATGATATGCGTCTTTGTACGGACGATATGATTGGACCATTAAATCCCTTTAGCACATGGGGATGGGCCGAATTCGGTGGTGCAGAATGGAATGATTATTGGGAGGAGAGGAGGCATTTGCCAGATGTTCTTGAAAATTATCGCGGTAGTGTCTATCTCGTATGGGGATTACAGGATTGGAATGTAGACCCATATCATGCATACCCGACCTACCAAGCATTGCGAGATGCGGGAATTAATGCAAGGGCTATTTCTGGTCAATGGGCACACAATTATCCTGACCAACCCATACAACACGGAACTTTGGAAAGTGGCTATGGCGCAGAGGCATACCCGGAGATGTCACGTATGGATTGGGCGGTAGAACTCTACGGCTGGTTCCATTATTATCTCAAAGGAATCGGCGATGAACCGGAACCATATGTGACTATTCAAACCAACCAGGGACAATGGCATCTTGAAGAAACTTGGCCGCCTTCTGATATGAGTTGGCAAATGATCACATTAGACCAAGCCGAATCAGAAGGTAACGTTGTTAATGCCCAATCCAGTGCCTCATTTATCATTCCAGCTGCTTCAGAGGAATTGCATATCTCTGGATTGCCAACCCTCCATCTATCGGTTCGGGCAAGAACCTGTAATGGTGGCCAAATATTCGCAACAATGTATGACGATACCGATAACTTACGTCTTGGTCATGCGACCATGGATTTGCGATACAGAGACGGTGGTTATGATGCTAAACCAGTCATACCCTTGCAGGCTTATACCATGTTAATGGAATTCAATCCAATGGACGTGGTTATCCCTGCAGGGCATAAGATTCGTATAGAACTGAGTGAAAGTGGCGAGGATTACCTTCCAAGTTCTTGTGCTGCTATAGGCCTGAATGTAATGATAGATGATTCTTCAACTCTTGGACTACCTCTTATCGATAGACCTGCTAATCATGAGAGTTGGTTTGACCCATTACCATGGTGGGAAACAGAAGATTCGTGAGAGGATTTTGATGAAGGTTCTCGCCTTTGAAGATTCGTTCGATATCGAAGCTTTACTAATCTCTGGTGGAGTCGATATAACAAAACTAGAACTGCATCAATTTAGAGAATCATCAGATCATCTAGCAAGAATTGCTGATTTTGAACCTGAAATACTCATGCTTGATCATTTCATGCCTCCATACACTGGATTACAAGTATTACAAAATCTCGTTCAAGCAGTGGAAAAAGGTGCTAAAAGGCCACCTAAAATCATTGCAATAAGCAGCGCAAGTATGGCTAATGAACGAATGCGACAATGTGGAGCAGACCTTGTGATTCGCAAGGACCTTCTCGCAACTCTAGATCTCTGGCCCCGAATCAGCACCTGATATTAGCGCGATTATTTGCAGCAGTCGACAACTATCGACATCGGACGTAGGGGTGAGGATACTCGCTCATCAAAATCTGGAGTTCGGCGAACTAAACATTTAGAATGATCGATTTTATTGAGTACTGGAGTTCCATCGGTATCGTAGTAATGCAAGAAATTGATGTCGGTAAACTCTGTACTTTCTAATAATGATCGAGTTGTTTCATACTTGGGGAACCAAACGTGGCCTCCGCCAACAACCTGTTTCTTTCTTTTGAGGTACTTTCCACCGCCTCCCCAATCGAAAATTATGTTTCCATCTTTGTCCTTTTTAGACCTTTCAAAGATGAA
>CAJIYT010000004.1 GCA_905181715.1 uncultured Candidatus Poseidoniales archaeon
CTGTAACCGCTGGGTTATTCTGAAGGCTATTCAAGGCTCCAGATAAGTTAAGATCATCACCAAGGCCTCCATCGCCTTGAGTGGTAACATTTCCTATAGTTCCAAGGAATACCTCTTGTCCTGATGAGGTGACTGAGAGATTAAAACCAGTATCTTGATAGATAATCGTATTCTCATCTATCACGAAATCAGAAAGAATAATTTCCGCACTTTTTGGCAAGACGAAACCAGCGCCAATACCCTCTCCGAATTGATTCAATGTAATTGTTGATTCAGAAGAAGATGTAGCCCAACTATCTGCCCGACCAGCAGAGAATACCGTTTGACGACCAAATGCCCCGAAGGCTGCATGAGTCATACCCCATTCCAAATCACCATCACCGGCTACGTCAATCGCTACGCTACGAGCATTGTGTCCAAATTGAAGGTCGAACCAAATGGCACTCACACTACAAGCACCGGCGTAAGTGAGTAGCGTCTGAAAACCATTGAGAGGTTTATCTGGCGTCCATGTCTGTCCTGGCACCAAATATTCCATTTCGTTCCCGGAACCGTGCATGATGGTGATATTTGCGGTTTCAGATGGACAATTATTTTGAATTACTGGAGTTAATGCTGTAATCGGTTGGCTGAATTTATTCAAACTCTTGGCAGGAGTAAATGAATCATCCATAATCGCAGGTAAGTATGACATCTGTCCGCCTTCTTCCTCTGTAGTCCACACCCCATTGCTAATATCGCTGTATAGAGAATAAATAGATTGGTTGAAGCCAGTACCAATGCGAGTTCCAAGTGAATAACCATACAGTAACGGTGTTGCCAAATTCGAGGGACCAGAGTCGAAGTGGAATACCAAATCGATATAGGGATAAGTTTCGGTATCGATATCCCACAGTTCGATAATATCGCCTGTCAATCCCGCCATTGCATTACCACTTTTATCAAAGACAATCGACTTATCACTGGCCGAAACGATATCGACATAGAAATCACCAGTGGGAGTATCTGTGTATTCGATTGAGAGTAATCCATAACCATCAGGGTTATTGGGGCTGTACGAAGGTGCCCAATTAGAGAAATTTACCCAGCCATGCTGAGGCAGAGATTCTCCAAGGCGGAAATCATCAATAAACCAGCCAGGCATTGAATTATTGTAAGCCGGTTGATTGTGACCATTGTATTCCATAACAAATTCTAATTGCACTGATTTATTCACATGTTTAGAGAGATCGAGTGCAAGAGTTCCCCAGCCATCTGATTCCCCAGCCACTGCGAATTCACCGCTATTCACGCCAGTGCATGACTGGATGTTTCCATTACCGAATCCTACAGAATGAAGTCCGCCTTTACCTGTGGCTTGATTGGTAGAGGTTGGGCTAAAAGTTGCCCCTGTACCAGCACCCCATGTGAATGGCGTCCATGAATATTGACTCCAACCAACACCATCGGTCGAGTTGCGCACTCGGACATATGCACAGTCGTAGAATTCATCAATCCAGTTCTGTCCAATCTTTTCATGGCCCCAATGCATGCCAAACCAAGATGAAAAGCGAGCTAATTCACCGCCGGGCAAAACCTCAATTGGTGGTGATTCAAAACTATAATCAAAAGTTCCACTTTGGTCGTTGGTGTAGTTATTATCCATGTCAAATGGAGTGGTACCCCAGCACCAATTGCCGGTACTACAATCCTCTGGAATTATAGATCCATCATCGAAATAAGTATGGCTCCAACCCATCTTATTGACGAATTCACCGTTATTGAATTCAAAATCGGTGGTAAAACCTCCACTGGTTAGGCCGAGGCCTTTTTTGTCGGTACTGAAATCAGTGGAATCTGAGTATTTCGTTATTACCGAAGGTAACCACGGGTCGGCCAAGGTATTACCATCGTATGTGACATGGCCTTGGTGGGTTACCATAGATGTACTAACATCAAGTTCTGCTGAAATTACTGATTCGGTGGAAGATAATGTGACTGTTCCATCTACATTATTGATGAACCCTTGGGAATCTTTGACTACGATTTCCACCTCAGATGCACCGCTAGAGAAGGTGTCGATCATCGCCGCATTAGCGAATGGGGAAAGTGCCATTAATGCTACAAGTGACAATGCTAGACGAACCTTGGAAACTTCAGACATCTTACCCCTCATCTCGCCCGAGAGATGGCTGGCATAAAAGCACGACGGGATTATGGCCAGAGAGTCCCTCCTCCGGAGGGAACATGCTAGTCAGGAAAGTTCAATGGCTTTTCTCATCGAAAAAGCCTTTGCTGCGAGCATATCCAAGCCACCATTACGGTTTTCTGATTTCTCTAACCATTCCAGATTTGAAACTGTTGCAGGATGAACTGGCCCAAGAGCATCACATACCTCTGGACCCTCCGATATTTTGAGCGTTCCAAGGCTTCTTGCCATCTGCATTATATCGATTTTATCGAAGCCCAGTAAAGGACGTAATGGTTTTAGTGGAGTGGCCATTTCAATCGCCCCAAGATTACTCAGAGTTTGACTGGATACCTGCCCAAGGTTTTCACCGGTTAGAACATGAGTCACCTCAGGGAAATCCTCTACTAATAATGTCGTAATTGCATTAAATAATCTCTTCATATGAATGAAGTATTCTTTGTTATTCCAGTCCTCGGTGAATAAGGTCAAAACTTCCATGACTGGCACCACTACTAGTTGATTATGCAGACCGGTACGAACCGCTTCACCAACCTTACCATCCAGCCCTTTGAGATGGAGCAAGAGATCGATACATTTCTTCTCACCTTCCGGTCCTGCTACCGGCTCCATCGAAAAGTGCATTGGAATGATTTTCCAACCCGCAACAGCCATTCTGGCAATAGCCACAGGTGAATCAATTCCCCCGCTGACAAGACCGATGCAAGTTCCACTCATGCATCCCGTACTCTGAACTGGTTCAAAAGTCAATGCCTTGAAGTCAGATGCAGCAGTGGCTGGTATCGATGGAACCCTATAGCACCGAACCAGTCACACTTATTGAAGAGGTATTTCCTCAAGATACAAATTCCTACAATACTCTTTTTGGAGGAAGGCTACTTTCTCTGATGGATAAGACAGCAGGAATTACTTGCTCGAAATTTGCTCATCGTGAATTCGTAACTATCTCAATCGATACATTGGAATTCAAAGCACCTGCAAGGCAGGGTGATTTGATTGAAGTTACTGGCAGGATCGTGTTTACCAGCATGCATACAGCATGTGCTAAGGTTACTGCGGAAGCAATGAGCAAATCTGATTGGACTAGGAAAACAATTTGTGAAGGCTATTTCTTCATGGTTGCAATCGATAATCAAATGCGACCAATACCGATTCCACAATTCATCCCGACTAACGAATCAGAGATCGCTGAGCAAGAAAAAGCGATCGAGATACGCAATCATATGCTTGAATTAAAAAACAAATCATAAATCGATACGTTTTAATTTGACCGAAATATCGTCACTAATATCGTCACTAACGACCAAATCTCCGAATGATTCTGGAATGGGTTGAATGGATTCACCAATGTGTGCCATCATACTAGATACTTGATTATCTGGGACTATACCACCATTGCTTTCTGCAAGATCACGTATAGATTTTACCATCTCTTCGGAATGTGCGTTTCTTGCTTGCAAACGCAAAGCATCCCCTGTTCTAAAGCGGCTTTTTAATTTCCGACCTAGGTTTCCAGCTTTCATTAGAGAAGGCCCTACCAACTCCTTGACCACTGATGATGCAGTCAATGATTTACGGCGTGGATTAGTTGCAGATAATCGCGGTGACTTACTGGGAGAACGTTGTGATAAACGAGAAAAATAGGGATACCGTTCAATTTGATTCTCTCCCTCCTCCTTCACCCCAGCTTCGATGATATCTGCTCTTCTAGCTCCAGCAACCAATGATGACTCTTCGGTTTCCTCTTCGATACTGGGCAAGGACTGATCTGGTAAATCAAGAGAGTTAGGATTGGGATTAGGAATATGCGCTCCATCTGTGCCTACAAAAGATGGTAAGAAATTGGTTGGAGCCTGTGATTGTTGTACTTGTTGTCTATCCACAGGTACCATTCCGATTCCGCGCATCATTTCAAAAGAATTACCATCGACCATCTCTTGACGATATACCCCTTGATACTGTTGTACTGGCAAAGGAGCTGGTTCCATCCAACCATTAGTTGCCACTTGATTACGACGAGTATGAAGATTATCTCTTGACCTAGTCAATAAGCCATCAGGTACTTCATTTTGTACGGTCTCGACCTCATCAAACCAATCAGGCAATCCAAATTCACTTGATACTGGCTCGAGAGTTACATCATGGTGTGAATCTGCAATCTCTATTTCATCTAGGAATGCACTGATTACGGGATTGGGTATGATTTCTACTGGTTCTGGTATCAATTCTGCTTCCAATTGCTGTATTCTCGGATACTCTGCGTCACGTGATAGGATTTCTAATCCACGCCGAGCTTCTTCCATCGTCGCACCATCCCGTAGGCGTTGAATCATGGTGCACATACGCATCAAACTAGCATCGTTACCAAATATCGAATGACAATCACCTGCAGTGGTATCGATAGTCAAAGTAGGTCTTCTAGTAATCAAATGGCCAGTGCTTAGAACAATGCCTATGGAACCCGCTATCGCTTGCACAGAGCCATTTAAGGTTCTAAAGGAAATCCATATCAGCAATAATCCGACCATTGCCATCCAACCTGGAATCAGATTGGTATGTGAATGATGAACCCTTTGCACAGCAGCTAGATGAAGGTCTAAGGCGTGTCCTGAACGAGATTCAAAAGATATCTGATTTGGCGAAAGTACTGCGCGTACGCGTCCCCTATGTCCTGCCAATGTCAGCGAACGGATTATCTCCGTCGACTCGCTAACACCAGCCTCGCAAGGCACGGCATCTGAGTACATCCCGAACATACATCATATCCATTCAGTTATGAAAGCACCGCAGGCAGACCCCTGCTTGCACTCGATAAATGCACCCTTTACTCGCAGCGATGTAGAGTAGCAGGGCCCATTATTCGCAGACTTGAATCCAATTGAGTAATGACTACCGGCGGTGATGTATCTCGACGAATAAGTAGAGGTGTTTCCCATTTCACGACCAAACCATCATCGATAGTTTCTATACGGCCAACAACAAACTGCAAGTCTATACTTGCATGAATTACATCTCCAACTTCAAGACGGCGTCGTTGAAATGGTGAAATTTGTAAATCAACTTTAGAAACCCGATGTAATTCAACTGCCATAGGGACTGATTTACCACTTTTTCGGTCCTCGACACCAGGGTGTACTATCACAGCACCACCGACTAAATGCGATTCGGAGCAATTGCGCAATGCTATCCCTACACGATCTCCTGCACGTGCTTCTTTGACATCATCGTCCATCACTTGTAATGATTTGACCTCGCCACTACCACCGGTTGGAATCATAGCTAGAGTATCGTGAACTTTGACCACTCCGGATTGGACGTAACCTATGGCAACCAAACCAATACCTTTGACATTGAAGTGCTGATCTACTGGGATCACCAATGGTCTTGCTGTATCTTTGGCGAACTCCTCTTCTAATTCGCTCATCATCGCCAATAGGGTTTGACGTATTTTCAAACCATCACCAGTACAAAAAATCCACTTGTCTAAACCTGCTTGAACAAGTAATTTCTTTACTTGATCCTCATCAACCCAGCCCCCAGTGTCTGGATTTACAACAAGGATGCCTTTTGTGATTCCAGCTGCTGAAAATGCCACGAGTGTTTCGCCGAAAGTAGCATCGATTGCTTTTACTTCGATAATACCGACTCTACCTGCGGAAAGTGCTGATAAAAGAGGCCTGAGTTTCTCAGGGTAACGCATTGGCCTGATCAATGATAGTACACATTGTACGCCATCGACAACCTCTTTGTGAACATATGACTGAACGTCACGTTCATCAACTGGTTTTGCTATCTCACGAGCTAGTTCATCGCTACCAGCCATGGCGATATTAAGAACTGTCATTTCAGCCACCGATAATATGTTTGAAGGACTCTAGGCGTTCTTGATATTGCTCGGGATCTAAATTTGCAATAGCGCCCACTCCAAAAGACATCAGGGTGAAACTAGCTGTTACAGTCGCATGCAATAATGCATGTTTTAGCTCATTTCTACCGATATCACCTTCGCCTGCCGCTAATAAAGAGGCAAGTGTTCCAGCAAAGGTATCACCGCAGCCGGTTGGGTCGACAACTGTTGCAGTAGGATATGCGGGTAATGCTATCATGCCCTCAGGGTGAAGAGCTAGGACGCCATGTTCACCACGCTTGACAATTAGTATCCCTCCGCCCATTTCTTCACGAACAGTATGGGCTGCCCTGACCAGGTTTTCATCACCTGCAAGCATTCTGATCTCTCCGTCGTTGAGCACAACAAGGTCAACTCTAGCCATTACTGCGCGAAGGTCATCCAACGCGATATCTATCCACAGATTCATGCTATCAAGAATTGTGCAACGCGTAGGTTCGGTTTGATCGATTACACTTGCTTGTAATGCTGGATGAAGATTGGCACAGAAAGTGACTTTCGGGGAACGTGATTCCTCTGGAACCTTTGGTTGAAAGTGTTCGAATACATTGAGATGAGTCTCATGAGTTTCAGCCTCGCCCATATTACCATGATACGACCCAGACCAACGAAAAGTAGGGCCATCAGCCACTTCGAGACCTGATATATCGAGACCTGCATCAGACAAGAGTTTGTAATCAGCATCGGTGAAATCGTTTCCAACTACACCGACTAATCCGACTCCGCCTCCGCTTCTCATCTTGTCATGAAATGCTGCAGAAAGTCCGGCATAGGTAGCAGAACCACCTAATGCGTTCTCTACTGCTCCCTCTGGAGAGGATACCGAATCATATGCTACACTACCAATTATCAATACGTCCATTATTAAAACCTCTTTTATCCAAGTAATTCTTCATGCTCTTCGATATATTGAATAGTTATATCGCGCACAAGGAAATCTTTCTCGTCCATTATTCTTCTATGTAAGGGAATAAGGGTTTGCACCCCTTCGATCAAAGTCTCGTCCAATGCAGTGCGCATCCGACGTATAGCATCATCACGATCATGCCCCCAAGTTAGCAATTTCGCCAGTAGACTATCAAAACAACCAGGCATTTCGTAACCGGCGTAGGCATGTGTATCACAACGGATTCCAAAGCCTGAAGGGAAATGGCAATCCCATAATCTACCAGGGCTTGGGAGGAACTCCTTGGGATCCTCAGCATTCAAGCGGCATTGTATCACATGCCCTCGCCAAGTTATGTCCTCTTGCTTAACTGGCAATGATTCTCCTTGAGCGACTTTGACACCTAATTCAACCAAGTTGTAGCCGGTTATCATCTCGGTTACAGTATGCTCGACTTGGACTCTCGGATTTACCTCTAAAAAGTAGAAGTCGCCATTTCTATCGCGTAAAAATTCGAAGGTTGCCAGACCCTTATAGCCCACGGATTCTGCACCTGCACAAACAAGATTACCCATTTCTTCTCTCTTGGCTTCGTCGAGCCATGGCCCTTCTTCTACCAACTTTTGATGGCGGCGTTGTATCGAACAAAACCTCTCGCCGAAATGAATGGCCTTTTTACCATCCCCTAAGACTTGGAATTCGATATGCTGCGCACCTTCGATATATTTTTCGACAAAGACCCGCTCGTCGCCGAATGCAGATTTTGCTCTACTTTGGCATAATTTCAGTGCGCCTTCGAACTCTTTCGCTTCGTTTACAATTTGCATACCGATTCCGCCACCTCCAGCGGCGGCCTTAATAATCACAGGATAACCAATGACATCGGCTAACGTGCACGCTACTGCTGCATCTTTAATCGGCTCACTACTACCTTTTGCTGTTGGTAAACCAGCTGCTTCCATCGCTGCTCTCGCCTCGATTTTATCACCGAGTAAGGTGATCACATCAGCAGAAGGACCAATGAAGATTATCCCCTCTTCTTCCAAACGTCTTGCGAACCCTGCGTTTTCAGCGAGGAAACCATAGCCTGGATGAACTGCATCACATTTGAGATCTATCGCTGCTTGAACGACAGCCTCGATGTCTAGGTAGGAGTCAAGTGGATTTATCCGCGTGATTTGATATGCCACATCTGCCATTCTTACCGGCAAGGAAAGGCGGTCCTCTTTACCATGGATTATTGCCACCTCAATACCCATATCACGAAGGGTTCTGAGGATGCGAAGGGCTATCTCTCCGCGATTCGCAATGAGGACGCGTTTGAATGCCATTATCCGTCCCAGAAGGATTACCTCTATGATGAAAGCGGTCATTCGGTTAGTGTAACAGGATTCATCGTATCATCGAATGACTTAATCAGACTTTTTAGTAAGCCAATTTATCAATACATTGGATAGCATGACTTATATCCTACTCAATTCATTGACAGGGTAGTGGTATGCTATGTCTGGTGCAGGAATCCTTGATGCGATGGCTGGAAAGGACTTGAATAAGTCTGGAAAAATTGTGAACTTAGTGATTTGTGGAAATTCACAATATTATGATTTTTCTTTTATTGAGGATAAGCTTGACGAATGGGTCGAAGAATACGAATACCCGGATTTAATTATCCTTGGAGGTGCAAGTGGGGTTGATTACTTGGCTGAACGTTGGGCCGATAATAACAACATTCCCTGCGCCATTTTCAATGAAGCATGGAATGTACCAAGAGGAGGTCTTGCGGATGGAGGGCGCCCTGAAGCAGCCCCTGATTTAGTGATGCTAATGCTAGAGAGGGCGACTCATGTGATCGCCTTCCCAAGCGCCAAAAGTAAATGGACCAATGTCATGGTTGATTTGGCCAATTCCAAAGGAATCGATACCACTGTAATCCCAATCGAGTGACGGTTCTCAATAGACGTCACGAAGGTAACGCTTCTGTTCACGCATCATTACCTTCTCGATGAAATGAGTAGCATCATCTGCAGACATTGATCCATGTTCACGAGCAATCTCAATCAGAGTGCGATGGACATCTTTGGCCATGTATTGCTTGTCCCCACAGACATAAAAATAGGCGCCATTTTCTAGCCAGTCCCATATCTCCTTGCCGTGCTCTGCCATACGATGTTGAACGTAGATTTTCTCTTCTTGATCTCGTGACCATGCTGTGGTAAAATGGGACAAGTCGCCCTCATCGAGCCACTTTTCAATTGTATCTTGATAATAAAATTCGGTTTTCGACGATTGATCACCAAAAATTAGCCAATTCCGACCCGATGCCTTATCGTATATCCTCTGCTCCATAAATGCCCTGAATGGAGCGATACCGGTACCTGGACCCACCATGATGATGTCGACACTAGGATCTTCAGGTAAAACAAAGGTTTTGGTAGGTGACATAAACACTCGAATAGGGAGGTCTGAATCATCGATTTCATCAGCCATGAAGATAGTACACAATCCTCCACGATCTCTGCCATGATGCGAATAACGGACAATACCGACAGTCAATTCGACCGCCCCCGGATGTGCGTCAAGGCTGCTAGCGATGGAATACAGCCGAGGTTTTAGGCGATCTACAAGACCAAGGAATTCATCAGGTGCATATTTAACGCCAAATTCATCTAATACGTCGAGATAATCTCGTGACCAAATATAATCCTCCATAGCTGAAGAATCGTCTGCCATGTTCTCGACCTTAGCCACAGGGTCATCGCCAGCAGCGCTGGAATTCAAGCCGTTGAGAGTGTCTCCTGATTCCGCATTCCAGTCGAGAATAGTTTCTCCGCCTACGATCATACGTCGCCTTCCAGTTAATTTCACATTAATCTTCAATCCACTAGATTCCACTTTACTAATCAATGAACCGACAAATCTTTTGTTGACACGGTGTATTTCCACATCCATTTTCAAAGCATCCCGCAAGGTTTTCTCGCCTTTTCCTGCATCGATTATTTGCAGTGGGTCCCAACCCTGATTGACTATGAGATTATCTACTATCTCTTGAGGGTTTTCGGGAAGGACAGCGAGCGCATCTCCCACCTTGTATTCAAGACCAGAATCGCCAAGATCAAAGACGATGTGCCTAGTCTCTTTACGGCTACCTTCTCCGTTGAGAATATAATTCTCAGTGATACGCGAACTATATGGGTTCTTGGAGCTCCAGACCGTCATTATGACCACGTGCAGTCGCTCCACTGAGATTCTGTTTATGACGCTTCGTGCAAACAGATTTAGTACGCGCATGTGGTGGAGGGTCTATGGTGAAGATTGAGTTACTTGGCACGGGTAATGCATTCTTGCCTTCTGGCCGGATGCACTCCCTTCTTCTTATCGACGAACACATTATGGTAGATATACCGCCTACCGCGCTTAGTTGTTTGAGGAGAAGAGGGATTTCTCCAAGTCAAATCGATACTATTCTAGTGACACACGTACACGGTGATCATGTGTTCGGCATTCCGTTCCTACTTCTTGAAAGAAAATATATTTCTGACCGGGAGGGGCTCAAGCCTTTGACAATCGCTGGCTCACCAATCGTCAGAGAAACTATTGAAACGTTGTGTAAGATGGCATATCCTGGTAGTCTTGACGATATTCTGGCTGAAATAATTTGGCAGGATATCCCGCAAGTGAAAGGGTGGAATTTCGAAACTTTTGTAGTAAAGCACGTCCCTGAGGTGGAACCACATGGATGGATGATGCGACATGAAAGTGGCTTGGTGATGTTACACTCCGGTGATAGTGGTCCTTGTGATGAATTATGGCGAAGAGTAAGCGAATGTGACTTGGCTGTTGTAGAGATGGGTTTACCCGAATATGTCGAATCTGATGAACACCACAAACCTTCCTCGATTGAAACCCTAGCCCGAAACAACCCTGATACGAAGATAGTGGTCACCCATACCTATGTCGACGATGGTCCTGAAATCATCTCAGCACAGATACCCGAACATCCGGCGAATGTGATTCACGCTCGAGACGGTGAATCATTTTTGTGGGATGGAACAAAAATCACCACATTATAATCAGAAATCAATACAAAAAAAATCAACTTTCCAATTGTAATTTAATGAATTTCAGTGTGCATTTGCATCCTCTTTATAATAGCGTAATCTTTTCGAAAGTCCCCACTACTTAGCGATTGTTTGGCTTCACTAGTGGGCATGCTTATTACATGGACTCGGACTCACGGAAGACATCCGCTTGCGGCTGCCCCAGCGGCTGACAAGGATGTAATGGAGACGACAATAATGAGCGGGAATATCTTCGACGAGATTCTCACTCTGAAGTCCCTATTCATCAATAAGGAAGTGCTCCGGCACAGTTACCTCCCAAATACAATGATTCATCGTGAGGAGGAAATCGAGTCTTTGAGTTTCAACCTCGTCGAGGCTCTAAAAGGCCACATCCCCTCAAATATGATTCTCTACGGAGTCACAGGAGCGGGGAAAACTGCAGTAACAAAATACGTGTGCAAGCAGTTACAGATGAAGGGAGAAAAAATCGGTCGTAAAGTATTCCCTGTATTGGTCAACTGTCGTCAAATAGACACCCAATACAGAGTCCTTGCCCATCTTAGTAATACCTTACTTGAAGAATTCGAAGCCCCCGATATTCCGTTCACCGGTTGGCCAACTGATCGCGTGTTCAAAGAATTGGTAAAGCGCATGGAAAGGAGAGGTGGCGTATATGTCATTATCCTCGATGAAATCGATCACCTAATCAAGAAGGCTGGTGATGATTTGCTCTATAATCTGACCAATCTAAATTCTGAGTTAAACGAAGCCAGAGCCTGTGTCATTGGCATCTCAAATGATTTGAAGTTCACAGATTATCTAGACCCTCGGGTCAGAAGTAGACTAGGGCAACAAGATATAATTTTCAATCCATATAATGCTGAACAACTTCAAGAGATTTTGCATGACCGCGCAGTTGAAGGAATTGAAGAAAACGCTCTTTCACAGGATGTGATTCCTCTGTGTTCAGCACTTGCCGCTCAAGAACACGGTGATGCGAGATGTGCGCTTGACCTATTACGTGTTTCTACGGAGAAAGCCGAAAAAGAAAGCGCTGAATTAGTTGAAAAAAGGCACGTTAGGGCTGCACAAGCACAGATTGAGTGCGACCAGATTACACCGGTTATCCGCACGCTACCTACTCAGCAAAAAATTGTACTCGCTGCAGTGATGCTCAATGAATACAATGGCCTAAAGAACATCCAGACCGGCGAGGTTTTCTATATCTACAAGCAAGCATGTACTCGAGTTGGTCTATCACTACTATCGGCGAGAAGAGTATCAGGGCTGATTTCCAATCTTGATATGCTTGGATTGATAACCGCTAATACCGTTAGTAAGGGCAGGTATGGACGTTCAAAGCAGATTAACTCGTGTTTGCCAGATAATCTCGATGTCAAAACCATTATGTCAAACTCAGAATCTGTTATCGCTGATGTTTTTGCACACTCATACAAGCATCAATCACGATTGTGAGCAATTCTGCTTTCATTAATAATTGGCAAGACTCATAACTACGTTGGAGGTGGGCCGGCGCATGAAGAATACAATGCAAAAGCATCAGGAGGCTGAAATACCTGAAGATGCAGACGAACAGAGTCTCATCTCTGTCCTACTTTCTCCATCACAATTACTAGCAAGGTGGTATCTAGGAATAGGTGCATTAGGATTATTGCTTGCAATTCTCAATCTGGCCGGTCAAGCACATCCGACATACAGGATATCTTGGGCTGGTCTACTAACCATGGAATATACAAATGCGGCTTTTGGTTTGAAATCAACAGCACCTGCATTTGTCGCTAGTGATTTTGTGTTTATCCTGATGTGTGGCGGACTTGTTGCACTGGCATTGAAAACGATTAACGCTCAAGAAGGCGGTATCGCTGGATTTTTCTCCTCGATGGTGAAAAATGATCTCTGGGTGTCTCTTGCCTCGACTGAAGTTGGAGGTTGGTACCTAACAGGTGCTGCTTGGTGTATCCTCTCTGGAATAGTATTCTACATATTTTGGGGTATAAGCTACATGGCTTGGGTCGACCCCGGTGTTTATGTTGTCACTATCGCATTGATTTCTTCGGGAATCGGTATGAAGATTTTGTCTGGCCTTGATGAAGAGGATTGATCATCGCGCCCCATGTCCTCGGCGCTGTAGCATCGCATCTACAAGTCCTAGAATCAATCCAAGCCATAATGCAATAGACCAACTGATTATTACTATCGGCGTGGTTATCGGCCTTCTTAGCATGGTTTGGATTATATTATTACGAAGTAATAATAAAAACCAAGTGAGATATATCACAAGCAATATCATCATTGCCTTTGCATTTACTCCGTTGACAATCTCATTCATCCCACCAGCAGTAAAAGCTGAAGCGATAATGAATAATGCTGCCATCAATAATACATGTGCTGGCAATCCAAGTAAAACCAACCATGAACTTCCAATGAAGTCGAATCCAGGACCCCTCCGCATCCGGCTAGGGAAATGCCTAACTATACGCACATGAGCCCTAATATCACGTAATCTCTTTCCGAGGAACCTCTTTAATCCGGTTTCTGGAACGTGATTTACTATTGCTCTAGGAGTGTAGATTATTACTCCACCAGCCGCTATCAACTTCAAAGAAACCTCCATGTCCTCGGCATGATACCATTGTGGATTGAATCCACCTATAGCCAATAGTTCCTCTTTGCGAAACATTGAGCACGGACCATTTGCAAGAGTGGTTATACGACTACGTGAACGATATTTTGCTTCGACTTCCGAACTGCGAATTATACTGATTGTATCATCGCCACGGTTGAAGACTGTCCTTCCAGTAATGGCGACAATATTTTCACCTTCCAATGGCTCACTGGCGAGAAGAAGGTTTTCAATCCAATCCGGCTCAGGGCGAACATCGATATCGGTAATCGCAACCCATTCCCCTTTTGCTTGATTAACCGCTGCCATTCTTGCTGCAGACAAACCAAGTGGTTCTTGTAATATGGTCGAAACCAATTCATGTTCTTGCCATGATTCGACCTTTCCCCTAGATCCGTCGATCGAACCATCATCGACTACAATTATCTCTAACGGTCGATGGGTTTGTTCGATCAAGGATTCAATACATCCATCGACCCAATCAACTCCATCACGAACGCAAACTGTGATACTGACAAATGTCATTCGCTCACCTCAAAATGTGAAAAGATGTTTCTACACCGCTGTTTTGCTATTTCATCGGTTTGGGTCACTACTACTCCCTCGCCAGGTTGACCATATAGAACATTAGAGCCAAGTGGCGCCAAAAGGTGAATAATAATCGGAGCAAGGTCTTCCTCGCCTGAAACATCGACACAAACAGTACCATCTGAATGCAAGGCTGTATCGATAGCAGCAATCAATGACGCAGTAAGACTTCCTGCTGGATTTATACAGTGGATTACTGCATCAAAAGCTTGCAAGTCCACTTTTTTGGTAAGTTCTTTTCTTTTGGTATATCCATCGACAAACGCTATATCTGGGGTTATTTCCATGTCGAGTAATGTTAAGACAGTTATATCGCCAACTGCCACCAATAGCCCACCAGCAATTGATTCGATCGCAGAACTCATTGCAATTTCACATGCATCATCGGGACCAGTAAACAAATCTCCGAATGGATCTTTTAATTCGTCACCCAATTCTCCAGACATCACATAATTTTTAGTTCGTTCTGACGACAATAACCAAGGTTTGCCCTCACGAGAAATGCAGCCTGCCCTTATCCTAGTTGAAGAGACAACTCCTCCGTCATCATCGAGTAAATGAGGAACCTCGATTATCTCCAGTGGTGTCAATCCGTTTGTCAATCTTCTAATATTAATCTCATTACAATTTGAGAGTGTCTCTGGTGTACAGACAATTCCATCACAATCGGGGCGTTTTGGCGCTGGCCCAAATGAATCTTTCAGTTCGAATGTCTTTATTCTACCATCAGCATGGGTATCAGCCCAAGAAAGTACTGCTTCTCGCCTCGTTTCAAACGATTCTATTTGAGGGGATTTTTTGCGTGCCATTTCATCACTAGTAATCCACACTTCAGCTAATTCTGTTGCTGCTAATGTGTTGGTAAGTAAATGAGCGTGTCCAACATGAAAACGGTCGAAGGTACCTCCGACCAAGCACAGTTCAAGCCGCTTGCCCATGAAGTGATGTCGGAACTTGAAGCACTTAGAAACATCGCATGAAGACTGTACCCCGGCACCTAACAGCCTGTATCATCGTTACCTCCAAGGCATGACCCTCAGTGCCAGGGCTTCTGTGCAGTTGAATGGTTGTCTCACCATCATCCTAACGTCCGGCAAGGACCCATCGTTCAACCACATCGTCCATCGGTTTGCATCAAGAGGTCATTCCAAATGGTCACTCTGATCTTCGTCGATGGCACACCCCGCGTCATCGGTATCACCAATCATCGGCGAACCTCCCGGTGATGTTGCATGCGCGGTTATCATAGCCTGACAACTATCATTGATGAAACCGTCGATAGAGTTCGAGATGAATTGTTGCATCACCAACAACCTCACTTGAGATAAATGGAATTGATGAACGGAATAGCCAACCAGCCAATGGATGTGTTCGACCTGTAGGGGGAGCATAATCACTTTCGATAGCATCCAGTACATCTAGGAGAGAGTTTTTTCCCGGGCCTTCCTCAAGGTGATGTACCACTCGTAATTCCTCAACGGTGGGAGGGTTTCGCCAGAGCAAGGCTGGCCAAGGCAATTCCATACTTGCTATAATCGATCTACCTGTTGAAGAGGATAGTTGAATTAATAACCAACTTTTTGCATAATCTAGCCAAATGAAAGGATGCACAAAACAAATGATCTGCCGTTGAATATCTGGATCGTCGACCTCGCCTAGACTCATCAATCGATAGGGTTCCAACTCCTCGGAACGTAATGCGATTTGACGCAACTCATCGTCCATCCATAGTGAAGGCATGACTTTTTCAATCGCTAGAGGGTTTCGTGCCCAAGATTCTGCTGCTTCTATCAATAATGACCTGAATTCTGCGTCGAACCAGTTCCTAGCAAGAAGTATTGCCGCTCCTAATCCCTCGTTGATCTGCTCATCGATTACTATCATCGGTGATGATCTGATTCTAGCAACTAGAGAATCAAGAGCCTCTGCTTGAGTTATTGCTAATTCCGCTAATTCAGACAATTCTAGTGTGTCAAGTTCCAATAACCCAGACCATACTGGATTCAAAGAGTCTCTTATTCGCCGCCATCGTGAAACTCTTTCGTTTTTTGGAGTAGCGATAAAGGCCGCAAGAGGTGAGGTTTTCTCACATAATTCTGCCCAGCGAGAATCCCCACTCTCAAGGTCACAAGCAATCCACATAGCTTCTCGATGTGAGTGCGGCGGTCTGCTTGGTGCCAGCCCACCACCTCTCTGCAACTCGCTTGGAGTGGTTGGTTCAACCCAATCCACTGGTATCATATGACTTCCAGCAAGGGCGTCTAATCGCACTGGTAACCTTACCCTTTCTTTCATATGCAGCATTACCTGACCATTATTTGCCGTTGATTCAAGGCGAAGAGGTAATTTGAGATCACCATCACTGACCAATAATCTGCAACGTGGATCAGAAACCAACCTGGTAATGATCTGTTTTGAATCCGCAACAGGCCAGCGCCATTCTACGACTAGATCGACATCCGTCTCTTCAAGGCACCATTGCAATAATGCAGTTGCACCCCTAACAGAGAGCCCACCTGTATCAATAAAAGCCTCTTTTTGCGCATCATGCCAATCACGGCCACCAAAATCACCTAGTATTGCTCTTGTGAGAGAGTTTAGCGAATTATCAGCAAGATCTTGGCACAACTTTTCAGATTTCTCAAAAACCCTTGTTGTAGAAAGACGAGGGTGAATCAATGAAATCCATCGTGAAAGACAGCCGGTGGGTAATGATGTACGCTTATGCCCCAATAATTTACCATCAGCAAGAACAAGTGAACCACCACTATATGCTCTGAGAGCTAATGTTTTGTCATGCCTATTCGACAAACGAGCATGAATCCCATCGAGAGGACGGATGGTAGGTCCGCTACTACCTGCGCGACCGATTGCGGTCGGTCCTGCTCTGAGGTTTTCAGGTAATTCTGGCCAAAGGCCTTCAGGCAATGCGGTAAACCAACTGCCTACCCCTAGGGGCCAAGATTCTGCATCTTCGAGCAATCGGGCGCGGATAACACCCATTACTTTTGGTTGGTCTGTCCATGCGCTCAAAGTCGCAGGAGAGGTTACTGCAGGACGTTTCGCCCGCTCTTGACTTTCGAGGTCCCACCAAATCGGCCCTTCACCCCTGAGGACCGCCCACCTCCAAGTGTCAGACCCCCCTTCATTTCCAATGGAGTTTGAGTCATCTTCTAGTTCCCCCTCAAGAGGGCGATTTGGCAATCCTAACAATGGTCCAATCACATCAGATGTGTAACCAAGCAATACCATCTCTCTGTCTCTAGCTAGTACAATACCGAGTGCTTTTCTTGGTGGGGGCCATTGAACCAATTGTACTAGACGATCGAGGCCATCTCGTTCCAGTCTCGTAAGACCTTGAGCAGTCAGGCGATGATTAGCACCCCGTCTAGAACCATGATCTCGCACGATATCCCCCGATTCGCGCAATTTTTTGAGTGCGGCCGATGCATGGGGCATACGAATGCCCAAGGCATCGGATGCATCTGACACAGTTCCACCTCCATCGGCAAGCCAATCGAGTAACCGACGTTGATGGACCGACCTTATCCTATCTCGCGGCATCAGTCGTCACCACTTTGCGGGTGGGGGTTCTTATTATTGAGTTTTCTCAATACATCTCAGCAACTAGTTACATAAAGTTACACATTTCCAATGGAGAAAGTAAGTAATTCCTTATTCGTAAGTTAAATGTGATAAGTAAAGTGCCGTTTGCCGCATATGATGTAAGTTTCAAGGCAAAATTTGGACAACCATTATATCAGGTGCTTCGCTCCTTCGTTTTGGCGGCCGGTATCTAACCGGATTAGCCAACAATGACTGGAGGAAGAAACATGAAAACCGTGCGCATCAGAGAAAAAATCAAGAAGTTCCTATCTGAGAGACCACGCAATACTGCAGAGATTCTCGAGCATATAAACAGCACCATGCGCCATGGCACTACAAGCCAACAATTGGGTAACGTACTCTCCAAAGACAAAGATATCGTAAAGGTTGGATATATCAAGAGATCTGGTATTCTTTCAGGCGGCTACGACATCTGCGAATGGGCAACAAGAATCTGGGTTTCAGAGAATTGTCCCGATTGGCAAGAAGGGCAACCACTACTGGTTGACTCTGAAGGTAAGGTCCTAACAAAGGATCTTATCCGCCGTGGATGAATATTTCATTCATCCCTGGAAGATTGCTAGTGCTTCTTCAACCGAAGCGTCATTACAAATGATTTCATGACACGCTGCAGCCATCTTGACTGCATCCTCAGTTTCCTTTTGATGAATATTACGTCCTGTAGCAGCTCCTCGACAACCTGCAACATGAATCTGTGAATGTAATCTCTCTAAGAACTCACGAGGAGGAAGACTGCCTCCACCGCTGCAGATTATGCCGGTTCTACCCGCTGCTTCAACTGCTATTGCCAGACTTTCTGACTGAGTCATACCGCCCCATGCTTTTGGATAATTTACCTTGGCGAAATCTGCACCTATACAAGCAGCAACACCTGCTGCGCCTGAAATCAATTGCGGATCCATTTCGTCAGCAACTGCCTGACCCCTTGGATACATCCACACGACAGCTATCAATCCTAATTCATGAGCACGGCTAATCATCGACGCTGCTTCAGTCAACATATCATGCTCATATTCGCTACCCAAATAGATAGTATAACCGATTCCAACTACATTGATACCGTTGTGAATAAGCCCCATCACATCATCGAGATCCCACATTGCCATTGACAATGGGTCCCTTTGGGCGGTTTTTACCAAACCGCTCTTTGAATTCAACTTCACAAGATATGGTACATCCGGTGCATCACGGGCATACTTGGCTATCAATCCTAATTGACCTGCAAGAACACCTATGGTTCCCTCTTCGTGGCAAGCTAAACCAATTTCAAATAGATGACCTGGATCATTAGAGGAAAGTGGTACTTTGTTATCACCATCGTAAAAGTCATCATTGAGATGTTCGATTTTCTGATCACAAGCAAACAGGTTCATTGAACCACTATCTGCTGTTGCTGCCATCATGTTTTCGACATAGGTTTCAACAAGGTCATCGGGTACATCGGCTGGTACGTGGAACTCAGAGGCCATACGGCCTTGCGACCTTGACCTCACGCTTCAAGACATCGCTGAAAAGAAGCGATTACTGGCCAGTGAAATTTGGCACACGCTTTTCAACATATGCTGCTATTCCTTCCTTGGCATCACTGCTGCTGAATAGTGCTGATTGAAGTTCTCTCTCCAATGCGAGATGGTATTCGAAAGGAATCTCGGGGCCAGTCTGACAAGAGCGCTTGATGTTGCCAACAGCCTTTACAGCCTTATTAGGCAAGGTGAATTGACTTGCCCAATCGAGAACATTGACGCGGAACTCATCTGCACTGCCTTCCCATAGATGATTGATCAAATTATATCCAAGAGCATCTTCAAAAGACATCAATTCTCCTGTGACCATTATCTCTAGAGCCTTTGCTTTACCGATTAGACGAGTTAGGCGAGCGGTTCCTCCGGTTCCAGCAAGTACACCAAGATTAATCTCAGGAAGACCGACTTTGCCGGAGTTCTTACGCGCTATTCTGATGTCAGCAGCCATTGCAATCTCAAGACCGCCGCCAACTGCGTGACCATTCATTGCACAAATAACCAATTTGGATGTTTGCTCAAAGCGAGATAAGGTCTCATTTGCGTGAAGGCAGAAATTATACTTGAACCCAGGGGTAACACTATTCAACATTTGAATGGATGCACCGGCGGAAAAGAATTTGTCTCCGTTTCCAGTTAGTACTATTACAGTTACATCATCATTGAATCGGGCCTTGATTATCGCTTGATCGATATCACACATCATACCGTGAGTATAGGTGTTTGGTCCAACCTCTCCCTCAACCAAAGGTGCACCGGCCGAATTTGATGACAATTCAATTACTGCGATGCCATTATTGGTAACACCGTAGTTTACCAGATTGTTTGTCATTGGCTCCAAGACGAGTCCGTGTAGGTTGCTCATAGAGCGGGCCACGCTGAAAGACATCATCAACTATTCGCCCTAAAAAATTACGAGATAGAGTGAAAATTACTCTTCGTCGAAGGAGGTGTTTCCACCACTTCTACGCACAGCATCCCATCTTTCACCAACGGCAACCGCAGCTGGAGATGGTTCCCATACATCTCTTTTCAATGCCTTACGGAAAGGCATTCTTCGAACACCGCGACCCAATGCTTTCTCATCCTTTTCCAGCATGAAGCGATTGACAAGTCGATAAATTACTCGTTTCGCTATAGTAGGGCTGAACAGGCGAGATATCCATGCCAAGCCATCTCCCTTGCGCTTTTGATTCCTCATCCATTGTTTACACATGCGTTTGAACATCTTGTCACCAACTCTATTCATCAAGAAACGATTGGCGACACTAGTTCGGACATAGGGCAATAATTGCTTACGCACTTCTTTATCATAATCGCATTCCCCGAGAATATCCTTGGCAGCTAGAACGCCAGACCAAACCGCCATCCGCATGCCGAATCCCCACATGAAATCCTGAAGTCCGCCTGATTCACCAACGTAATACCTGCCATCACTTTTGTAATTTGAATTGATTGTGAAATCACCTTTACCACCAACTCTTTTGACCGGTTGCCGGTCTACATCGGGATAATGCTCCTCGTACCAAGCGATAGTCTCGTTAAGAAAGCGGTCACTCTTACTCTGCTTTCGCCAAAGACAGGTACAAATCAATCCTACACCGTCGATGATGATCATATACGAATATGCACCAGGTGCTAATTTGTCATTGAGCTGGAAAGTTATCAGATTCTCGTGCTTGGTTGTGAAGATTTCCCCATATGCCACAGCACTAGTTCCTTTAGGCCCACATGCGATAATATCGCAATCCTCAACTTGAACCCGAGACTTGTAGTGAATATTTACCCCTGCTGCAAGTGCCATTCGCTTGAATCCTTGATCTATCGTATGTTCAGAAGTACCTCTCTCAACAATTCGATAAGCCACTCCATCTGTTTTGGCTTTACTGATTTCATCATCGGGATGTATCAAATCGACTACACTAAATTCGGTAGATTTGAACTCGCTACTATCTATGCCCCATTCCTTTAATTGGTCAAAGAAATCGATGCCAAGAGACCAGTTTTCCAAGGCTTGGAAATCACCATCAAACCGTGCTCCTGAATCGTTTCGGATATCATGAACATGGACCTCCCTGCCAGCGCGTGCTAATAGTGTCGCAGCAGCAAGTCCTGAGAGACCTGCCCCCATTATTTGCACCGGCCCCTCTACGCCCATGCCCTGCTTAGGTACGTTGATGGTTTGAAGCATACGGTAGGCACGGTTTATACCATAAACACAAGAACCTCGATGTGATAACCGAAAGTAATGGAGAAGCATTCTACCGCTGTTGACTCTATTGAGCGCTGGTTTCTTTTTGCTCCAATGGTATTGTTGATTATTGCATGGTCACAATTGAATCTAATCCTACTTGGCTACAATACCTCTATCTTTTCGGTCCTCATATTGTTACCTTTTAGCCTGATTGTGGTCAATAGATTTGCTCCAAAAGCGGCGGTGAATAACACCTCATCCCATTGGGTATTGCTTACCCTTGTAATAATCACGGCAATTTGTGAATTTATCAGACCCGCGGCAAGTTATGTTGTACAATACGATGGTGGTTATCATATCTTACAAGCTTCGACTTATGCTGGCATTATTGATTTTAACGCATTTAGTAGCCGTGTATTTCGACCTCCTCTTTTACCGGTGCTCTTGAGCACCACGCTTGTTTTCGACGGAGGAGGCTCGCTATCATTGATGTTGATGCGAGGCATAGTATTGCTCTTTGGCCTACAGACCTATGTCCTTGGTAAAAGATTGGGAGCATCGACAACCTCGGCTACGGTTCTTGCTATTGCTGCTGTCACTTCACCAACTGTAATCGATTGGGGGGTGATGTATTACCATGGGGTTTTTGCGGCTATGTTAGCCACTATGGTCATGAATTTATTATTACATATCGATTGGAAAAAATGTTCATCGGTATTGATGCTGTTCATCGGTTTCTCAGCGGGAGGGGTTGCTGTAGCACGATATTCATTCAGTTATCTATTGGGAATTATTGGATTTTCCGGATTGATGGCTAAAAGGATACAACCGATGCTGTGGTTCATTCTCGCATGGTCTTTAGCAGTACTTCCTTTCATGTTCAACGACTGGCTAGAAACCGGTGATTTTCTTGCCTCGTTAAGACCACAAATAGGGTCACCGGTCGACAGGGCACTCGATCCAATCGAAGGCGTGGGTTGGTCTGCTGAGCAATTTCCTGTTCTCGGATATTTGGGTCTCAGGCTAGATCTACTTTCAGATGGAATATGGTTCCTTGCTATTGGTGGAATTGGATTACTTATACGGGACAAAAAGTGGAATGAACTTGCTGTAACATCGGCTATTACCATCCCACATATCATGATTTACAGTTTACTGCTTGGTTACGGTGAGGCGCGCTACATGCTGTTGGTAGTGCCGCTTTGCTGTGCATTGGCTGCGCTCTCTTTGGACATGATGATTAATTGGGTTGAGCAACTGATTAATCCACAAACAAAATCACTTGTTGAATCAAAGAATCCCGACGTCAAGAAAAAGAATATGTTGTATCTAAGCAAAGAAAGCTTTGATTCAGCGGTTCGATCAGCATTGTCGTGTATGATTATCTGGTTGATTGTACTTGCCCCATTCGTAAACCATCTCGAAGATACCGATGAATATCATTGGTCTATGAATGACTGGACTGTTATGATGCGAAACATTGCTGAAAATGTCCCTGATGATGCGACAATTGTCGCCTCATCAAAAGATTATCAGATCATGTGGTTGACTAAAAACCCCTCAGATGAACCACTACACGCTTTTGATTCGCTTCGCTCTTGGATGAATAGCACTGATGCAAGCCACATTATCACAAGAAGTCGAAGTTCACCTGAACCTTGTGCCAAAGATGTCACCCTGTGCATCGAAGCACCCTGGTTAATTCCGGTCGCTGCTCTTAGCGATTCTAATGGTTGGATCGTTCTATGGGAATTCGATAGTGAAGCAGGAGAATACCAATCCAGTAATCTATCAATTGAATCAGTTGTGAATGTCGAAGATCAATGGCATCGACACGAAAATGGAACAACTGATCTGATTCGAAATGATCTCTTATTGGTAAGACACTACGACGATATAGTAACACTAAATCCTGCATTGGCCAATGCTACTTCTATTGAAATCGATATCGTAGTATTCAGATTCGATGCCTGGCCAGATGCTGCAATAGACCTTGAATATGGGCGGATAGGGGATATTAGTGACGATGAACGATTCTACGCCGCCTCTTGGAATGGCAGTTCATTCGCTCACAGTGGTCCCTTTGCTGAAAATAACTCCTTGCCATCCACCTTGAATGAATCATTTACCTTCAGTCCTTCGGATTATGGCCGTGGTGGGGCTTCAGGTGTTCATTATATCAGATTGCGAGCAATAAATGATTAATTGAAAAATGGATGCATTGAAGCCATTGGCCATCATGCCGAGTTCATGGCAGAGAATGTCATTATCGAGTTGGCCACCAACGCTCTTGATTATGATGATTTACGTGATAAATTAAACTTCACTAACTGCGGTTGCATTGTCTCCTTTATCGGCATCACTCGTGGTCAAGATGAGGGTGAAGCAGTAATACGCTTAGAATTCGATGCTTGGCAAGATAGTTTGGAAAAAGTCCTCAGAGAACTTGCCGAACAAGCGATTAGTCGCTTCATGGTCCTTGGTATCGCAATGTCTCATCGTATAGGATCAGTAGCACCTGAAGAGCCGATTGTTGCAATTCATGTAGGGGCGGCACACCGTGCTGAAGGTTTCGCCGCCTGTTCTTGGCTAATCGATGAACTAAAGTCCCAAGCACCTCTGTGGAAGAAGGAAGTCAAGTCTAGTGGCGAGAGTTGGAAGGCGGGATTGGGGTGAAATTATGAGTGAAAAAATACAGGCTATAGTCGATATAGGACAAAAACCAATTGTGGCTAGAAGGGCGGTCGCTAGCGGTATTCTGACTTTGAATTCTGCAAGTGCAAGTGCAATTCGTCAGAAAAAAGTCAGCAAAGGCGACGTTATCGAAGCTTCGACAATAGCTGCTATTCAAGCGGTAAAGGATACCCCTCGGATAATCCCTCATTGCCATCCCATCCCCTTGGAAAGTTGTAATGTCGAATGGACATGGCAGAATGATTCACTACGCTGCACCGTAACAGTTGGAGCGCATTATCGTACTGGAATCGAAATGGAAGCGCTGACAGGAGTTAGTGCAGGATTGCTCTGTGCTCTCGATATGGTCAAGTCGTTTGAGAAAGATGAAAACGGTCAATATCCTACTGCTTCGATTGATGATATCAAGGTGATTGAGAAATTCAAATCACAATAATAATCGCCGCTGCCTTCATGGTCTGATGGTGATTGCCACGTGATATGGGCATGGTCAACGACCTCGCACACCATTTTCTCGAAGCGGTCGATCAGGCAGCTATAGCCAGTGCAGCTTGGCGCGGAAAAGGTGAGAAAAACAAGGCTGACGAGGCTGCAGTTGAAGCTATGCGATCTACCTTCGATAATGTTCCCTTCGACGGGCGTGTTGCTATTGGCGAAGGTGAGCGTGACGAAGCACCGATGTTGTGGATTGGTGAACCACTCGGTAATATGCAGGGTGTTGTCGGTGCTGCGTGTATCGATATAGCGGTTGACCCACTCGAGTGTACCAATAATTGCGCTTCCAATTCTCCTAATTCAATTGCCGTTCTAGCAGCTGCTCCACGTGGAGCACTACTCCATGCTCCTGATTGCTACATGGACAAAATCGCAGCTGGGCCAGAATTAGCAGGTCACATCTCGCTGGAAGGTGATGTCACTTACAATATCGAACAAGCAGCAAGTATTCTCGACAAACCAGTTTCAGAAGTACGTATAGTCGCACTCGACCGAGAACGTCATGCCGATTTGTTCAGGGAAATACGGTCAGTTGGCGCTGATTTACATCTGATGGGCGATGGTGATGTCTCAGGGGCAATATGGGCTGCCCGCCCTGATGGTCCATTCGATTTATTGATGGGTATTGGTGCTGCACCTGAAGGGGTTATTTCAGCCACTGCACTAAGGGGATTGGGAGGTGTTTTCGAAGGAAGACTTGTCTTCCGATCACCTGAGGAAGAGAAGAGAGCAGAGAAGATGGTCGATGATGATTTGACTCGATTGTGGACTGCAAATGATCTCTGTAAATCCGATGATGCGATTTTTGCTGCCTCTGGCGTGTGTGATGGATATCTACCTGGAGTCATTGTTGAAGATAGCCAAATCAAGACCTTTGCTGAATTAATCGATGTTGAAAGCGGTAAAGTAAGTCGCCACGACCGTATCCATCAACTTTGACTGTAAAGAAAGTAAGCAAGTCCTGGGTGTTGTTACCCGAAGGATTGTAACTGGTAAAATAACCTAGAATCTCATTTATTGTCATGTAAGTTCTGATTTAGTGGAATAATACATGCACTTGAATAGAAAAACCCTCAGCGAATCACGATGTCCAGTCATCAGATGCGTATCGAAGTACGACTGCCTGAAGGGCATTGGGCTGGTGACGTGACCCGTGACAATCCCTCTGCCATACTACGTATTGACGAGCACATGGCCCTAGGAAAAGGACGAGGCAGTGCAAAAGCCTCTGCAAGTGAGGATATTTCGCAAACAATAAGTTCTCATCCTGGAATCGAAGACTTCCGAAGTTTGGATCGATTGCGCTTTGCGGTTGACATCGGTCCTGAAGGAGGAGGTTTTCTCAAACCCCTTCGCGAGGTTGGCGTTATCCCTCACACTCCCTTTGAAGTGCGTGATGGCTGGGTCAATTGGACTATTGAATGTAGTCGAGAAAAGATACGCGATTTGATTGGAAAATTCAAATCTGAAAATATTCCTCACCGATTGATTTCTACAAAATCGTCTTCCTCGCGTTTGCTCACACCGAGACAACGTGAAGTCTTCGATGTAGCGATGCATGAGGGTTTTTACGATGTTAAGCGAAGAATAACCTTGACTGAAATGGCCAATCTACTGGAAATATCCAAATCCACTCTCTCTGCACAATTACAGCGAATCGAAAGTTCGGTAATGCATTCATTTGCTGAAGAAATCCGTAGAACCAGTCCTTGAGCGAACATGTCCGTGCGAACATGTTCGCAAAGTTCTCATAGTCAAGGCCGTATAGCACAGTGCATGGCAGAACTACCCAATACCTGGGATGAGTGGATTGAAAACTTTGGCGATTGGCAGGATACTGTTGGTTTCGACAAGAAATGGCTCGGAGATTTTGAACTCTCGGTATTATTTGATTGGGATCGAGCTGGTGACCAAATCGAATTCGGGGATTATTCTGGACGTGCTAAATGGGAACGTGCATTACAGGTCCCGCACCAAAGCATCCGTGATGGCCTTATTTCGATGATTACCGTCCAAGGCGATACTGAATTCGCTTCTGTCGAGCAACAAAGACATCTACTGGCATCGGCACCTACTGATTACGATCGCTACGCTGCAGCTAGAATCATGGCTGAGGAACAACGTCATGGCTGGCAGATGGCATACCTCTTGATGACCTACTTCGGTCAACAGGGAGCACGTGAAGCACAAAAGTTGTTAGAAAGAAATGCACAAACTGGTAGTAGATTGCTCGGTGCATTTAACCGGCCAATGCCGCATTGGCTGGACTTCTACTGTTACACTATGTTTGTCGATCGTGATGGTAAATTCCAACTCGGTATGCTTTCAACTTCTGCATTCAAACCACTCGCTGCGTCAATGGGACCTATGCTCAAGGAGGAATCATTCCATCTTGGAACTGGATCAAATGGTTTGCGTCGAGTCATAAAAGCTGGAGTTATTCCACTCGATATGTTACAACGCTTCTTCAACAAATGGGTTTCAACCGCACACGACCTCTTTGGCACAGATTCCTCTTCAAGTGCAGAATGGGCCTATGTATGGGGCATCAAAGGCCGTTGGGATGAACGCAAGAAACTCGATGCTGAAGTCGAACTCGACAAAGGCGTCCTCAATGAAGAGGGACGCGGCCATTACCATGATGAAATTGTTAATGAAGTTGAAAAACTGAATGGATACTTGCCAGAAAGTAGCGAACAGAAGCTCTTTGTTTGTCATGAGAATTTCAATCGAGACATCGGAAACTTCGCTGACAAACGCTGTACACTAGAAGGAGATCTTTTCCAAGGTGACGATGCAGAATGGGATTCATATCTCGCTAACGTCCTCCCTACTCCTGCAGATGAGGAACAACTAATCGAATTATTCAAGTTAGAATGGGTCGAGAATAAGCCAATGACACCCCGCCAAATAGCTTCAGGCATTGGAGTAAGTGCTTGAAGGAGTGATTTAGATGATTCCTGTTTCCCTCTATGGGATTTCGGTAGAAAGATGTGATGAGTTCTTTCAGTGTTTACCGGAATTGGTGGCAGACCTTCATGATGATCTAGTCTATACGGAGACCCTCTTCACCATCGATGATGGAATTACTATCGCTAAATTGCACGTGATAGATAGTTGGGCCGGCTATGGACCTCAGGCTTGGCCTGAAGATGTAGTCCAAGAATTAGTAATGGCTTTGATGACCGTTCGCTATCCCGATGTCGGGTTGGTTGAACACCTGTTGACCCTTGATGGCCTTGATGCTGTCCGAGTTTCCAATTGGTTACATTTTCTTACTAATGTTTACCCAATTTACAGCGAGAAAGCTTGTGAAGCACTAGATAAATTGGGTGTTCCAACTCCATTCAGACCTGATGACATCGCCTCTTACGGCCTCTATGTACAACGGTTGGAAGGACTCAAACTCCATGCCCCTGCTGCAGGTCTACCTGAAATTGGCTTACCAAGAGCTCGTGTCCTGCAAATTGGCCTGGAGAGATTTGTTTGAAAAACGCGGCGACCCATGCTAAGTTACTCCTTGTTGCAATCATCTGGGGAGTAGGATGGGTCGCAGGCAGGGTAATTGCACTCGCTGTACCACCTATTACTGCAGCATGGATTCGCTATATCATTGCTGTAGCATGTTTTCTGATATTTCTCAAAGCGACTAACCGGTGGGAATTGCCGAGTCGCGAACAATGGAAAATCCTCTCGCTAATCGGCTTATTTTCAACCTGTATCTATCAGGCGCTTTTCATGTATGGAATGAAATATACCGCTGCAGGAGATGCTTCATTGATGATAACTTTCAACCCGATTTTTACAGCATTAATAGCCATTCCTTTTCTCGGTGAAAAAATGAATTCGCGTTTGGGATCAGGCTTGGTTATAGCCTTAATCGGTGTCTTTATTCTGTTCTTTTATTCTCCGAATATCGATATTCCATTTGCAGATAGACTGACAGGTAATTTCCTGATTGCTGCTGCTGCATTAGCTTGGGCATTCTCTACGATTCTGATCAAGAAGTCGATGACTACTAGCAAAAACCCTCTCAGCCCTTTGCATCTCACTGTATGGTCTTCAGTGATGGGTTTACTGATACTCACTCCATGGGCAGGATATGAAATGTTGACTCTTGGACTTACAAACCCTGAACTAGATGTATGGGTTGCAATAGTATTCCTAGCATTCTTTTCAACTGTACTGTCGTATGTATGGTTTGCAGATGGTATCAAAATCCTTGGCGCTGGGAAAACCGCGCTATATGTCTACCTAGTTCCTCCCTTTGGAATCATCAGCGCTTGGATAATGATCGATGAGAAAATCGGTTGGTCATTCTTACTGTCTTTTGTATTGATAGTCATAGGTGTCGCTCTGGCTCAGAGTGAGAAGCGTGATGAACAAGATGCCTCTGGCCATTGATATGGAGATTGGTCAAGTCACTGTGATTGGCGCAGGAACAATGGGTGCAGGAATCGCCCAAGTCTGTGCTCAAGCCGGTTGGACAACTCATCTGTATGATGCTTTTCCGCAAGGCCTCGAAAAAGGAATGGCTACAATTGACGCTTTTTGGGATAAGGGAATCGCTAGAGGTAAAACCACCCAAGAGCAAAAGATGGAATGGTCAGCAAAACTCTCACTGTTTTCAGACTTGGAGAGTGCGGTAAAAAATGCGGATATGGTTATCGAAGCAGTACCTGAAATCCCCTCTCTCAAGCACCAGATTTTTTCTGATCTTGGACGCTTTACCCGCACTGGTTGCATCCTTGGTACCAATACTTCCTCACTTTCAATAACTGATATCGCTGAAGCATCAGGCAGAGCTGAAGATGTGATCGGTATGCATTTCTTCAATCCCGTACCGATAATGTCCTTGCTGGAATTAGTTCGGCATGATGCATGTTCACAGCGGACCATAACCATGGCCGAAGCGGCCGGTAAGGCGATGGGAAAGACCACTATTTTAGTCAAAGATGTGCCAGGTTTTGCTACCAGTCGTTTGGGAGTAGTACTTGGAAATGAAGCGATTAGAATGCTGGCTGATGGAGTGGCATCTGCCAAAGATATCGATACAGCGATGGAATTAGGCTACCGTCATCCGATGGGCCCTCTGGCTCTCAGTGATTTGGTCGGACTAGATGTTCGCCGAGACATATTGCTCAATCTAGCAAAATCTTTCGATGATGATTCATATCTACCACACCCTCTACTCAACAAATTGGTCGCTGAAGGCCGATTGGGTAAAAAATCGGGTAAGGGAATCTATGATTGGGCCTCAGGTAAAGCTGAGGAAAGCGATTTGTGAAAATCAACTAAAATCCGGTTCTCGCTTGTCTAGGAATGCACTTACGCCTTCCTTGAATTCAGGAGTGCATCCAGCAGCCTTAATCAATACACGTTCATGGTGGAGATGCTCTTCAAAATCATTATCATGGCTGGTATCTAGAAGGTGTTTGGTCGCTTCACGAGTATGTTCACTCCAGCGTGACCATTTACGAGCTAAGTCAATAGCGGCCGTAACAGGATCTTCTGCAATCTCATCTATTGCCCCAAAATCCAATGCCTGTTGCGAGTTCCAAATCGTATTATTAAAGAAAAAACGTTTGGCGACTTGCTCTCCTACCAAACGCGGCAGTAACCAAGTTGTACCCCCGTCGGGAGAGAGACCGATCCCCGCATATGATGCTGCCAATTTAGCGCCATTTCCAGCGATGCGACCATCACAAGCGAGCGCTAAACCCAATCCGCCGCCAGCTGCTGCACCATTTATGGCTGCAACTGAAATCTTAGAACTACGGCGCATCCTCATTAGTAGTGGGTGCAATAAACCGGTGAGGTCATGAATCAAGGTGACAATTTCATCTTCATCTAGTGAGGTTTGGAAATCGTTGATATCTGCACCCGCACTGAAGAAGCGATCTTCTCCCGTAAGGACAAATCCTCTAACATTTTCATCTCTAAGTGCAGAATCAATTGCTTCTGTAATGAGTTTCATAGACTTTCGGGAAAAGGATGTACTCGCTGTCTCACCCTTAAGTCGAATTAATCTGATGCCTTCATCATCCTCTATCTCAATCATGTACTAGCCTCAGAGTTTGACATTGACGTTCTTGACCTTGGTGTAAAAACGCATAGCGTCCTGACTTTGTTCAACACCGATACCTGATTTCTTCCAGCCAGTAAACGCTGTCTGTGGGAAGGTTATTGGGTATTCATTGATAGAAACCATTCCGGATTGTAAATCTCGAGCCATCTTGTGTGCACGACTTAGATCATTGGTCCAAACACCGTTTAGTAATCCGAATTCGCTATTATTGGCCATAATCAAGGCCTCCTTATCCTCTGAAAATTTACTTACTGCTAAAACCGGGCCGAATAATTCCTCATTGAATAATGGATTATCAATATCGACATCAATTACTACAGTTGCCTCCATGAAAGCGCCATCACCTGGCAATGCATTACCACCCAGTACGACTTTTCCACCGTGCTCTAAGCCTTTCTCCAATAGAGAAAGAACTTCATCTCGGTGCGAACGATGGACCAAAGAGCCCATTCTCACTCCTTCTTCCATTCCCGGTCCAACCTTCCATTTGGAGATCTCAGCAACTATTGCCTCGACCAATTCATCATGAACATCCTCGTGGACTATCAGTCTTGAACCTGCCCAACACATCTGCCCAGCATTCATGAAAATGCCATAGCAAATCGCTTTAGCACAAAAACCGAGATTAGCATCTGCAAATACGACATTCGCACCTTTGCCACCTAATTCAAGAGTCACTGGAGTGAGGTTTTCACTTGCTTTAGCCATCACTGCTTGACCGGTCGATACACCACCGGTCAATACGATACCATCTACTCCGCTATGTCCTGCTAAGGCATCGCCGATTAAGCCACCACTGCCAGTGATTACCTGAATCACATCATCAGGCAATCCGACCTCAGCCTCTTGCATGGCTTTTAGCCAAGCGATGAGAGAAAGAGGCGTCCAAGATGCTGGCTTAGCGATTACTGTGCAGCCGCTAGCGATTGCTGGAGCGATTGAGCGCAGTGCCAATTGTAAGGGGAAATTCCATGGCACGATGTGAACAGTAACCCCCAGAGGTTGACGGAGAGAGTAATTGAGACGATTACCTGGCACTGGGATAGTACTTCCCTCGACTTTGTCGGCAAGACCAGCAAAGTATTCTAGAGTCCAAGCACCGTAACGAATCTCACTAAGGGCTTCACGGAAAGTCTTACCATTATTTTGACTTTCCAGCGCCGCTAGTGTCTTTGCATTTGCATAGGTAGCTTGGGCCATTCTCTGCAAGATTCTACCACGTTCTGCTGGGTCGATTAATGCCCATGACTTATTCGATAATGCTGCACGCGAAGCGGTAACACAGCGATCTACATCGCCAATTGTCGCCTTGGGAGTTGTGGCTATCACCTCGTTACAAGATGGATCGATTACCTCAGCAGTAGCACCATCCTCAGCATCACACCATTCTCCGGCGATGAACATGTTCTGTCCCGTCATGTCTTTGGGCAGGGAGATTGGCCTAAAAGCACCCCGCATGAAGGTGGTGTTCATAGAGAAGCAACCTTTGCTCCGCCCATGGTCGAAAAGGTTGGCTTGGCCAAAGTCACCACAACTACCGTCGGTGGTAAGCCCCCTATATTGGTCTTGATTGCAGGAACTTCTGGTGTTGGAAAGTCAACTACTGCGGTTAAATTGGCCTCTTCAAGGCAATTCTCACGGCTACTATCCACTGATGCGATACGCGAGATAATACGTTCTAGTTCAACAAGCGAAAATAGTGCATTATACCGTTCATCGTTTTCCAAAGGTGATTCTGGAGAAGCCGTGCTAGATTGGCAGGAAACCTGTTTGGCAGTAGAGGCGGGTATTGAAGCAACAATCGAGAGGGCAAGGCGTGAAGGGATTAGCCTGATTCTGGAAGGAGTCCATCTACAACCATCTTCTCGTATTCTTCGTAGTTGGAGTGAAAGTGGAGGTATTTCGATTGGTGTGGTTATGTGTATCGAGGATGAAGAACTCCATCGTGATTTTATCAAACAGCGTGAGGAAAATTCATTCCGTCGGGCTGAGCGTTATACTGCAGCCCTACCACGTATCCGTTCAATTCAGGATAATCTCATCAAAAGGGCCAAGGCTACACAGTGGAATATTCTCGACCCTACCAAACATGTCGACCCTCTACAACGAATATATCATTGGCTCGACTTAGCTTGGAATGAAAATAAGAGGTGAGTCAGTCGAGATCGATTGAGAAGAATATCGTACGAGTTAACATCGAATTGCGATCTGCTGCCCCCAACTCACAAGATACCTCAATAACACCACCTACGTCTTCAACAGTAATATTACGAATTTTTAATTCCACTCCTCTGATTTCACCATGATGAAGAACATCGTCATGTGCACTTGACATCGCACTTTCGACACTTTGCAGCTCAGACATTCCACCAGCATACCACTCGTCTGCTCTTACCTCTACCAGTAAAGGTAGATATTCGACTATCTGCGTACTAGAATCTATCACTTCGGTTCCGACGGTATCATGAGCCATAGTTAATCCAGCGAGTTTAACTCCATAGATAGCCATCGACAGTAATGACATCAATAACACAACTCCGGTTGCTAATAGCATTTGAGCACGGTCATCTTCTTGCATCATTTCAGATACCCCCTCTAGACCATACGTCTAAACTTAATGTCCAAAGATCTCCATTGACTACTACCATTCGATGAACTACTATGGTTCCACTATTTGGCGTCCCTATCGCTCCGTAGGCGGAAGCAGATTGTGCATTTCTCGCCAAATGACAATTCGCTTCAGTTCCGGCAGATAACTTGTCTTGAATCAAATTACAAACGCCATCTAAATCATCTTCTGCAAGATACTCATGAATCAACGAAGCATATGTCCCATTGGTTGATTCGAGGCCCAACCCATAGCGTATAGCATCCTCGCCAGAAACTACGAGAGAATTATCTAATGCAATCGATGGTGAATCAGGGATGTGAATGCGAATGATGAAAGTAGCAGACATGAAGAATAGCCAAAATAATGTCAGCATCTCCAAAACATGTACTTGAGCCTCGTCATCCTTCAAGATAATCAACTCATGGAACGAATGTACCAACTGAAGGATTCAGTCCTGGTAATGACGAAACGCCTATGAGATCTGGAGTGAAGGCAATGAAATTGAAACTAAACATTGCTACAAGAATCATAAGTCCTGAGTGCTTCATACCACTGCTGAACCGACCGGTAGCCATCAAACCAGCCATAGCGCCATTACCCATTGCTTGCATAATCACTCCGTAAAAGAAAACAGTCAGGAAAAACAACGGGTCGATATTCCTGATTACCATGTTACCAATAGCTTCTCCTCCGCCATCCCCTTCTTCTTCGGAACTCGCTGAATTAGAACCAGCAATAGCCGGGATAAACACCTTAGCAAGAACTACAATTACCCCAAGGAAAACGAAATACGAGGTCCAAATTACCGAAATATACGAGGCAATCGTTCTTCGCCTTTCTCCCTCTAAGAACTTGATTTCTCTGCTGTCGTTCGCTGCAGTTACCAGAATATCTGAAATTTTACCACCAGCACGATTCGCTTCAGATATCAGTGATATCGCTCTTTGAACAAGAGGTGTACCCACTCTGGCTGCAAACATATTAATGACATCACCAAAAGCGACACCCCAACTAAGTTGATCTGACATCTTTTTGACTTCGTCATTTAGAACGCCATATTCACTACCTGCAAGGGTTTGAACGGCTATCGTCATAGAAAGACCACCTTTCCAATACTCAGCCATATCTCTTAAGAAATCAGGGAATTTTTCTTCCATCGCATTGATGTTAGTTTTTACTCGATCCCAATAATAAGAGGCGGGCCAGAATATGAAAAATAGTGCAAATCCAAAGAAATTGAGGAAAATAGCAGGATGTAGTACGAAACCAATAACTTCTACTTTCGGACCTATCCAAACCGAGGCATTGTTCATGTACTCCGGTACCCCATCATAATAATCTACTTCGATGACGAAGGAAACTTCCTTCAATTTACCCCCATCATTAGTGATTACAACTACGGAGTATCCCTCATCTGGATTTATATTACCAATTTCAATCAAACAATTATCTGTCGATAACCCTGAATTACCATTATACGCTTTCATCACACTACGATCTGGATTGTTTATGGAAAATGTATAATCAACCGGGACATTTGATTCAACTTCACAAGTGGCAACAAGAGGTTGAGGTAAGGAAAGACCTCCACTAGTAGTTGAATCAACACCGGGGACATCGAATGCTTGCCCCTGTCCTCTAGAGCCGATTGATTCCCATGGTTCTGGTTCCCATGACAGAGTATCAGGCGAGTCCCTGAGAATATTACAACTCTCATTATCAGCGAAGGTCGGCATTACATTTGGATTGTAACCACAATATAAATTAACGAACATTGGAGAATTATTAGGTGAAGTAGTGAAGTGTGAATTTGTCACCCAGAAAGTCATACAAGAAAACCCGATGAATAGGCCAACGGCAAGAATCGAGTACAATTTAATCAATGTAGTATCATCTTTGGGAAGGTCGAGATTTACGACTATCTTCTTTTTCTTCTTGCGAGCCATTCATTCACCTCCTCACATCTCTTGTTCCTTACTGCTAATCCATACTAATCCGGTGAAGGCAACGTGAATTAAGGGTAAAGCTAGCATTACTACCCCGTATAGCATACCCTCGGACATTTGTGCACCACGACCAGATACCCAGAACATAATGACAAGCATTACAATTAGGAAAAGAGGCATTGCTACTGCAACCACAACATATGATTCCGCAAGCATTGAGAGCATTTCTAAGAACTCTCCCAAGCGAGTTCGATTTTCCCTCATATAGTGTTCAGCCCTATTGAGGAAGTAGACCTTTAGTGAACCACCAGATGTCAAAGTACCAACCATTCCTTGGAAGAATTCAGTCATCCAAGTAGATGCTGCGCGATCTACAGAATTACTCATCGCAGTAATCAAATCATAACCTAGTAACGTAATATCGCGATATACCATTGAAGCATCATACGCGATTTCACCATAGATATCACCATTGATAGCAAGTGATCTGAAAATCTTTTGCGGTGTTGCATTAGCAGCAGACATCGCCGCAGTAAATGAGGCAGCATAAGGAAGGTATTTCTCCAACTGGGCGCCTCTAAACTTTTTCGCTCTTGCTGCTCCTCCTTTGAGATATTTGTATGTAAGCCAAGGTACAAGTGCTCCTAAAACAATTGGTAATAGGATTTTGATAATCGGTGGGAATTCCAAATAACGGAAGTCTGGACAGCCATTTGCCACTTGACTCTCGTCGATTAAATCTGGATTCCAATATTCCCAAATCAAACATGATTCTGCTGTTGAATCATCGGGAATGGATTCATAGAAATCTATGATACCAACATTTGGAAAGAAAAAAGCTGCAACAATTGCCCAGCATATTAATAATATTGCAAAAGATGTCAAAAGAATCTGGGCGACGAAGACCTCTGGCATAACCGGTATTGCACCTTTTACCAAGTTACTAGAAAGAGTCTTATCTCCTCTGGCTCTCTTTTTGAGAACTTTACCGAGAACCCGATGACAGATTTTCTGCCATGCAGTCAGTTCCATATCCTACCTCTCCAAAATAATTGATCTCAGCGATTACCATCGACTCTTGCCATAATTTCTTTTGGCCTGACATAGTATTCGGTAATGATTTGACTGACTTGGTCGGATTTTCTAATGTCATTTAGAACCATCCATTCTAAAACTCGTTTCCGGGTTCTCAATTCCTTGCGCATTTCCTCTTGCCCATAATTGATTTTGACCATTATCTTTTCAAGAACATATGACTTACCACTGAAGATAAAGTCATCATTGGTGACATCCCAGCGGAATACCTCATTGGTAATTACCTCAAGTGAGTGGGGATCTATTCCGACAATCTCTACAATCTGCTTAGAACGACGGACACGCCTACCATTAATTCTGGTTTGAATTTGAATTACACATGCTTCCAATGCAGGTAACAATACTCTTGGGATGTCAATTGGTTTATTCTCCAACCGGTGAACCAAAGATGGTACAGAATCTGCGTGAACTGTTGAATATGCACAGTGGCCAGTAGCCATTGCCTGGAATAGAACATAGGCTTCTGCACCACGTATCTCACCCACAATAATGTATTCAGGACGCTCTCGAAGAGCAGCCTTTAGTAATTCGAATTCTCCGATTTCTCCTTCCTTGGACTCTCCTCCGAATCCTTGACGGGTAAGACCAGGTATCCAATTTGGTTGCGGGATGTTAACCTCTCGAGTTGATTCAATCGATACAATCTTCATTTGCCATGGAATAAAGATACACATTGCATTGAGGGTAGTGGTCTTACCAGAAGCAGTTCCACCTACAAATAGCATCGGAATTTCATTTTGGAATGCCACCCATAGGTATGAAACCATTAGTGAGGACATAGTTCGGAAGGCAATAATATCGACAGGAGAGAACGGATCATCACGGAATCTTCTGATACAGAAAGATGAACCTCTAGTCGATATCTCTCTTCCTAATTTCATAACGATTCTCGAACCATCCATCAATGTAGCATCGAGAAGAGGTTCAGCGACAGAAATGTGTTTCCCACAGCGTTGGGCTAATTTGATGACATAGGATTCCAATTCATCATCCGTATCCCACTGGCAAGTAGTTTCCACTGATTCGAATTTCCTATGATATGCGAAAATAGGGATTCCGGTACCGTCAAGCGAAACGTCTTCGGTATTAGGGTCGTTCATCAAGACGTCCATCTTACCATATCCAATCATATCTCGGCGTAGATAATAGAATAACTTGGACTTGGATTTCTTGTTTATTTTCATGCCATAGGATTTGATTACTTTATCCATGGCTGTGCGAAGATAGGCAGTGGGGTCGACATCTAATTCGTCGATATTAACTGTCAAAGACTTGATGAAAATAAGCATTATTTCATCTCGCCAATCCTGCTCCTTTTTATTTAAAGGCGGCTCGATAATTTGATAAATAATATTCAGAGTTCTCTTGTCTCTAACTATTCTAGCAAAGGCATGGGGAGGCATAACCGGATATTTATCCAACTCGTCGTACTGTGCGCGAGCTTGCGCACGGGAACGACCTTTGGCTCTTCCCTTTCCTTTCTTCTTCGCCATGAAAGCAGCACTCCCGTACCTATGCGGTCTGCGTTACGGTCACAACCTCACTATAACCTTTGGTTGGCCATCAGCCAATACGATGCTTGTCAAAGAGATTCAAGCCATGCCGTGACGATTTCTTGCAACGTATCGGGGCTCGCATCATTATCGAAAATAATATCGGCATCGTTGATCAAATTATCTAATCCCCAGCCAATCTCCCTGGCATCTCGAATCTCGAAATCTTCGCGATTGCCATCCTCTGCCCTGCCTCTTGCTTGGACGCGAAGATACCGGTTTTCCTTTGCCGCTTTAATCGCTACAACGAGGAGGTTTTCTTGCCAATGTGAACGGAATATTTCAAGCTCTGCAACGCCTCGTAATCCCTCAATCAATACGATAGGATTCGTCGCTGAAACCGCATCTGCTGTCGGAATCAAACGGGAGGCGAGGACCCCTTCGCCATGAATTGACCGTAGTTCGCTTGCCGTTTCTCCGAAAATACCTGGGCTTTCTTCGAGACCTAAGCGATTGACTTCGGCCCTAATCATATCGCCCATTGATAGAACTGGAATTTGGCGTGCAGCCAGTGCTTCAGCGAATACGCCTTTGCCACTTGCTGGCATCCCACAAACGGTAATGATGCGCCCCATGCTCACATGTGGGCGCTTTCAGTTGTTGAAGGCTGCGCGGCCCCAGCGCCTATCGAGTAATTTCATCAACAGAACAGAAGCGCCGATTAGGAAGACACTGACATACATTATTCCTTTGAAACCGATACGCATTTTCTCATTTGTAAATTCAACCGCAGTTGCATCCAGTCCTTTCTGACTCACTTGCGAATACCAATTCTGATAAAACTCGGTATCTCCTTGGGTGAATGAAAGCAAGAAAAGCGAGAGAAGTGGAATCACAGTTCCAATCCAAAACCAAATCATTATTCTTCCATCAAATATCGCTTTATTGGGCCTTAATCCCATTAAGAATGCCGTCAATGACACGATGTAAATGCTATTGGCAAGCATTACTATCAATGCCACAGGTAAGGCTGCAAACTCATCTAATTTCCAAGCCATCAATACGACGAATAGTATCGAAATCCATGATGTTGCAAGGAAGTATACAACTACCTTTGCTCTGATTAATTGTGGCACGCTCAATGGTAAACCATTCATGTGATCTGGTGCATCTAATGCTGTGAGCCATGAATAGAAATTAAAACCAAAAAACCCGAGAAAAGGAGCATATGAAAGAAGATTGATAGGGATGGGGGCTTCAGCAAAATCAACTAACCAAGCCATCATCAGTAAGACGATTAGGGGGACGGAATAACTCACAGTCATCTTCTTTAACGAACCAGACCGTACTAGATCTACAAATTCTTTGGCCACTAGGAGCCTTAGGGTTCCTTGGCCCAAAAATCCTAATCTAGCGTATATCGGTTCAAATAATTCTTTGCGTGAAACTGTTGTGACCTCAAAATCATCGAGAATCAAGTTGCTAGCAACCCAGGCACAAATGAATGCTAAAGCAATCATAGGCACTACGAGAATAGTATTCAACTGCACAGCTAATCCCCAAAGAGCCAACTCCATTGGTATCAAACCCAATCCGGCTATCGTTCCGACTACAATCACGAGAATGGGCGTTAATTTAGTCCAAATACCCCCGCGAAGCCAAAGCGATGAGGCTAGAAAAGATAGACACAATCCCTGAGCTAATGTGATTGTCATCGCCAACCATGTAGGGAATAAACTGGTCCATAACAATGGTGTATTGACATATCCCAAATAGTCGAGAGCAATTCCCACTCCCATGCCGAATATCACAGGTGATAGAATAAGGATCACATAATACAGCAAATCCTTAGTGAAGTATGCTAAATGGGCGATTGAATTATTCAAAGGTTGAAGGGCTGGAGCGGCAAGGAGATAATTCTTTGAACCTGCACGTGATAATATACGCTCTCTACCAATAAAAGCGAATGAACCCATGCCGAGGCTGAACATCATCAGAGGTAAATGGAGGAATAGGCGCATCTCGTCCCAAGTGAAGGTTTTACTCTCAATCTCCCCACCTTGAGCAGTACTTTCACCGACCAAGAATTGCAAGCCGATGGTCGCAACCATTGTAATCAATGCTAACATTAGAGGAAACATTACGATTCGACGTTTCTTTGCAAAATCCAAATTCTCTCGGTATTCTTCGATGAACATCACTTTGAAAGTTACATGAAAAGCTCTCCAGCCGCGTAATGGATTCAATAATTCAATGCCCATGGAATGGCTGTCATAGTGTGGGCTTTCTTCCGGTTTAGCCTCGGACCAATCGCGACTGACAAAAGTCGCACCCATACTCATTCCTCCTCTGATTCATCCGTATTCTGCTTCTCGACTTCACCGATAGATTGCCCGACCAAACGAATGAAAACATCTTCTAAAGTCTCATCACTATTCTTTTTGAGACTGGAAACATCTCCAGCTGCAAGCACTTTGCCTTGATTGATAATAGCCATTCGATTACACATTCTCTCTGCCATCTCCAATACGTGAGAACAGAGGAAAATAGTACCACCATTCGCCACGTGGTCCAATAACCACTGTCTACATTTGCGCTGATAAATCGGGTCTAGATTCGCAAATGGCTCGTCGAGAAAAAGGAGTTTTGGCTTATGGATAAATGCGGTAGCCAGCATTATCTTCTGACGCTGTCCTTTAGAGAGATCCTTACAGATGGTATCTCTTTTATCTTCTAAGCCAAACCAATCGAGCCAATATTCCACCTTGGTGTCAACATCGTCGAGATCACGCAAACGGCCAACGAATTGTAGGTATTCCGCAGGGGTTAAGAAAGAAGGTGGCGATTCTGATTCAGGGACGATGCCGATATTTGCTTTCAGCTTTTGCGGGTCGTGAGCAGCGTTGATGCCAAGAACTTCCACACCTCCGATTGATGGCTTCAATTGCCCGGTTAGCAATTTGATAAAAGTCGATTTACCTGCCCCATTTGGGCCGAAAACCCCGAAAAACTCACCTGAAGAAACCTTGACATCCAGAGGATGAAGTGCGATAAAATCACCGTACCTTTTGCCGAGATTCTTTGTGACTACCAGCGGTGCCTCGACTGACGGCATAACCTCTCGGTCCCGCTGCTGGACTTGAATGTGCCTCGGGGCACTTTCATATGCCACACCCACCTCCTACACCCATGAGTGATGTGATTAAAATCGAGAAAGTCCCGGTCGAAAACGGTGATGGCATCATTGCCTTAGTCTCGATAAACAGGCCAAATAAGTTGAATGCGCTCAATCACGAAGTCTCTGAAGGCCTCAAGGAAATGTGTATTTGGGCTGAAGCAGATGATGAGGTCAGAGTGGTCATCATCACTGGCTCCCCACCCGAAGATGCACTTGAGGGAAAAAGAGCAAAGCCTCATGCTTTCGCCGCCGGCGCAGATATCAGTGAATTTGTAGGTAAGGGTTCAGATGAAATTCTAGAATTATTTGCCGATAATGCGATTGAAGCGATTTGGAATTTGTCAAAGCCAACTATCGCAATGATTGATGGTTTTGCTCTAGGAGGGGGATGCGAGGTTGCATGCTCTTGCGATCTTAGAATAGCCAGTACTCGCGCTATTTTTGGAACTCCAGAAATCAAACTGGGATTGATTCCTGGCTATGGAGGTACTCAGAGACTCGTACATCTAGTTGGATATGGAAAAGCGATGGAAATGATGATGACAGGCAATAATGTCGATGCTGAAGAAGCGCATAGACTTGGAATTGCTAATCAGTTGGTTCCCTCCGAAGAGTTACTAGAACAGACAATGAAAATTGCACAAACAATCGCTGGAAAGTCTATGCATACGCTTCGAGTTGCTAAGGAAACAATCCGTGCTGCATTAGATAATGGCCTAACTGATGGTGTGAAGATCGAAGCAGTCGCTTTCGCAAATCTATTCGATAGTGAGGACAAAGAAATCGGCGTAAAGGCATTCCTTGCAAAAGAAAATCCTGTGTGGAAGCATCGTTGAAACGGGATAGAATAATTTTTAGAAAAATAGCAGATGATAGGCTATTCCGAATACAGCAACATCAGCAAAAGCATGCGTCACCCAAGGAATCCAAATACTACGGTATTTGATGTAGAGCCATGAGAATATCGCTCCGCCAATCCAAACTCCAATACTGGCAATGAGATTACCAGCTGGCGAGATAAAGAAAGACATCGCTATTGTGTGATGTACTGTGAAGATACTTGCAGATAAGGCCACTGGAGCCCATATCCCCCCTGAGAATAATGATTCAGCCTTCTCTGTGATAAACCATCTAAACACATACTCCTCGATTACGGAATTTATGAATATCCAGAATAACATCGCCCAAATAAACACGCTTTTGTCAACCAAGCCATTCGGCTCTAATATTGCTCGGAGTTCCATCTTTGAAACCAACAAATCACCTAGAAGAAGATATGTAATTACGATTACAAAAAGAATTGCTACGCCAAACCCAGTAGCCACCCCCCAGCCCCCATTATTTGGAATTGAGAGTGAGAATGGCTCTTCATCAACCTTTTTACGCCACCATGCAGGCAAAGCCAATAACCAAAATTTAGTCAAAAAGAATACAATAACAGCAATTAATCCTGGCTCGATTCCAAAGCCAGTTACTACCGAAATGGTAGGCGCTATCCCCACAAGGATAAGGGCAATTAGAGGCTTACGGTCCATGGAATTGCAATTATGCTATCGAAATTAAGTTCAACGAATTCAATTATCAGCTGCCATTTCATCTTTTAGTGATGCCAAGGCTGATGAAGGAGGGGGCGGTAAAGGCAATGGCATTTTCCCAGGTAATGGTGGTAGAGGCATTCCTCCGGGAATTGGAGGTAAATCTAGTGTAGGCAGGACCTCCTGCTCTGGAATAGGGTCTGACAAAGAGATGAAACCTTCCGTTAATGAAGTTCTAATCTTGAGAATATGTGAATCATTAACACGAACAAAAGTTGCACCATAAATCCCTCCTGATTCGACATTTTCCGGTTCTGAGAGAACTTCTTGACCATGCCCTTTCTTGGCTAATAGGGCCAGTAAATCCTCACCAGCAGCGTGATCTTCCCACATCCTAGCAGTAGAGGCACGGATTTCTGCCATTCTCCCGCGGCGGCGGGCTTCGACTCTCTCGCGGATTTTCTTATCGCGTTCATTCTTCTCACGCAACCTGCCCTCGATTTCTGCATCCTCGATGGATTGTGGAGAGACCTCAACTGCAAAAGTCTCAGCAACATGTAGGTTTTCGAGGATTACTTCTACTTCGGGAAGATCGTCTTCTTCTGTGTCATCCCCTTCAGATACCTGTTCCGCATTTGAGCGAATCTTAGCTAATTTACGCTCTCTAAGCGACATGCCATCATCAGTGGATTCCTCTTCTTCCGGTTCATCTTCGACTACTTCTGTATCGACCTTTACTTTAGCCACAGCTTCTGTCTGAGTTCTTACTACGGGGGCCTTTTTATCTGCTAGAAGTACCCATGAAATTGCGAATATAGTCATAACTCCGACCAAAGCCCAACGACCATTATCGTCGAGACGGTCCTGTTGAGTTAGATAGACAACAAGGGCACTAACAAATAGTATACCTGCAACCATACGAGAGAATCTCATCCTGACCAATCTCCTCCACTTGATTATTACTTAAGGTTCTCACGCCGTTCATTCATCATAACCATCAATGAAGAGAGTGCTCTTGCTCTGTGGCTAAACAGATGTTTTTGCACCGAATCAATAGCACCAAAAGGAAGTCCATGTGTAGATACATCACCCAATTCACCGGGACCTAAGGCCTCGCCTAGAGCATCTAAATCGCTTGGGATGAAAATTGGATCAAATCCAAAGCCCTCGCCTTCGCTGGGTTTGTGGGCAATCCTGCCCGGGCAAATACCTCTTCCAACCAGAGTTTCACCCGCGATATGTAAAACTGCTACAGCTTGAAATTCCGCTTTGCGTAGATGTGAATCTTGAATCGGGTCTTCGCTCTGCAGATGCCCCATCAGACGGAGAATTCCTTCACTGCCAATAGTTTGTAGTGCATAGGCACTAAAGACTCCAGGAAAGCCATTCAGAGAATCGATAAATAGCCCTGCGTCCTCTACCAATAGGAGATCGTTCTTGTCAGGCAAATAATCCAAGGCTTGGGCCATTTTTGCTTTAGCAACCTCTTCGATATCATCGCTTTGAGGTTCGGTTATTGAGGCCTCTAATTGCTTGACCTCGATGCCGTATTCAGAAAATAGTGCCGAAGCTTCGCTCAACTTGCCTTTGTTTCCGGTCAAGAACCACAGTATCATCACCAAGCCCTGCAGATGTCGTGTATAGTTACTACTCTAACATTAGGTTCAATAGATGGCAACTCAAGGGCGCACTATGAATCCCTTTCTTGCAGTTGGCGCAGGAGGGGCGATTGGCGCAATTCTTCGCTATAGCATAAGTGAATGGCTGAATAGTGAAGCGCATCCCTATGGCACTTTGCTAGTCAATTTACTAGGTTCGCTTCTACTTGGAATGATGATGGCGCTTCTCGCCGAACAAATAATCTCTAAAGAAATCGCTTTATTACTCGGAACCGGAGTTCTTGGCGCTTTCACCACAATGTCAACATTCTCGTTCGAAACCGTAAAAATGTGGGAGACTTCTTCCTCATTAGCAATTGGCTACGTAGCCATAACCATGATTATTTGTCCAATTCTTGCCTATGTTGGCTGGAAGGCCGGCGAGTTCATCGCGTGATAGCAAGCATCCGGTTTAGAGCAAGAAGACTACCGGCTTGAATATCATCTGGTACAATTATTCGATTTGGTTCTTCACCAGCAATAATCCGTTCGAGAACATCGAGCAAGTAAACTGGATGTATCATGTACATTGTCGAACAAGGGCAGACATTATCATCAAGACATTCTATTTCCATATTCGAATGCTCATTATTCAATCGAGCAACCATATTTATTTCTGTCCCGATTGCTACTTTTGTCCCTGATGGCTGTTCTGCTACGTAATTGCGAATAAATTCGGTCGAACCATTGGCATCTGCAGCAGCGACTACTTCTTGTGTACATTCGGGGTGAACCACAACCAAACCCTGGGGGTTTCTTTGACGAAACTCCTCGATTTGTGCGACAGTGAAACGCTTGTGAACAGAGCAATAACCATGCCATAGAATAATTCGCGTATCTGATGCTACCGGATTCTCTTCACCGGGCGTCCAAATAGACATCTGATCCGCCGGAATACCCATCTTCAAACCAGTATTTCGTCCTAGATGCTGATCGGGGAAGAAAAGGACTGCACCATTTTTGCCAGCTCTTTCAAAAGCCCACTCTAAGACTCCCTGGGCATTGGTAGAAGTGCAAACCACCCCGCCATGTCGACCGACGAATGCTTTGAGGTCAGCAGAGGAATTCATGTAGGTCACGGGAACAAGAAAAGACTCTCCTTCCTCTGCGACAGCGTCGGTATCATCTCGATATATTGGGTCGGATAATTCGCTTGACTCAAGGATCTCTTGCCAGGCTTGTTCTACATCGGGAAGTACTGCCATATCAGCCATCGAACAACCCGCTCGTAAATTTGGCAAGATGATTATCTGGTCATCTTCTGTCAAGATGTCTGCGCTTTCGGCCATGAAGTGAACCCCGCAGAAAACGATGTTTTTTGCCTTGGAAGCAGCAGCCATTTCCGAGAGAAGAAATGAATCACCAAGTAAATCTGCATGCATCACGATTTGATCTCTTTGGTAGTGGTGTCCGAGGATGAGAAGATCATCACCGAGTTCGATTTTCAATTCGGATATTCGATCTGCAATAGCCTTCTCGTCGTCGTCCATGGTCGTGTTGCCAAAGTCGATTGCGCACATCGGTAATGAGATGGTCAAGTTACCACTCCATCCTGCCCTAGAGCGCCTCCTTTTTGAACCATACACTTTACCCAACTACTGATGAAGGCGTGGATTGGCGGTGAATTATTGCACGTTGGGGCCGAGGCCCGTGTTACTGCAGGCCAATGGTATAGCCGGCCCGCTGTTCACAAACAGCGCCGACCAAGAACATGGAGACATCGAGACCTTGATCGGAAGTTGACCAAACGTCGTATGAGTAATGAAGCGAAATTGATGATTAAACTCCATCGAAGAGGAGTCCCCTTACCTGCGGTTTATGATGTCGACACCAAAGATGGGGTAATGATAATTGAAATGATTGAAGGCAAGCCGTTAATCGAAATCCTAGCCCTCAAACAAGACCATTCGAAATTATTGCAAGGTGTTGGTAGAGCGATTAGAAGATTACATCGAGAAGCGGTTACTCATGGTGACCTTTCAACCAATAATATCATGATTACACCAGATGGCGAATCGATCTTAATCGATTTAGGGTTGGCAAACCAGGAATATGAGGTGGAGGGGTTTGGTATCGATTTACATGTGATGCATGAGATATTGCGAGCCACTCATCCCGATGTCGAAAATGGCATGGATAATGTCATCACTGGCTATGAGGCTTTAGATGATGAACTCGGCAAACCAGATCCTGCCTCTGGAGGTCAGGTTCCAGATGCTAAGACCTGTGTGAAAAGATTAGAAACCATCAAACAAAGAGTTCGATATCACGGTGGATAATCACTCTTCTTCTTCGTGGCTATCCACTCTAGCTTCCATTTGTCGCTGGAAGATATTAATCAGAACCAATATCGTCGTAAATATTACTCCAACTTGTAAAACTGCAGATGAATATGGTTTGAGACTTGCAACCCTTTGATGAATCTCTACGCTTATCTCACCATCGTCATTCATTTGACTAAAGACGATATGATTTTCCAAGACTATTGGTCCCCATTGATCGTATTCATCAGAGGTCAGAACTTCACTTAGATTGGTCGATAAATCCAGCAAATGTATCTCCTTATCGGTATATTCAGTACTTGGATTGATCGGATTGAGATGTTCCTTTGCAGCCCAAACCAATAGTCCATGGCCGAGATGTGGATCGAATGCTGGGTATTTCGGGTCGCCGATGACATAACTATCTCCCGTTTCTCTTTCAAGTAAAACAAGTCTAGTCGTCGCACTGACATTTACGGTTGCTGCTAAGAAATCACGGGTCAATGAGATATCGGTAATCGTAGCATTTTCAGAATCTACTGGCACACCCCATCCAGAGAGGATTTCATCTTCACTCTCACTTGCACTATGATTCAAAGCCTGAGTAATCAGTCCTTCTGCACCAATTATTCCAAAGGTAATCCGCGCTGGGTTACTCGCCAAGACCATAGCCAACTCATCGCCACTATTCTCGAGAATCAATACTTTATCTGCAATTATATCAGGTCCAATCACAGTATTGCCCTGTAAATCTATCAAGGTTAGATCGCCTGCGGAAAGAATAGCGATTATCACGCCTAACGAAGAATCTATGATTGAGAGATAATCACTATTGTTCACCTTTAGCTGTAAAATCGCATTATTAGGACTATCCAATGAAATTACGAAAAGGTCGGTCGTGTTAGCCATTGCAAGATAACCCCCCCCCACATCATAACTGCTATTGGCATCCATCAATGGCTGATGAACCTGAATCTCTGATTCAAGGTTTGCAAGATCGTGTACAACTACTAGAGCACCTTCTGGTCTATCGTCCAGCGTGACCACCCAACCATCTGCTGCAACAACATCAACCGGCACTTCTACTCCACCTGCCGGCAGTGCTTGATGAGTTAAATCCCAAGTTATCGTTGCTGCAATCAGTAAAATCAGTACCGCGATTACTGCTCCAGTTTCGTTTGAACCAGGTCTTTTGAAACCCCCAAAGGTCTCTCCTGTTTTGCGTTTTAGAAACCGAGTTACCTGTCTAGGATTGGTAAGAACGGCGGTCAATCGTGAGTTTATCGTTCGTTCATCGAGATAAATCCACACACCTTGTGTCTTCTCAGAAACCCTTACTGCAATCGAGCCGACCACCATTCCACCGATTATATCGCTAAACCAATGAATGCCGAGATATATGATTGCAAAGGCTGTTAAGAGAATATATCCCACTAGTAGATAGCGATAATTTCTCCAGCGATTATCAACATCGAAGCGCAATAAACACAACCATACAGTAAATGGGAAAGCGATATGCAGCGAGGGCATGCCATTGGTAAATGGATCAATTCTAGTAAACCAATCATTGATTTCAGGAGTTAAATTATAGGCAAGGGTTTGCATTTCTGGTATATGATCTCCCGTGACTCTGACATTGAAAAAGAGATAGAAAGGGACTGCGATTACGTAAACCCAAAAAATCGAGAGGGTTATCCTATCGGACATCCAACGGTCATCGAAATATGCAAAGTAAAAGATCGACACATAACAAATAACCATGAAACCAATCACATAAAAGTGGGTGAGGAAACTCGTCAGTAGTGGGTTTAGGAAGGCTTTTTGCACCCATAGCACCATATCTCCTTCGATAGCATAAATCCAAGGCGTCATATCTAGACCGGTGTTTGCCATAATTACTCGGTCGACTTGGTCAAGGAAATCCTTAGCGTTGTAAATGATCAATAATAGTGATACGTGTATCCAATAGCGGCGGATGAAATCGATGAAACCAGCTACGTAAATCCGAGTCCAAGGCGGTTTAACAAACGGTAATAGAATAACTCCAATGGCTAGGGCAGTTATCAGCCAAGTAAGATAAACACCTTCCATTGCATTCCCCCCCTTAGTCGATGGTGTGAAACCACCATTCATGTTATCTTCGCTAGTAGAAGTCCTTTGAATCGGATTCACCATGCTCCGTGAACAAACTTTCTACCGCCATCGGGATCTTTTGAGAGTGCTAGGTCCCACAACCTTTCAAAACGATAAATCCCACTACTGCAACCATCGCTCCATTCGAAATGTAAAGCGTATCCTCCGACTTTATCCACGTCGGGTTTTGCATTTCGCAAAGAGGAAATTTCGGCGTTTAAATTCGACGCAAGTTCTTCGCTATCACGGCGCGGCGAGCATTTTGCACAAGGACACCAATATCTCAAGTCAGTATATGCAACCTTGTTTTCAGTGCCATTGGACCAAGTCATTTTCAATTCGGTTTCAAAGCGTTCAAGACGCTTCAATTTTGCAATCTCACTCATCGGTAGGTCCTCCGGTCATATTACGTGCTACAAACCAGTAAAGTGGAATGCCACACAATAAAGCTAACGCGCCTTTCCAAGCTCCAATTTCGTTTACAGAGAAAAATAGTCCAGACTCTTGTAACCATGAAAGTACTGCGAACATTATACCAAATGCAGAGATTAACAACCAAAAGCTGAGCAAATGAGCACGGGTCTCTACAGACAGGTCACCCATTGGCACACCTCAGATAATCTCCAAATCGTCTTCATTATTAGCTGATGATAAAAACTCGCTTATTCCAGATACGACTCGAGAAAATGCGATCGCAGATTCACCTTGTGGGTCTGCTATGATACGGTGGACACCATCATCCCCACCACGAACAACTCCTGGGTCAAAGGGTAGGCGACCAAGGAAATTAACCTCCATTTCAGCAGCGGTTTCCTCGCCACCTCCTTGCTTGAAAATATCTAGGGTAGCAGACCAAGAACCGTCATCACCAACATCAACATCGAGTTGTCGGCCTCCAGGTGCCTCAATAGTAATCTTTTGACCTGCTTGTGCCGTACCACGAATAGTATAGCCACTCATGTTCTCGACTACGCCGATTACCGGCACCTTGAGCGATGATGCAAAGCCAATCGATTTACGGCTATCGAGCAATGCCACATCCTGAGGAGTGGTGACGATGACCATACCATCAATATCAGGTAAACTCTGAGCAACGGTCAGTGGTTCGTCACTGGTGCCAGGTGGGAAATCAATTATCAGATAATCGAGTTGTCCCCATTCTACATCGCCAAGAAATTGCTGAATCGCTCCAAGTTTAATCGGTCCTCGCCATACCACAGGGGTATCGTCGTCTTCGAGTAAAAAGGCCATTGAGATGACCTTGACCCCGTGATGACCTTCTGCGGGAAAGATTCGACCGCCTTCGACATGCAATCTATGCCCATCCAAGCCCATCATTTTGGGTACATTGGGGCCGGTGATATCAATGTCGAGCAATCCAACCTTGGCACCATCTTTTGCTAATGATAAAGCCAAACCTGTGGAGACGGTCGTTTTTCCAACCCCGCCCTTTCCAGAAAGAACCATGATCTTATGTTTGATCAATTTGCCCATTTCCTCCATTTGCATCTTACGTTTCATCTGCGAATAGGCTTGCTCCATCTGCCGTTTTTGGTCGGAAGATGCCGCTTCAGACTCTGCGTCGGGCTTATTGATGCGAACTGGAGAATCTGCCATCGAGACCATCGTGCATAATGTAGTTAATCAAACCTCTTTCAGACAATAATTGAATGAATACTGCTACAATAACCCAAATTAGAATCAAGGATGAGTACTCCATTCCAGCATAAGCCCAGCCAAGTACGGCCGAAAGCGGTAAACATGCGTATCTTCCAACGATTATCCCATTGTCTTCTTTGAATAAACCACATAACAAATGTGTACTTAATCCGACAACCATCGTCATCAGTGTTACTAGTGTTGCAATAATCCGGAACAATAGATCTAATTCCTTTGCAGCAGCAATAATGTGACCAACAAATAGTATGCAATAGATGACTGCATAGAGCAAGGATCCCTTCCACATTATTCTTGGCAACAGGTCATCATTGATGAGTTATCTCTTCTATGCCGATGTCAAAATCGAATATCTCAATGCTTTCTTGAGAACTTCAGGAGGTGAGAATATCAAGTTTTTCTCCTTTCTCAAAGCAGTTGCAATCTCCTTGAACAGGCATCAGCAACTTCTCATCGATGTTTTCTACCACCGCAGATAAAGCGACAAGGTTTCATACCTCTGACCAGTCGCCGGGTTGCCCTTGCGAAAGTAGTGTAGTGGTTATCACCGGGCGTTGCCAACGCCTGAACCCGAGTTCGAGTCTCGGCTTTCGCACCACAAGACATCATCTATTTCCAGTTGTTATTATTAGAATTAGAGATTCAAGAATCTCCAAAGCCGCCGCCACTTTTACCGCCACGGACCATGAATATTACCGCCCCTATCGCCGCAATTGCGAAAATCGCTAGTGCAGATATCACAATTGAAGATGATGCAGAGATGTCATCGATCGGCCCTCCGCTTTGCCCTAACTCAACCACATTTATAGCGAGAGAATAATCACTGGAAGTAGCCCCAAATGCATCTGTGGCTCTGAATAAAACTTCATGCGTACCGTAATTAGTACCCTTACGTACTGTAAAAGTCTTCGACCAGACACCCTCTCCTTGATATTGTAAATTAATCCAATCCGAGTCCTTACCAGGCTCAGAAAAGGCTCCTAATTTTGCCTGTACCGAAGTTACTCCATCGGCATCATTTACGTTAATTGAAATAGTATAATTCACATTTACATCGCCGAGTTCAAACTCTCTTGTCTCCCCGATCTCGATTTCAGGTGGAGTATTGATAATCGTCAAAGTAATCGCCTTGTCGTTTTGATCAGCGATATGGTATTGCCCACTCTTTTGGGTACTACTGACGGTTTTGACACCACCTTCCAAATCCTCCAAAATCAATGATAAGGTGCGCTCCCCCGGTGACATCGAATATGGAATTGTGAGATTTGTAACCCAAGTTTCTTCGACTAAATTCATAGATACTAGATCACCTCCATAATCTCGCATGTCGACAAATACCGAGGAAACTCCATGATAATCACTCACTTGTGCGTTTATTATCGCCATCTGACCTCTTGCTAATGTAGTTGGGATTATCTGTATGGAAGTTAGTCTTGGCGCCTGGTTGAGAATAGAAATAATGCCATCCTGAGAATCGCTTGCTGCAAATACATCTGTAATGGTTATTGGAATCGAAATCTCACCATGGTTTGAAGTGGGATTACTGATGAAAATAGTCCAGATATCATCGCCTATTTTTGAATCCCCTTGTAGACCTTTATCGGAAAGTTGGACTACACCTTGCCCGATAGCAGATAAATCAGCTGTTACCTCGACTACGTTGAAATCGATATCTGAAACGGTAACCTCGAGATGACCACCTTGGCCTCCTTCTGCAGTAACCGACTCTCTAAGACGAATCTCTTGTATCTCTGGCGGCGTATTATCACTTGAACTAACGACTGATGGCGATAGTATACGATTGACACTTTGATTCTCAACGATACTAATCAGCGCATCATCATCACCGAATGGTGCTTGTAGCGTTCTTTGAATAAGTCCGTTCAGTCCTGCTAATGGCCCTTCGATAATGATAGATCCAGTAGCATTACCACTTAGAGTATCACCGTATACACCGCTCCAATCTAACGCCATAATGGTGTGGCCATCGAGATTGATTTCAGTAGGATTTTGAATTTGAACCATTAGCGTGATTCCTTCTTGGCTATCAAGTAAAAACGAATCGCCGTTCATCGCTGGTATCGGCATCAAACCAGATTCGCGGTTAACAGTAACATCTCCCAATGCCCCTTCGACCACTGGAGGTTGTGGGTCTTTCTCTATCGGTGATCTTTCCTTCAGTTCCTCGCCTTCACTAGGGTCTGGTCCGGTCTGGCGCCATTTTGATTTGACTGTCCGATTATCCCAATAATTGTAAATCGCATCATAGGACCATGACTCGTTATGAGTTGAACCAATGGTATTCCCATTTGCACTCCAACCACCTGCTCCAGTGAGGTTGAACCAATCCTCTTGATGGACGATGATGACATCGATCATCGAGCCGGTATCATTAGCTATTTGCCCAGAATCCTCGATTGCTCGCACAATACCAAAGGTGCCGCTAGCATCACCGGAGATAGTACCATCAACGTGAAAGTCATCGATTTGCCAGATGCCATTTTCAATCTTATTATGGAAATCAATTACCGTACCATTAATGTTGACCGAGGCATTTTCTTCATCCTCGGTAACACCAAATGTTCCATCACCATCTACCTCATAATATTGCTCTACTCTCACTCCGTTTTCCCACCTCTCTAAACTTTGGAATTGGTCGAGTTCTATGTCAAATCGAGCATCGTCACTAACAATCGAGAGATCGGCTGAACCTTCCAATTGCATATGATTCAATGTTTGATTTCCATCAACATCTCTAGTTTCAATGAATATTACGGCCAATACCCCATCAATATTTGTTTCTGATTCATCATCATTGCCAATTAAACTCATATTCCCATTAGCCTCGAGAAGGAAGTATTCATCAACAATACCATATGACATATTGCGCAGAATCCTAGCATCGGTAATGATTGCATCAATAGCTAGTGCATCGCCAGAATCAGTGCTATTGGTAGACAGGACTCCATGTCCTCTTGCATCAAATATTTGACTGATTAACCGCCCATCTATCGTTGTTTCATTACGCCAAATAGAATCCAAAATCAAAGTGGTATTTGTTGTCGATTCATTGGTCGATTCAATGATAACCATCTGACCAGAACCCATCTCCCAAGCATCTAGTTGGTCACCTGTTCGTGACTGCCATCCTTCCCCGTCAAATGCCAGAAAATAGCGCTGCTCTCCAAACTCGTTGTCCCATTGCTGATCCATTATCCATTCAGTAGAGAGTGTGACCTCGTGGTCCTCAAGTGGTTGATTCCATGTACCCACAGTAAAAGTACGAGACTGATCTGCAACTGTAATGGTGATTATGTCACCGAGTTCTAATGATGTATTAACATCCAATACCCCTTCATCTCCGGTCCAAGTAGTAATTGAGTCACTCGCTAAGACCTCTCCACCTCTGAGTTGCTCAAAAGTAATGGTATCAGACCCGGTTGCCCCTAAAATACGATAGGAATGATTTCCATTCCAGTCAACCAGTATTTCGATCTCGCTTTCGGCACTTACCACAGGTGAGATCGATGCCAATAATAGCAGCGAGAGTAGAAATGCTCTGGTCTTCATGAAGATACGATGAACTGCACTACTCTTCAATAGTTGTGTTCTCTAGTATCACCAGAAGTCGGTGGTAAATGCATTTGGATTGACTATCCTTTCGCCCTCTCGGGTCCAAATTGTGGCACCACGGCCGCCGTAAATTTCTTCGAATGGATCTACTTCGACAGGTACTATTTTGCGATTCATATAAGCTTCAACCCTCTCGCGGAGTTCTGGTTTAAACTTCCAATAGTGAATTCTCCACTCCCGGCCGTCCCAAAGTGTGGTCTCTTCACTCTCGGTGGTTAGCAAATCATAATCTTGAAACATGTAAAACAAATTGCGATCGGTAGGTTCCAATGCATTGTCGATTATCCTGTCGTAAAAGCCAAAGAAACCAAGAGCGTGCTCGGCCATTCCCGATGCAACATCGGTATTCATTTCCATATCGATATGTTGGCGTATTGCCTCGGTTAATTCCCTTAATGTCATACTCATGAAATCACCAACTTCCATCCCGCGCAGTGCAAGCACCACAATGATGAGTCGATTATTGATGACGGTCCCTTATCAACATGTCGATAACCCAACAAAGTCGATGGGTTCAACATGGCGAGCACGTCCGCAAAGTTGTGAACGACTGTATTACCGAAGGACGATTCCTTGGCTTGGCCAAGGTAGATGGCCCTGCAGATGTCACTATCGCTCCAATTCCTTACGAATTAACCACTTCCTATGGCCAAGGTACAGCCGATGGACCCGCCGCTTGTATCGAGGCTAGTACTCAGGTCGAACTCTATGATGATCTACTCGGTGATGAATTACCTGCTAATGGAATTATCAATACAGCCGAACCATGGGATGGCGAAGGCGGGGATTTACATTCACAACTTGACGGCATTGCAAAATACGCTGCTGAAATCTATGCAACAGGTGGTTTTCCAATTTTCCTCGGCGGTGAACATGGGATTTTGCCACCAATAATTCGTGCATCACCGCAAAAAGTTACCATCGTTCAAATCGATGCACATGCAGATTTACGTTCCTCGCTTGGTGGTGAACCATATTCGCATGCTTGTGCTGCTGCCAGAGCAATAGATGAAGGTGCTATTGCCCTTTACCAAGTAGGAATAAGGGCATATTGTAAGGAAGAATTGGAACGGATTGAAGGCGATGAGAGAATCAATACTTGGTTTGCTCGTGAAGTAATGAGTCCGTCTGGAGGTGAGGAAAAATGGCGAACTTGGCTTGCAGCCATATCCTCAATTCAAGGCCCAGTTCACCTAACTATCGATATCGATGGCTTGGATGGATCAATCGTTCCCGCAACCGGCACTCCCGTGCCAGGTGGGCTATCTTTCTGGCATGCGATTGAAACCATAGATACACTATTCGCTAATTGTAATGTCATCAGTGCTGATGTCAATGAAATCGTCGCTCAGGAAGACAGTCCTTTAACCCAATTTACCGCAGCGATGTTAACGGCTAGAATCGCTGCCGCAAGAATTCATACATTGAGGTGAGATAATGGAAAGCAGTGTCCAGGGATCGCATATACTTCTCGACTGTACTGGGACCATCGATTTCGATGGCCACTGGATGTTGGCATTAATGGAAAAAGCAGTTGCCGAAAGCGGTGCGAGAATGGTTCACTCACATGTAGAGATATTTGACGGAAGTATTTCACCATTAGGATTTGCCGCAGTTGTCTTGCTCGATGAAAGTCACGTAACAGCTCATTGTTATTCGAAAAAGGGATTGTTAGCAATGGATGCATTCACTTGTGGTTCGACCGACCCAAGTTTGATTGTCGACGTCATCGAGCGAGAATTGAAAGCAAAGATGCCTGGATTAAAAATCAGTCAACGCCGCCGTCACCCTCGGTTTCTCGAAAACTATAACGCCAATGGAGTCAAAGGATTCGTCGATGAACATTTTCATCATTTCAATGCTGGCGCTCTCAAAGATACCGCAGATTCACTACAGCGTTTCCTCGGCGATGATGGGAAATTGATGATAACTTTGGCCGGCGCTATGTCAACTGCTGAACTCGGAAGATCGCTTGCACCACTGATAAAATCAGGCAAGGTTCATGCTATCACCTGTACAGGTGCCAATCTAGAGGAAGATGTCTTCAATCTGGTAGCCCGTAATTCATATCAAAGAGTCCCAAATTGGCGCTCTTTGTCTTTGGATGAAGAGCAACAACTTCACGATCGCGGTTTGAACCGGGTAACAGATACATGCATTCCCGAAGAAGAAGCAATTCGTCACATTGAAACACTAATCATTGAAAGTTGGAAGAATAAACGAGCTTTTCCCCATCACCACCTAATGTCTATTCTCGATCAACTCGAATATGATGTACCTGCCGAACACTCATGGCTACTAGCGGCGAAAAATGCAAATATCCCGGTTTACGTACCCGGTTGGGAAGATTCAACTCTTGGAAATATCTTCGCTTCACATTGTATGACTGGTGAGTGTGATGCTTCGGCTGTCAAGAGCGGTGTCGATTATATGATGCATCTAGCAGAATGGTATCAGAGCCAGAACTCACCTGTAGGACTATTGCAAATAGGAGGAGGAATCGCTGGTGATTTCCCGATTTGTGTGGTGCCAATGTTACGTCAAGACCTGAAAAAGGAAGTCAGACTATGGGGCTGGTTCGGACAAATAAGTGAGTCCAAAGCCTCCTATGGCGGCTACTCAGGAGCACATCCGAGCGAGAAGATAACTTGGGGTAAACTGGGTCCAGACACACCCATGCACATCATCGAAAGCGATGCAACCATCGTCGCTCCAATCCTATTCTCCTACCTACTTGAATGCTGACCAAAATAGCCGTCGTCTTCAAGTGTCACAACCCCTCCCTTGTATCAGGTGAGCCGATGCGAGTCAATGTAAACGATAATGAGAACATAATTGGAACCCTTGTCCTACCTTTATGGCAAGGCGTGGAATCACTCGATGACAATGCTTGTACAGGTCTTCACAGAGTCCTTAGAAGTCAAATTGAAACCGTTCTAATAGATGGTGATTTCAAGGCCAAATCCGGTTCAGTGATGACACTTAGAGGAACCGAGGGTGGAAAAGCCATCCTAGTCGGACTTGGCAAGCCCGAAAAGGCTGATTCGAACTCCGTTCGCAATGCCGGTGCAGGAGTCATATCTCATCGTAAGCGCTCCGATGGCACCGATTTAACCGTCCGCTTCCATGATGTCGATGTCGCTTTGATGTCCGCATTTGTCGAGGGAATGATTCTGAGGGATTACAAATACGATCACTACAAGACAAAGGGTGCTGATGATGAAGAGGAAGAAGGAGATTTGTCTGTTGAAATCACCTGTGAAGAAGATAAGGTAGAAGCACTAAAAGCCGCTTCTGAACTTTCTGCACAAGTAGCCAGTGGGGTTTTCTTGGCCAGAGATCTTGGAAATTGTCCACCAAATGACCTCTATCCAATGGCATATGCGCACAAAGCGATTGAATGGGCCAAAGATCTGCCTAATGTCAATGTCAATATCATTACCTATGATGAAGCGATTAGTCTAGGGATGGGTGGATTGGTTGGAGTTGGAATGGGTAGCGAACGCAAACCTTGCATGGTTATCTTCGAAATGAATCCAAAAGAGGCTGGTCCTTCGCCATGTATCGTTGGTAAAGGAATAACCTTCGACACCGGTGGTATTTCTATCAAACCAAGTCCAAATATGGACGAAATGAAATACGATATGCATGGTTCTGCTACCGTCTTTGGTGTAATGCAAGCACTTGCAGCAACCGGTTGGCAGGAGCGTGTAGTAGCTATCACCTGTATGGCAGAAAATATGCCGAGCTCTAACGCTTTACGCCCAGGTGATGTAATCACTACCTATTCAGGAAAGACTGTTGAAGTGCTGAACACCGATGCTGAAGGTCGACTTGTACTCTCTGACGGATTGTGTAAAGCCGGTGAGATGAATGTATCCTACATCATCGATCTTGCCACATTAACCGGAGCGATCGTTGTCGCATTAGGACACGAAGCAACGGGTATGTGGACCAATGATGATCAACTACGTGATTCCCTAAAGACTGCAAGTGATGCTTGTGATGAACTAATATGGCCAATGCCAATGTTACCTCAGTTTGAAAAGGAAATGACTGATTCAAAGATTGCTGATGTCCGCAACTTAGGAGCTGGCAGGGCTGGTGGCTCGAATACCGCAGCTGCCTTCCTCAAACAATTCGTACCCAAGAGAGGAGAAGGTGAAGATGCCGAAGATATCCCTTGGGCTCACCTAGATATCGCCGGAACCGCATGGGGGGCAAAGTCGAATAAATTGGTACCACATGGCGCCACTGGTATTCACGTTAGGACCTTACACAAATTAATTACTGGACAGTGAATTAACGGCCGAGAAATTTCTTCTTGGCTTCCTTCTTCATCTGTTCTTTAACGATTTCAGTTCCCTTTTTCTCAACCGCATCTTTGGCTGATTGCTTGGCTTCAATGACTTTCTTCTTTATTGAGTCAGTCACAGGTTTGGCTGCATCTGCTATCACTCCAGCTGCCTTCTGTTTTATGGCTGCTTTACCAACCCCACTAAATTTTCCAGCGGCTTTGGCCAGACGACCTTTCTTATCTTCGCTCATGGTTAGCCATGGCGGTGGCTCTATTCAGATGAATGGGTTAATCAATCCTCATCGACTACTTCAAAATCAGCATCTACGACGCCATCATCTGCTGAATCTGCGGATTCCTCCGATTCCTCGGATTCACCCGCTTCTTCCTGAGCTGCCATCTCCGCGGCTGCTGCTTCGTAAAGTTTAGCCGAGATAGCATGCATTGCTTCTTCTACCTCTTTGATTTTACTTTGAATCGCTGCTTGATCTATATCATCAAGTTCTTTCAACTGATCATCATCATCCTTGAGAAGAGCCTCAAGTTCAGTGACCTTCTCCAGTGCTGGAGCACTGTCGGTCTCTTCGAGTTTATCGCCTGCTTCATCGATGGTCTTGCGTGTTTGATAGACAATTTGATCAGCCATATTTCGCATCTCAACTTGCTCTTTGCGTAGTTTATCTTCTTCCGCAAATTGCTCAGCCTCTGCTATTTTGGACTGTATCTCGTCCTCAGAAAGACTGGTGCTTGACTCTATTTTAATCGATTGTTCCTTACCAGTGCCTAGATCTTTCGCACTAACATCGACAATACCGTTGGCATCGATGTCGAAAGTAACTTCGATCTGTGGCATTCCTCTTGGAGACGGTGGGATTCCAACTAAATGGAATTGTCCGAGTGTGGTGTTATCCTTTGCAAAGTCTCTCTCGCCCTGGAGAACATGAATCTCAACAGCAGGCTGATTATCGCTTGCGGTTGAATAAACCTCGGTCTTTCTCGTAGGTATTGTAGTATTTCTCTCAATCATCACTGTCATAACTCCGCCAAGAGTTTCTATTCCGAGAGTTAGTGGAGTGACGTCGAGTAACAATATATCGCTAACACTTTCATCGCCAACTATGATTGCTGCTTGTAAAGCCGCCCCCATAGCAACCGCTTCATCTGGATTTATTCCCTTGAAAGGAGCCTTTCCTGTCTCTTTTTCGATTGCTACTTGCACCGCTGGAATACGAGTAGATCCGCCTACTAGAATCACCTTGTCGATCTCACCTTTGGAAAGACCTGCATCTTTCATTGCTTGGCGGGTTGGAGCCATGGTTTTCTCGATCAGCTTGCCAATCAATTCCTCGAATTTAGCGCGAGTGACCATGAGGTCAAGATGCTCTGGGTTACCATCCTTCATAGTGATGAAAGGAAGATTAATCTGAGTTTGTCCAGTGCCTGAAAGTTCTATTTTGGCCTTCTCGGCTGCTTCATTAAGTCGGCTTAGAGCTTGGACATCTTTAGCAAGATCTATTCCTGTTGCCTTCTTGAACTCCTCAACCAAGTGGTTGATAAGCAACTCATCAAAGTCATCGCCACCAAGTTTGTTATTTCCGGCGGTTGCCTTTACCTCGATTTGTGGTTGACCATCGACTTCGTAGATTTCCAATACCGATACATCGAAGGTTCCTCCTCCAAGGTCATACACGAGAATGGTCTGGTCTTCTTCTTTGTCGACGCCATAAGCTAATGCAGCAGCGGTTGGCTCGTTTATAATCCTTAGAACATCAAGACCTGCGATACGACCTGCATCTTTGGTTGCCTTTCTCTGTGCATCGGAAAAGTATGCTGGACAAGTGATTACCGCTTGCGTTACATCCTTACCAAGATATGCTTCTGCATCAGCCTTTAGCTTCTGTAGAGTAAAAGCGCTAATCTCTTGCGGAGTGTACTTGTTATCATCTATTTCTACGGTCCAATTTGAACCCATATTCCTCTTCACTGAAGATATAGTTCTTTCATAGTTAGTAACTGACTGACGCTTTGCGGTTACCCCGACTAAGCGCTCGCCGCCATCTTTACTGAATGCCACTACGCTTGGTGTTGTTCGAGACCCTTCCGCGTTGGGAATAATCACCGCTTCGCCATTTTCGATAACCGAAACACAACTATTTGTAGTTCCTAAATCAATTCCTATCACTGTACTTTTTGCCATTGTTTTCACTTCCATTAAAAGATGGGTATTCCACCATCATCATCCTCTTCATCGTCTTCATCGTCTTCATCTAAGATCTCTAAAGACACCTTTTGAGACGCTGGAAAATAATCATCATCTTCGAAATCTTCGTCTAAATCTGCATCTGATTCAGTATCAGAATTACTCAGAGCCGACCCTTGTGGAGTGAGTTTTAGAGTAACGTCAAGAATGCCATTATTCATACTCCAATCCACCAGATCCTCGCATTGATGTGGTAATTCTATTTGCGCTAAAGGTGGATTTGTAGGAGATTCCAATACCTGTAGAATTTCGCCATTATTAGCCAATGCTAATTCGATATCCTCCATTCCTTCCTTAGTTGATAAATCGATTGTAATCACCATATTCCAGCCATCTAGATAGATGTCGTCCGCTGGGGGTTTGAGAAGGCTATTTTCGTCTGAATACTCAGCTGTAGCATCGACCTCGACAGGAGCCGCATCGACTTTCAGGTCAAGACCAAGATTGGAAAGCACCTTGTCCATCGGCATGTTCGCTTGGAATAACTTCATGATATTCTGAAGATCTAAGTTGAGATCACCGCTCTTGATTTTATCTTCATCGATGCCCATGGCTTCGAATTGGGAACGGAATTGGTCCATTAGGCCACGAAGTTGCTCGAGATCCATTGACATGCCCATATCACGGAACATATTGGCGATTCTTTCAAGCATCTTCTCTTCCCACTCCTTAGACATCACATCACCACTACTGAACCATCAGTTGTATAGTCGCAGCCGCTAGACGTATATCAACCCCACTATCTGTAACCCTCTTGCTCAAGTATGGGATGTGGCTGGAGTGGCCGTGAGCAAACAGCCGATTCTAGAAAATACAGAGCGGATGAGTGGTCGCGAAGCTCTACAAAAAAATACTGCTGCTGCACTTGCACTTGCTGGCGCAGTAAGAAGCACACTCGGTCCACTTGGCCTCGATAAATTATTGATCGATGACGAGGGAAGAACCTTGGTCACCAATGATGGTGTGACCGTTCTCGAATCAGCAAAAGTAGAGCATCCAGTTGCACGAATGATTATCGATGCATCCTCAACTCAGGATAGAGTAGTTCGTGATGGGACAACCTCTACGGTGCTTCTCTGTGCAGAGATGCTGCGTAATGCTTGGTATCTAGTATCCCAAGGAGTACATCCTTCAACGATTGCTAGAGGCTACGCTCTGGCTCAAGAATACTCGGCAAAAGCACTTGATGATCTGATTGTCGAAGCCGATGTGATTAGTGCTGTCAATACCAGTATCAGTGGTAAATTGAACCGAGGAATGCAAGCCCATTTGAGTGATCTTGCTCTAAAAGCAGCACATATGATTCTCAGCGATGATAAAAAAGCTGATCCAACCCGGATAAAAGTCATTCAACAAGTCGGTGGAAAGATGACTGATAGCAAGTTGATTTCGGGATTGGCAATAGCTAAGTCCTGTATTCATCCTCAGATGGTAACCAATCGCGGCCCAGGAAGCATCCTCCTTATCGACGGTGGTATTGAAAGAAGAAAACCAAGTTTTGATGCCAAAATCAAAATCTCATCTACCGGTATGCTCGATGCTTTTCGGGAAGTTGAATTAGCATCGGTAATGAAACAAATCGATAGCATAAAAGCGCTTGATGTCGATGTGGTAATATGCCGTGATGGTGTTGATGATGAGGCAAGACAAGCGCTCAATGATGCAGGAATTCTTGCCTATCGAAGGGTCGAAAAGCAAGATCTTGATTTATTGTCCTTGGCCACTGGAGCGAGTCTGATTCACGATGTAAATAGAGCTGTGAAATCCGACCGAGGTACATTTATGGCTACATCTGAAGAGATTACTGGTGGAGTAAATCACTGGCTACTCGAAGGCGAAGATGGAGGTGCGACCTTTATCGCAAGGGGTTCCACGCCGGATATTTCCGATGAAGTTGAACGATGTTTTGCTGATGCAGTGGGAGTGGCATGTCAACTCCTTGAGGAATCTTCTTTGGTTCCTGGCGCAGGTGCAACCCAAGTCGCATTGGCAAGAGGTTTGAGACGCTATGCGGAATCAATACCTGGCCGTGAACAATTGGCCATCGAAGCATGGGCTGATGCACTTGAAGTAATTCCGAGAACACTTGCCGAAAATGCAGGGATGGATCCAACCGACTCGCTATTGCAATTGACTGCTGCCCAAAGTAAAGAAGGCATCAATATCGGACTTGATTTATTCGCCAGAGAAGCAACAGATGTAGTTTCTGCAGGTATCCTTGATCCGGCCGCCGTGATTAGACAATCAATTGCTGGAGCGAATGAGGCTACGATTTCCGTACTCCGAATAGACGATGTACTTTGGGCTCAACAAGACCCTCAAGTTCCCGCTGAGGTGCAAGAAAGACTTGATGCCTCAGGTGGATTTGCTTGAGCGAATCCATAAGAACGGCCAATGCAAGGACGGACTATGTCCGCACCACCTTCTGTGATGATGGCTTGGACAAAGGTCAGATCTGAGCATGATGGTTTCGAATTGATTGAGCACCCAGTTCCTTCGCCAGCGCTTGGAGAAGTATTGGTAAAAACAAATTCAACTAGTATTTGTGGAACCGACCTCCATGTATGGAAATGGGATGAGTGGAGCAGAAAGAATGTCGCCCTTGGTACCATCACGGGACATGAAACCAGTGGAGTGGTAATAGCTCTTGGTGAAGGTGTAGATACACATACGATCGGTGATGAAATAGCGGTAGAATGCCATTGTGCCTGCTGGCATTGTCCAAGATGTGAAGAAGGAAATGCACATATCTGTGAAAACGGTGAGATCTTTGGGATTCATCGCCATGGTGCTTTTGCACCTTACTTCACAATTCCAGCGACAAATGCCAGAGTTAACCCTACTTCGCTTTCTTTGCGAAATGCATCGATACAGGACCCTTTAGGTAATGCGATCCACACTTTGACTGGAGGTCCTGTCAAAGGGGCGACAATTGCAATTCATGGACTCGGACCAATCGGATTATTCGCAGTAAATGCAGCCAAATCCTTAGGCGCAAAAAAAGTGATTGCTGTTGATTGGGACAATCAATATCGCATGAATCTCGCTAAAGAACTGGGTGCTGATTTAGTTCTAGGTAAAAATGACGATGTGGTTGAAACTATTCTCGCACAAACCGAAGGCCGAGGTGTCGATAATTCATGTGAGTTTTCCGGTTCTGCAGACGCTCTTTCCAATGCGATTACCAGCACAAGAATGGGTGGATATCTCAATATTCTCTCAGTTTATAGTAATTCTATCACTCCAGTGCCTATGAATGAAATCGTTTTCCGTTACCTACATGTCAAGGGTATAAACGGAAGGAAGATGTGGTCTACTTGGAATGAGATGCATAATTTACTCGCTCAAGATGCCATAGCAATAGAACCTATGATCAGTCATAGATTCCCAGTTGAAGATTTTAAAACGGCAATGGAATTAGTTGCTTCAGGCGATTGCGCCAAAGTTGTTTTAGATTTTTGAGGTGGTAACTTGGTCAAGGATTTAGATGATGGTTTTTTCCAATTTGGTTTACCAATCGGCATGAGGTCTTGGATTTGCCACATAATCGGATTTGTACTTTTTTCAATCGCCGGTATTATCTTGCTAGCGTCTTTTGGAGAATACGACCATTTTAGTGTTTCAGAAGCTACTTCTGTCACTAATCCTAGTGATTATTCCCCCGATGAATTCTACACATTAGGAAATGGCTTCGAGGGTCAAAAGGGTGCTTACTTAACATTCGAAGCGAAAATCCAAAGTGGAGATGTGATCTATCTATCCTGCTATCGAAGCGATGACAGTTGGACACTAGATGAGGAGGTTAACTTTTATAATGTCGAAATAGTTGATTCAAAGGGAGTTTTAATCGCTTATGATGTGCATGATGATTTTGAATTTGCAACAGAATCACGCGAGTGTAGCTCGGATTGGAATTTGGTTTTAGGCAGCGAATCCAATATGACAATGCAAGTCTTTGCTTTGAAAACAGAAAATGGAGTATCTATACTGTCTTTTGGTGAAGAAGATATTACTGCTCCCGAAGTGACAGATAGAGAAGACCTCCAAAGAACAGCGATGATGATCGCATCAATAGCAGCGTTAATTCTGATGATTAGCACCCCTTCTTCGCTCAAAAAAGATATTCACTCTATCCGCAAGAAAAGAGAAAAGGGTTCACAGCACTATCACATCGACGCTAATGGAATCATTCCAATCACCAATATGTACCGTGATAGCAATGATAAGAGCGATTGGATTTTCGATGGACCTAGCCCTGATAAATGGCATTTACAATCACCTTATGAGGGTGATGAAAACGATGAAATTATCCCCGAACATCCAAAGAAAATAGGTACGCCAAATCCTGCAACTTTTACCCTTTACACGCTTTGGGGGATGATATTCATCGGCCTCTGGCTTGGGGTTGCCAGTGATTTATTCGCACGAGATGGTAATCAAGGACACAGGGTTTTTGGTGAAGTTCTACGCTATCTTTTCCTTTTTGTCACCATGGTTTGGGGATGGGTTTCTTTCAAAAAGTGGAAAGTTATTCACAATATTATAGACACTCCTACTTCTCTCGTCAGATCGGTAGCAGTAGGGCCTTGTGAATTAGTTGGACAAGCCCGACCAATTCTCGGCCATACATTAAGTGCGGAAATAGCCAGTAGGGTTTTTGGCATTGAGCAAGGAAGCGCATATGGCATGCTCTATTATCGGTGGGTTGAGGAAGAGCACGTGTGCACAGGGTCTGGTGATAACAGATCATGCTCTTGGAGAACTAGAAATTCTGGCCAGGCAAGTGTACCTATGCTACTCCATGATGGGACAGGTGGGATATACATTGATCCTAATGATTTTGGAAAACCTGATTTAGGTTCACCACTAAAGGTATGGGGGACATCAAAATGGCGCTGGACCCTGCATACAATCAGTGCTGGTGACCCGATTTATGCTCTCGGATACGCCGATAAGAGAGATATGGCTGATCTTGAAAGGGAGGGGAACGATGGTTCAATCCCGCATTCTCTTCTGAAAGTCACTGGACAAAAAGACATAGGCATGCAATCAACCTTCCGCAGAGGTACAGAATTAACGGTTTTAGCCAACATGAGATCAACTACGGAATCTATAGTAATTCCAATGCTTATGTTCATTTGTGCGGCCATACCATTTTTGTGGTGATTCGCCCCAACATTCATGAGGGATGGACGATGGCCTAAAAGTCCGTTGAAGGTCATGAAATACGTCGTGGTTTCGGGCGGAGTCCTTAGCGGACTAGGTAAAGGTGTCACTGCTAGCAGCATTGGCGTATTGCTAAAAAGCGCTGGACTGCGAGTCACTTCGGTGAAAATTGACCCTTATTTGAACAGCGATGCTGGCACCATGAGTCCATTCGAACACGGCGAAGTTTTCGTGCTCGACGACGGCGGCGAAGTCGACCTTGACCTCGGAAATTACGAAAGATTTCTCGACATCAGTCTTGAACGTGATCATAACATCACCACAGGTAAGATCTACTCCAAGGTAATCGAAGCTGAAAGACGTGGTGATTACCTTGGCAAAACAGTACAGGTCATCCCCCATGTTACCGATGCCGTCCAATCTTGGATAGAGGATGTAGCAAAGCGCCCTGCCGATGGTAGTGATCAAACCCCTGATGCCTGTGTAATCGAATTGGGTGGAACTGTTGGTGATATTGAAAGCGCACCATTTATCGAAGCTCTCAGGCAATTCCAATTTCGAGTGGGACGAGAAAATATTTACTTTGTCCACGTATCTCTAGTACCGGTTATGGGGCCAGTAGGTGAACAGAAGACCAAACCTACTCAGCATACTGTCAAAGAACTCAGAGGCCTAGGGATTACTCCCGATGTTTTGGTATGTAGAGCAGAAACTCCACTTACTGATGATGCACGGGAAAAACTAGCAGCATTTTGTCATGTATCTCCCAATGCTGTGATGAGTGCACATGATGTTTCCAATATTTATCGCGTTCCATTGATGTTAGCAGAACAAGGAATGTGCAAAGTACTGGATATCGATTGTAATGTAACCGATCTAATGGTACGCTGGGAAAAGATGGCGGACCGTGCCGATTCAAGCACTGAGGAGGTCCACATCGCAATGGTCGGCAAATATACCGGCTTATCAGACTCCTATCTAAGCGTCATCAAGGGATTACAACACGCCTCACTTGCAGTCGGTAGAAATCTGGTGATCGACTGGATTGAAGCAAGTGAATTAGAAACTGTAAATGACCCTAGTTGGGATTTACTCAAGTCAGCCGACGGAATATTGGTCCCTGGAGGATTTGGTGACCGTGGAATCGAAGGGAAAATACTCGCTGCTAATTACGCCCGTACCAATAATGTCCCCTACCTCGGAATTTGCCTTGGACTACAGGTTGCAACGATTGAATTCTGTAGAAATGTCCTCGGTCTTGAGGGCTCAAACTCTACCGAGTTCGATGAAAATACCCCTCACCCTGCAGTAGTATTCATGCCTGAAATCTCAAAAACTCACCTCGGAGGAACTATGCGTCTTGGTTCGCGTCCAACTATTTTCCAAGTAGAGGATTGTAAGATGCGTAGGCTATACGGTGGCGAGGAAAGTGTTGACGAACGGCACCGTCATCGTTACGAAGTGAATCCTGACTTGATCAAAACTATCGAGGATGCTGGTTTGGTATTTGTCGGTAAAGACGAAACTGGTCAACGTTGTGAAATATTTGAACTGGAAGGACATCCTTACTATGTTGGGGTACAATACCACCCTGAATTCAAGAGCAGGCCCGACCGGCCATCACCTCCATTCCTTGGACTGCTACAAGCTGCGACCGGTCAACTATAACAAAAATAATTTCCAAAACAGGTCATCTTGGACTCCGAAGCCTGATATGTATCACATGGTCGAGTGTTGCTTATGGGACTGACCAACAATTCGGCTTTTGCAACGCTCGCGCTGCTGCTGATGGTTGCTGCACCTCTCGCTGGTTGTTTTGCCGACGAGGCTGTCGCAATAGTCGATGAAGAAGATGCACGCTGGCTTCCTTCGGTCTTTGAACGTTCTAATATGGATTACAGCGACGATGATATATATTCCAGAGTCTCGGTAAATGGTACTTTTGGAATAGATTCTGTCCGTTCTATTTTCGTAGATGTCCCTGAAATAAATCTTGCTGATGGCGGTGCTGGAGTAACCGGTAGCGCTGTTGTTCACATGGGACTTTGGTTACCAATAATCGATGGATGTGATTGGGAAGCCGCAGAATTACCGGCAAAATGTCAAATTCCAGTTATCAGTGAAATTGGCCCATATTATGACGACGGGGATACCAGTGCAACAACTCCGGCAGATAGACTAGGTAAATTTCTAATCGAGAATTACGTTCCACATGGATTTGCTATCGCTCAAGTATCCGTATTTGGCACAGGTGAATCGAATCATTGTATGGATCTCATGGGATACGATGAACAAACAGGAATTGATGCTGCTGTCGAATGGCTGGGCACACAAAGTTGGTCAAATGGTAATGTTGGTATCATCGGTAAATCATATGACGGTTCTACTCCATGGAATGCTGCTGCAACCGGTTCTGAATACATCAAAACCATTGTGCCAATGTCAGGACTAATCGGTCTTCATGAATTGATGTGGCGTAATGGCAGTATGGAATTTAGAGGTGCAGTGATGCATAATGGTGTCTATGGCACTTTTGGAATCGATGGTGATACTGGAGATGTTGAAAACTTCTGTGAGGGTTATATTGAGGGCTATTATGCCGGAATCGCTGCCTATATCAGCGGAGATAATCTAGCATGGACAGGAAGTGATTACTGGGAGGAACGCTATTTCCTCGACCGGGTAATCGATAATTACAACGGTTCGGTATACATCATTCATGGGATGCAAGATTGGAACGTTGACCCACACATGGCTTTCCCTACTCACAATATGTTGATTGAAAACGATTTTGAGGTCAAAGGATTGTATGGCCAATGGGGTCATGATTATCCTGACCGAGCTTCTGGTCATTCCGGATTATCAGCTGGTAGAGGTGCGGAAGCATTCCCCTTCACATTACGTTGGGATTGGGCTGATGATCTACTCGAATGGTTCGACTTTTATCTCAAAGATGAAGGTGTCAAACCATTGCTTCACGCTGAAATACAGGACAATATCGGTGGATGGAGGGTCGAGCAACAATATCCTCCATCGGATATAATCGTACAGGAATATCCTTTCGACTCAAGTGGCTGTGAATTGGTAAGTGGAGGTTCTTCTATCAGCACAACCTCGCAAACCGTACTCGAATGCATTGCCTTTACCGATGAGACAAGAATAGTAGGAACTCCCACTGTCAGTATCGAATCCACCATCTTCCCGACCGCAACCTCTGGCCATCTCTTCGTCGAGATGGTGCAATCGAGCAATGGTATGCATCTAGGACATGCTGTAATGGATTTGCGATTCCACGCTGGTGGTAAAAATGGACAAGTTCTATTGCCAGGTCAAACCGTTACTGCAAATATGGAATTCCTCGGTATGGATGTTGTAGTCCCTGCTGGTGATGGCATCCAACTAATCATATCTCAAACCGGTGAGGATTATGTCCCAAGTCCAGTAAGTGTGCAGCCAGTTAACATTGCTATCGATGGATCTAGTTCGCTATCACTGACAATAGTCAATCGGAACTGTGGTGACCTATTCTTACCGCCGATGCAAGAGCCCTATCCATTCTGCTGAATTTAAGCAGTCAAGGTCTTCTAATCCTCTGCTACCCTTACCACGCGTGTAGTTCGATAACCCTGTAGCATCTTGATGAAACGACGTGCTCTGAATTGATCATCCAACTCGGTATCGCCTGAATCGATTCTCAATCGGCTTAGTCCAAGCAGTTTTGCTGGAGTTGCTATCCCGAGAATATCATCGATTCCTATTTTTCGTAATACCTCAGGTGATAATTGTAAATTGCCTCTTCCTATCAAGAAACCTTGGCCACCCATTGGCGAAAGTAATAGTATTTTCTTGCCGGCATGGGTGTCGATTCGATTCAACAATTGTTCTTCATTGAGGTCGCTGTATACTACACCTTGATGTATTATATCGATACCGAGTAATGTCAAATCATAACCAAGAAAGTTGCCCATTTCTTTTAGTGTACCTCCGCTACCCCAAATCACCATCAAATCTGAATTATCCTCGACTAAATCGCCAATATGAGTAGACATAGCCTCTATAGTTTCGATTTCACTTTCACGTTCGACCTGTTCCTTGGTTCCTTGCATCCATTTTGGCGATGAGGGGGTAAAGGCCTCGCCATACATGCGAACCTTCCATTCCCCGCTCCGATAGATATCCTCGTCAAGATCGAGTACCTCGGTTCTTCCAATCAATAATTCTCCACTGACAAATGCACAGACAACCTCTGCTGCAGCCTTGGGAGTCGTGGCAAAACAACCACTATGCATCTTTACTCCGGCTGGAACTCCAACCATTGGTAATTCTTTACCGGCGAGTGCTTCAACGATATCACGAGTGGTTCCATCGCCTCCTGCATACAGTAATAGATCAACATCAGGCAATTGGGTGATGAACTCCTTAGTTGAATTTGCAGAGGTTTCCCCGGGGGTATCTCCGAGAGAGGAATAATTTCCCTCTATCCAATCACCACCCATACGTCCTTCCAGAGCCAGTAGTTCGATTCCAGTACATTTCAGCGCTGCTAAACATTGAACCATTCGGGGTCCTGCTCTATCGCTTGCCCCTGCTGCTCTCGCTTCCTTAGCCCTACCATCACTGCCTTTGAATCCTAACCGGCCGCCTAGCCCGGCATCAGGGTTGACCATAATTGCGATGCGCATTGATGTGCACAGAAGGTGCGCACATTTGATGTGATGTGATAGTCTCAGGCTACCATGACCGAAGAGGAATTGACCTTCGATGCCATTATGGCCAAAGATATCGCTGCGATGAAAACCATCGATGAGAATGCACCTGATGAACAGAAAGAGATTGAAGAAGTCGATCAGGTCGTCAAGTTCGTTGAGCCTGAATTTAGAGGGAAGCGAGATATTGTCGAGAATCGAAGTGAAATAATCATGCCAAAGCGTGACAAAACCGATGATGACGAAACTGTTCCCAAAGACAATATTTTGGCTGAGCCGTCATCGAAATTCGGTGATGACATCGATGTCGAGTGGTGAGATTAAGCGTCAAGGTGATGAGTAAGCACAGTCTCCCAGTGGTAGAGAGTAACATGCCAATGATACAAGTTACCCTCCCAGATGGTGAGGTCAACGAATATTCCACCGGAATTACTGCTGGTGAAGTAGTGATAGATATCTTTGGTAGAAAGCACGGTTGTGTAGCTGCTTTCATCGATGATGAGCAAAGGGACTTCTCTACAATAATATCCAACAATTGTTCTATTGATGGAATTAGTGCAGAATCGGAAGAAGGCATACATGTGATGCGTCATTCAGCAGCGCATCTTCTTGCTCAAGCGGTTGTAATGCTCTATCCAGAAGCCAAACCTACTATCGGCCCTGCAATAGAGCGCGGTTTTTACTATGATTTCGCTAATCTTGAGAGTTTTGGTGAAACCGATTTGAAAGCAGTGCAAAAGAAAATGCATGAATTAGCCCGTAATAATCTGACTATTGAACGAGTTGAATGCAGTGAAGACGAACTCACAGAACTATTTGCTACCAATCCCTACAAATTAGAGATTATCGCAGACAAATTAGAGGATGGCGATGGCTCTACGATTTATCGCCAAGGTGAATGGTATGATTTATGTCTAGGACCACATGTACACTCAACTGCAAAATTGATGCATGTACGGTTAACATCGGTCTCTTCAGCTTTCTGGCGCGGTGACCAAAACCGTGAACAACTCACTCGGATTTATGGGTTGGTCGAGGCGAGTAAAGAAGCGCTAAAGTTGAAAATGGCCGCCCTAGAGGAGGCAAAAAAGCGAGATCACCGTAAATTAGGTAAGGATTTACAACTATTCCATGTTGATGAAGATGTAGGGCAAGGTTTGATTCTATGGACTCCAAGAGGAGCAATTATCCGTACTGTGTTACAGAATTTCATCTCAGAACACCTAACAAGGCAGGGTTACCACCAGGTTTACACTCCTCATATTGGTAAATTGGATCTATATCGTATCAGTGGTCATTTTCCCTATTACCAAGATAGTCAATACCCGCCATTAGTCGAGAAGGATTTAATGAAAAAATTATCAGATGATGGCTGTTCATGTAGTGATCTCTCGAATTTGATGGTTAGCGGAGACATCGATGGATATATGCTCAAACCGATGAATTGCCCCCATCACATCAAAATTTACTCAAGTCAGCCGCGCTCATATCGCGACTTACCATTGCGTTTTGCTGAATTTGGCACAGTCTATCGCTGGGAACAGACCGGTGAAATTTCTGGCATGACGAGAGTTCGTGGTTTCACACAAGATGATGCTCATCTCTTTGTCACAGAAGACCAAATTGCTGCGGAGGTTCTTGGATGCATTGAATTGGTTCAGATTATATTTGCTGCATTGGGAATGTCTGATTATCGGGTACGTGTCGGATTGAGAGACCCGGATTCCAGCAAGTATGTCGGGGAATCACAGCGTTGGGATAGAGCAGAAGAGGCCTGTCGCAAGGCAGCTGATAGCCTCGGAGTCAACTGGTCAGAAGAACCTGGCGAGGCTGCCTTTTATGGGCCAAAAATCGATTTTATCGTCAAAGATGTAATCGGCAGAGAGTGGCAATTGGGAACGGTTCAGGTCGACTACAACCTCCCAGAAAGGTTTGAATTGAATTACAAGGGTTCAGATGGTGAATTACATCGTCCAGTAATGATTCATCGAGCACCTTTCGGTTCGATGGAGCGATTCTGTGGTGTCTTAATCGAACACTTTGCAGGTAAATTTCCTACTTGGCTATCACCAACCCAAGCCCATATCATTACCATTTCAGAAAAACATGCTGACTATGCGAATAAAATCGCTACAAAAATGCGAAACGCTGGTATTCGCGTTGAAGTCGATGATTCCGACGCCACTATAGGTAAGAAAATCCGTAACCACCGTAAGATGTATCCTGCTTATATGATCATAGTTGGCGACGGGGAAATGGAAAATGGAACTGTTTCTATCAGAGCACGAAATGGCAATCAAAGTGCAGATGTAGCACTTGATTCATTCATCACCGATATCTGCGAGGAGATCGAAAAGAAGGTCGCAGTACCATCTTTGGTGTTAGAAGAAAACTGCTGATGAGTGTGAAGATATGAGGTATGTTTCTCCTGTCATCACCCATGAAATCACCTTGTGGTCATTTGTTCCCCTGATTTTATCGATTGCCTTCGCATATGGTTTCTTTCGCTTTTTTGTTCCAAGATCATTAGCTGGATTACAAGTTGCTTTTCCAACCGGTCCAATGCGCTATGAAGTTCATACCATCACTAAAGACAAGAATGATGCAAAGGAATTACTTCGCTCACCGAGTATGAGATTCGGAGTTATAGCCTACACGATGGCCTTAACTGGTGCGATAATTATCGTAATAGAATTTTTATTATTACAATTGAAGGTTATTTCTGCATATGATTCAATTTCATTGATTATTGCTCTTGCATTGATTACCTTGCCTGCTATTATCAGTGCTGGCACCTCGCTTACCGCTCAGGTAATTCGCCCGCAGGGCCAACTTAAAGCGACTTTACAAGATTCATCTACCGGAAGAATTGCCATGGGGATCGGCTTGACCATCGCTTGGTTCGCATTGACTGGAATGGTTGCCTATTTGCTTGGAGTGGCTGGTATCTCACTCAACCGTCGAATCCCTCTGATCGCTTTTTTTGCATTCTTACCGAGTGTGATTGCATATGGACGTATCCTTGGTTCTAATTGGGGTACTCTAAGGTCCAGCAGTAAGATGTTGGGCAATGGTGAACCTAGCCCATTCCACCCTGATAAACCAAATGCAAGGGAGCAAATCGTCGCACAATTGGTATTTTACAACGCCGCTGTAATGCCTTATGTAGCAATTAACACCCTAGTCTCATTAGTTCTAATTTTGATTGATCCATCTCTTTTCACACACTCCCAGCAGGTTGAATTGTTGCCTGAATACCGTCAACAAGCAACAATAATGGAAGAAGGGGGCATTATAGGCTTCTATGCTATTGAATTGTTTTCCTTTATCGGTGAAGCTGGAATTCGCGTTCCATTAGTAACTGGTGTGCTTCTTTTCCTCCTATTCAACGTCGCTATCGTCGGATTTCTTTTCGTATACGAAGTCGCTCGTATTCTCTTCCTCAATATCTCTGAAGTATCGGGCTATGGTAATATTAAATTAGCAGATTCACGCTTAATTCGCTCTGAAAAAAGTCAGCAAGCAAAGGTCCTAAACTTTTGTTTCACCGGTTTCGCAGGCCTTTCGATGCTCTTGTTAGCATTGGCTATGCTAACATTCTGGGACTCTACATTTCTACCAAAAGGTAGCGCTTGTGGTTCATGGGAAAATAGTGTATGCGTCCTAATGCAAAAAGATGCTCTGGAAGAATTAACCTGGATGTTAGCATCTGGTGGCCAAATCTCATTCCTTTATATCTGGGCTAGATCTCGTAAATTCAACCAGTCGTTAGAAAATATACAAATCGATGCCAAGGTTGGGGAAGAACGCGCAAAAATGGCTGTTTATGAAAAAGCAATTTTCCGCAAACAAGAGTCTTTTTCAAAGATGGTTTCTCGAGACTCATGGCATCGTGCTCTAATCAAATTACAAGCACTTTACGAAGACCCCGGAGAAGCGAGCGTCGAGGGATTAACCCTTTCTCGCCGAGCCGAGGCCAGCATGGATCTATTTGCAGGATTAGGGCGATGGGAGGAAGCAGAGCAGGTGGCCATCTCAGTACTAGCCCTTCGGTCTGGTAAAAAGGAGGAAATAGCAAGAAAGGTTCTACTCGCTGCTTCGCTTTCACAACGTGACTCTAGAGAGGCAACGCCACGGATTAATCTCCTCAAAGTGGAAGGGGTTGAAGAGGCAAGGCTTCAATGGATGGCTTCAGTAATCAGCCCAGGAAGGAAATTACCTCTAGAAGTGCTGGGGATACTAAAGGTAGATCCATTGACAAAGAGAAATATCGAATTGATTGAAAGATGGGAAAGTGGAGGTCCCATCGGTAAACTCTCTTGGCGTGATGACGGTCCAGGTCGATTGATCATTCTTGGAGACATTGCTCGAATGAGAATTTACGGTGAAAGTGAAAAAGCATTGTATAAATTGATGGCATGGATGAATACATCTGGAATTGAACGCTGGACTCATGGCCATATCGCTAGGGCATTATGCCATTATGACCTAGGAGAAGAAAAGATTGCCAGGGATATCGTCAGAGAATGCGCAGAGCATTCATCTCGTCATCCACACCTGCGATGGTTGATTCGATCTTTTGGAATGGAAGAGGAATTAGAATTACTTGAAATCGAAACCACTGGATTGTGCTGGTTTGATGAAACCAGTGAAGAATGGCGAACTATGTGGCACAATACCCATACTAACAAACCTGCTCCAGAAAACACTAGCCCTCTATTACAACGCCATACATGGGATGCAAACGCATGGATAATAAGAGCGGAAATTGACGAACCAAAGACTTCTAAGAAATATTGGAAAAAGCACGATTGGCAAACAGAAGTACCACTTGGCACCCATCTACTTCTTTCGGGATTAGTAACTACTATTGGTAATATGCCAGTTGACATTGGCTTCCCGGGTTGGATAGATGTCCCTGCCTGTAGAAAAGCTGGATTACTCGATTGATTAAACGCGTCGCTTTAATTTCTCCATCAGACCATCTGCAGTAGCAAGATGCCCTAGTGTTTTTTCGGTTAACGATTCTTGATGTGCTTCGAGTGCTAAAGCGACCTCTCGCTCGGCTGCAACCCTTTGCTCATCGCCTACACCAATCGATGATGCCTCGCATTGATTACGCAATATTTTCCATTCCTGTTGCACGTATTCTAGTAATTCAAGTGCATCCGCACTTGCCTTTCCTTCTGAATCAAGATCTGCGGATAAGCGCTCCAATAACGTAGCAGCATGGCTCCATTGTAATTCATCTACAGCTGACTCTATATCGTCAAATCTCTTCTGCCAGATGTTTTTATCAGCGCGATCTTGCCAACGTGTAACAAGATGCTTCTTCTGACGTAATGCTCTCCTAACATCATCCATAGCTTCTCGTTCGCTTAGAAGTTCTCTGAGAATTCCGTCTGCGAGTCCAGAAGCAAGTGAATAATTACCCTGAGCAAATGATTTTTCAGCCTGATCCAACCGTGAATTGAGGACTACTAGGTCAAGGCCCTCTGCTGCCTTCAGTTGCCTTGCTGCCTCGACGAGGCGCTCTTCTGCTTGGTCTGTAGCGACATCTGCTCCTTCGAGTTGTATTGGAATTACTGTTGCGTATTCATAGGCTTTTTGTGGCTTTTCGGCAACCAGCTTTTCCTTGGCTTCTTGCAATAGATCGCGAAGGTTTTGCATTTCGGCTCCATCTCTACCAGAGAGAAGTCTCGAACCCTCTTCGATTGCGTTTTCGGCCAATCCCCACCAGCGAATAACCTCACATGCCCGGCTCTTTGCCTGACGGAATAAGGACTCGCCTTCGCGCAAACTACCGAGGATTACCTCTCTTTCACCCATTTCATAGGCTTTACGTGGTCGCTTGATTATTGGAGCGATACCTTCTGCCTTGACAATGTGTTGCAATGCATCTTCTTGGATTGCGCTAACATCATCTGCTAAAGACAATGAGCGTTCAATTTCCTCTTCGGCATGATCTAGCAGACTCATACCAAGGCCTAAATCACGATAACCTTCCTCATTTGCTGTCATTATGAGACTTGCAGCCTGATCTACTGCTGCATCGATAGTCCTCAATTCCAGAATTCTATATTCTAATAAGTGTAACCGCTTTGCAAATTCCTTACGTAATTCCCGATTCTCATCAGCATTTATCCACCCACGAATTATCATGGCTAAGACTAAAATAATCAACGCCCATTGTGCATAGATAATATTCTGAGAAATCCCGCCCATCAATGCGACTGAAATGGCGCACACTAGTCCTATTATGGCCATTACTGATTTGAAGCGAAGAACCTCTAAACCACCTATTAGTATTTGACTCTCCTCTCTTTTCAGGATAATTCCAGTGATCATTATTAGGATACCACCTCCAATCTCAAGCATACTTCCGTTGGAATAGCGCATGCCCATCAATACTAGTGGTAGCCAAGCAATACCTGCAATTGAACCGATTCTAGTTCTCGATTTCGATTCATTCATGCCGAGATCTTGAATGAACATCCCCCATGCTAGTACCAAGACTGCTAGACCTAGGCCACCTACCTTGGCAGAAGAGTTATCTGAAGATTCATTTAGACTAGGCCAGGCGAGAGCAATTGCTGCTACGATTAAGATTAGAGCACAAAATGCGGATAATTTCTCGATCCGCATTTGAATAGTAGCCGACTCGCGGGCCAGTGCAGATTCGACTGATTGTACCTCCTCCATGAACAGACCACTTCCTTCATTGATTTCAAAAGAGAGGTTTATTCCTCTGCCCAATAAACCATATCCCCACTGCTAAGGCTATGATGATCATCACCAGTTCCAACCCCCCAATTCCAGAACCACTAGCCATTTGTGTTGGATGATAGATAGTTGCCTCATTACCTGAATCATCTGACCAAGATAGCTCCAATTCGACACTTTCCCACCAGCCCAATTCAATATCCAATATCACTTCCGAAGTAGTAGGACCTGCAAAAGTTGCACCTTCGATTGCACTTTGAACACAACGTTCAGCTTGACAAACCATGAAGATAGCAGGAGAACCAAGCCCGTTTTCAACTGTGATGTATAGGCGATTGATTCCCACCTCTAAATCAGCATTACCTGCAATCATACTGATTGACAATTGACTACCATTGATGGGGTTGACTGGTATTTCGATATATTTACTCGCTAGATTGCCACTGCTATCGCTTACAATTACTACAAAAGTATGTATCCCTGGCGATAATAATGGGAAGGAATAATTATTGATTTCATCCCATGAAAGACTATATCGCCCAAATTCATCACTATATAGCACAAAATTGAGTTCTGTTATGGCATCATAGTCGTCAAAACTATGATCGAGATTAAGTCGGATGTCATCACCAAAAGTAAATTCATCTCCCTCTATCCATGTTCCGTTGATATTTACTTCCAATATAGGAATCAGTATAGGTCCTGAACTGTCAATTAATTCAACTGTCCAATTAGCATTACTGACATGTCCTGCATCGTCTATTACCTCAACTTCGAGAGAATAATGAACTGGTTGGCGTTGTAAATGCCTCTGCTCGATAGTATCGGTTGCAGAATTTAAGGTAGAGTCAACAAAGAACGATGTGCTAAGAAATTGCCCTGAATATGTCCAATTCAAGGTCTTATTACTAGTCCATGTCACCTCAAGATTCTCATCATGGTCATCACTTGTATTCAACATCCATTCGAATATGCTATCTGGTGAATGCAAGATCAAGTCTGAAGTCTCATGAATAATAGGTGCTTCATCATCGAGTAAAAACTCACCTTGCCATTGGCCAATCAATCCTCCATCATCACTACAAATCAATTCAACTGATAGATTAGTATCAGCTGGAAATTGTGAAAGATTTACGCTAATATTGCTTCCAAGGCCACCAATATCCCATTCACAATCATGTGATGAGAGAGGTGAATCGCTAATCTGTGCAATGAATTCATGATTGGCCTCATGGGCGAGGACAGCGTTATCGACAGAGACAATCGGTGCTTGATTTTGACCGATGGTTATGGTTAATTCTCCTGCGATTGAGGCCTGATCTCTTTGAATTACAAAATTCTCTGGGCTTCCGTTAAACCATTCTAAGGCAGAAGAAGAGAGGTGTTGCCAGCCCTCGGGAAGTATTACTCTAAGAGGGGTTTGTTGCCTGATATCGTCTGACAATACAATCCCTAATCGAATAAGTGAGATATGGCGTCTTTGACCAGATAAGTCCGCACTTTCATTCCAGCCCCAATAGCCGCTATCAAAATCGATCTTTGATTCGATTGTCAGATTATCGATGCTAAAAGGTTGAAGGTCCCATGTACAACACAATAAATTGATTGAATCCCGATAGGTCATTCCTTCAATAATATCTTCCAAAGCGCTGATATCATTGACAAACCAACGTTCGATTTGACTCTCGATACCCGCTGCCATTCCAGGTGCTAATGGAACTCCTACACTGAGATCAAAACTGTGATTCGCTTGCCATGAAGCAGTCGTTTGACTATTTGATGCCATTCCACTGACAATCTCCAATACAGCACTACCATTCGACATATCTGAGACCATTTGTTCTTCTAACCATGAATCCGTTGGCGGCCAAATACTTTCACCTACGCCGATTGCACTTTTTGTTACTCGTGCAGACCAGCCCCCGCCTTCTGTACCAATAGTGAAATTCAATGGTTCATCGACTTCTATTACGTCACCACTTGCTGAATGAACAAGACGCAAACCATTTGACTCACCCCACTCTGGTGGAATTGTCAGATTGAAAACTGTTGATTCATTTGCGATTGGTAAAATTGATTCAGAGGTGCGATAGACATGCCCCCCGTTACCGCTGACAATCAAACCTAGGCCGCTGGGTGCCCTCACTGCTGTGGAACCATTTACCGCGATAATACTCGACCAAAGTGTCCCATTTGCCGTTATTTCTACCTCACCGATTCCACTCAATGAAAATAAATCATCAATCAGTGGATGTGCGTCGATTATAACTGTGCTGCTACCACTGGATGGAATAGTAATAGGCATCTGCCAATCAACTGCATAATCTACACAATGAGCCGTTATTGAATAAGTCCGTTCTCGTTCGATATCGAAAGAAGAAGAGCTGTCGGCACTAGAAATTGAAGTTCTGATTAATGCTTGCGACCAAGCATCACGAATTTCAATATCACAACCGCCGAGTGAGGAATTAAATTGATTTTTAATCCCAACCTGTAGTGGTGAAGCACCGTCCGCAGAGACATCTACTAAAGCCATTGAGAGCACAAGAACTGACAGGATTAGTGCTCTGCGCATGTCTCCTGCTCTCATCAATACCACATCAATGGCATGGCCAATTGTGTGGCAATGTTCAAGTCCGTCTTCGGGACAAGCCTGTGAAGGGGAAGAGTGATGCCGGGCCTAATTACAATGGATGACCTGACCAATGAAGAGATAATCTCGATACTCGATGATGCCGAAAGATTGCTACCAATTGCCTATGGCGAAAGATATTTGCCACTTCTACGTGGCCGTATTTTGGGTAATCTCTTCTTTGAGCCAAGCACTAGAACAAGAATGTCTTTTGAAACGGCGATGAAGCGATTAGGTGGCGATGTAATCAACCTCGGCGATGTCAAAAACAGTTCTGTGGTCAAGGGTGAGACTCTTTACGATACAATTCAGATGATCGATGGCTATTCCGATATCATCGCTATGCGTCATCCTCGTCAAGGAGCAGCCCAATACGCTGCAGATGCCTGTAAAGTACCAATTCTCAACGGTGGCGATGGAGCTGGACATCATCCAACTCAAACCATGCTAGATTTATTCACCATTCGCCAAGCACATGGTAAACTAGAGAATCTGAGGGTCGTATTGGCTGGAGATTTGCGCTATGGTAGAACTGCTCATTCACTTTCTCATGCTCTGGTTAGATTTGGCTGTAAAGTTATTTTTGCTAGTCCGAAATCATTGAGCATGCCTACTGAGATTATCGCCGATATCGTCAGACAAGGAGGAGATGTCGAAGAAACCGAGGATTTACTCTCTGAAATAAACCAAGCAGATGTAATCTATATGACGCGTATACAAAAGGAGAGATTCCCCGACGAGGATGAATATCTCAAGGTTGCTGATGCATACAAACTCCATGCTAGGGACCTCGATGACGCAAAATCAGAGATGATTATCATGCATCCTCTTCCACGTGTTGAGGAGATACACCCCAGTGTTGACGAGACTCGTTACGCCCGTTACTTCCAACAAGCATTTAACGGCGTAGTCACTCGAATGTCGCTGATGTGTTGGCTATTGGGAGTCGGTGTTCCTGGTGATGTTATCGCAGCCTCGGAGGTGATTGCATGAGCGTAAACGAGCAGAGTATGCGCAGAGTTACTGCTATCCGTAACGGCACTGTCATCGATCACGTTCCTGGAGGAATGTCACTAACCGTGCTCAAGATGCTTGGAATAGGTGGAGTAATGTCCAATCCGGTCTCATTGTTGATGAATGTGCCAAGCAAGAAACTAGTTTCTAAGGATATAATCAAAGTTGAAGATAGAGAATTGAATCAAAACGAATTGGATCGTCTTGCCTTGGTTGCTCCTGAGGCATCGGTTTCGATTATCAGAGCTTATTCTGTGGCTGAGAAATTAACCATTAACTTGAGTGATGAAATGGTTAATGTTGCACGTTGTGCTTTTTCGAATTGTATTACATCCAATAGTAGAGAGCCTCTACCACACCGCTTACTGATTATGGGAAGAGACCCTCTCGAGATAAGATGTCATTATTGTGGGAAGTTACAGGAAATCAACGATCTTGTCGAGCGCCTAATTTGAAGTTAATCCCAGTGTATCTTTCATTTCACAGGATTTACAGATACTCATACTGCTCATTTCGCCACATCTGTCACAAGGCATTGGATCGCTGATTGGGAATGCGGTTTCACCGCGGTGCAATGCCTTAACCCCATCTGCAAAACGCAGGAGGCTATGTCTCGTGCCTGGTATATCCGCTTCCATTCTAGCAATATTTTCACGATGCCTAAAGCGTAAAGCAACACCTCCATGGGGGCACTCCTCATGATGAATTGGCAGATTTTTGAATAGAGCGAGTAAATGAATTTCCTGTTCCGGTATCCAACGCAATGGGACGATTCGGGGTATCATTCCATCTTTGGGGCGGCCGGTATGAGGTGCCAAACGCAAAGTCCTCTCAACCTCGCCATTTTGTACGTTCATCAAGATTGTTTGCGCCATGTCATCGAGATTATGTCCGAGTGCAATCACTTCTGCCCCGATTCTTTTAGCGAGATGATTTATCCCTTGACGCCTAAATACGCCACAATAAGAACACGGAGATTTTTTCTCTCCGATCTCACCCATAGTAACAACCACTTTGTCCATTTCCTCAAAACCGAGTTCCGGATAACTGACGGTTACAAATTCAATTCCAAGATCGATACACAATTGGCGTGCACATTCCATTGAAGGAGAGCGATAACCTGCAATTCCCTCATCGACGCAACCCCCAACCAGCCTCACATGGGGGATTTTGCCTATTGAATCATACAAACTATTGAGCAATACCGCTGAATCCTTACCTCCGGATATCGCCACTAGAATTGTGAATTGATCAACCTTAGGAATATGTAGTTGCTCTCGTAGAGATCGATTGAATTTCTTGCGCATACTATCCTCTAGATGTATACCACACAAACTCCTACCACTGTAAGCCTGATGAACAAGAGCATCACGTGGACATTTGCAGCATCGAGGGATTACGATACTGCCGGCCATAACCGTGCCAAGTGATTGGCGATAAGATACCTCTGGTGTGGTTTTTTCTAATTGCAATAATCAAAAGTTCAATTGGCAAATTCACTAGCGGAGGTGCCGCTGATGTAAATTGTAGTCCAGTTGGCCATTTGAAATCGCCCCTCAAATCACCCTACAAGCGATGATAGAACCCAAACTTCTTGAAGCCGGTTGCGCCCTGCCAAGTCTTGAGTGGCGATGTTGCATAGGGTCCTCACTGGTTTTTGCTCACTACCCGGCGTTGAGCAAGCATTCCTTTTCGACAATCTAGGTTGCTTGGTTGCATCGGTGGGTAATGCTGGTGAAATACCGTCAGCAGATGCTGCAGATAGTTTAGTAAAAAGTTGTCAAATGGTGACTGAGGCTGCATCTGCAGGCACACTTGAAGAGATCTGGTGCGAAGGAAGTAAGAGGATGATAATCGATAGGATTCGAAGTGATTTGGTCCTAGTATTGGAAGGAGAAGGTGGCCAGTTAGCTCGTTGGCGCCATAGTATCGATAGAGATAGAGCCCTAATCGCAGAAATCGCATGAGGTGAGAAGATGTTTGACCTACCATTTGGAATACCCGTCAAGGAAGAAATCAACCCCCAATCAGATACAATAATGCCATTTGACCATGGTGTAATCACAACATTCCTTGGCCGTAGGAAAACCCCTACGGGTCACCGCCTAGTTCGTTCTGGGCGCATAATCGGCTGGCTGGCTGAAGCAGAGAAGGGGAAATTCCTCCTGTGTGCTGATGAAGCACGTCTGCGTTTAGAGAAAATTGAGAGCGAACAACATCGCTTAATCGCTAAAAGTTGGACTCTACAAGGGCTGGGTTTGGTTGCAGAACTAGTTCCAGAAGCATTTGAACACGCTGCCGATAAGCAGGGCTTAACTGCAAGTGGAGATGTATTAGAGAGGTTACTTTCACGTGATATTTCGATGATTCTGGAATTGCTTTCACAGAGAGACGAGGTACGCGGTGCACTTGCTGCCGACCAAGGGATGTTGGTTGATTCAACAGGAGAATTACCAGGAGATGGCGATGAACTTGCCACTCAAATCGGTAAAACACTGGCTGATAGGGCTGCAATGGCTGCCAATCTTGGTATTGGAGAAGCAGGCCATTGGACATTACACACTGAAGAATCTTCATTGCTTCTCGCTGAAGCAGGAGATTTAGCACTTGCAGTCTGGACTGAGGCCGCTGTCGATCATTCTCGCCTTATCAATGCGGTTTCGGCACTATTAGATGGAAAGATTGGAGCCCTAAGTGCTAATGATGGCCTTCTTCCATTAGGATTTGTACTACGTGAAGGGAAAAGTGGCACTGATGCCGTTCTCTCTATGCTAGCAGATGCCTGTAAAGAGGAAGTCACTGGGCATTTGATGTCTGGTAAGAGCGAAAAAGCAACTCAATTAGCATTGGTAAGAGGAGTTCCTGTTGCCATTCGCGCAGCCCCTGGCCATAGTCTGAACGATGCACTTGACGACCTTACTGAACCGCGCAGGGTTCTCGAGTTGCATCGGCTTCCACTCGGTACAATACTATCTGCTGAATCCGGTAACGTTTCGGGATTCACCTTACAATCATTCTGTGAGGGACTAAGCACTATCCGTACTAGAACCGAATCACGCCAAGAACTAATCAGGAGAAAATTAGACACTATACTTGGCTTTGAAATCGGTATTGAGAAACTGAAAATGGACCGAGCAAATGTTCAATTCGATATTGAAGTCAGCGCGATTAGCAGTGGAATCGATGCTGAGACAGTGATGGCAATCGATAGTGGCCTCCGTAGATCTGTTGAAAAGGCAGAACACAAGGTTTCTAACTTAGAGCAGGAGATTTCTGCTCTTAATGTCAAACTCACAGGTGCTGAAAAAGCAAGATTAGCGGCAAAGGTATCGGCAGATGAAGCCAATAATCAAAGCGCTGAATTACAACAAACAGTCGAGTTTGCTAATTCTAAACTCGACACTACTCAAATTGATTTATCAGAAGCGAAGGCGATAAGTGAAGACTCAGCAGCCAGGGCAGAAAGGCTTTCGAAAAGGGTCAATGAATTGGAGCACCAACTATCAACAAGGGCGGTTGAATTAGCACGTGTTCTCGGCGACGCTAAAGCAAGTGCGGAATTAGCAATACAAATCGAAGAGATGGCTACCAAAGAAGCAACCCTTTCGGCAGACATTGACACATTCTCGTCTCGATTGACAGAAATGCGAGATTTGGGCGATAATGAAGAACGAAGACTTCGGATGTTAAACGACCAAGTTGAAGCATCGAGAGATCGGCAAAGAAGAGCACAAGCTGAACTAATCGAACTCGAGACACGAATCAATTCTAGTGACCTACATCTAAAGAGTTTGGAAGCGGAATCGAGAATAGCCGTCGATAGGGCAGAGGATAGTCGCAGTCGTATTTCACAAGACGAAAGTCGCAGAGATAATCTAAACTCAGAATTACGAGAATTAATGGATGAGAGGCGTAATGTATTACGCGAAATTGGAGATTTAGGGGCGCGGCGAGGTCAGGCTGAAGCCAAATTATCTGTTCTTATCGACCAAGCAGAAGCACTGGCTGATGCCCATGAAGACGCTCTTGAAGATATCAATGAAGCCGAAAAGATACGAGCGAGACTTTCCGAAGAACCTCTGGCACAAGCCTTGCTTGATGACGAAGGTACCTTTGAAGCACTCGGTCCAATCCTAGATCGACTTGAACATGCGAGGACCCTCGGCTATTCCGTCTCTTTACTCGACCGCGCTGTCGAGAGATCGCTACAGGTCATTCAGCAAACAGTAGACCATGTGGCTAAAACACCACGTCATCTTCTCTCAAATGAGGTGATGGATTTACTTGAGCGTCAAGTTCCAACAACTGCAGGAGCAGTTAGGGGATTAGCGAGATGGAGTGTCCAGCAGAAACTCGAACATCAGCTCGGTGATACCGTCAATCACTTGATATTGGATTTGGAGAACTTATTGGAAGATCACGACAGAGCAATCACAATGTTGCGTCGAATCAGAGGTGTACTAGAGCAATTGGAAGGATTGGGAGCACCTAGCGAACAAATCGAGGCTTTGAAAGCCAATTGTCGAAGGCCGGAATCGCTACCCCATTTGGCTAAGGAAACGAGAAAGCTAATCCGAATCGCTCTTGATGACATTCATCTTGAAAGTGATTTACGTGATGCTGGTTCAGCGGTAAAACTCGAGGCAACCACTCTTGCCCTCGAGGAATTGATTACCCAACTAGATGCCACCGGCCTTACAGAAGGTGTTCCAAAGGGAGCGCTTTGGGACTTCCAAAGGGATGGCCATCTTCCCTTTGAAACCGGTTCGGTTCCAGCCGGAAAGAGATTGGCTGTTTCAGAGGATTCACTAGAGGAAATGGATGGTGAGTTAATCGATCAAGAAGCGGCGATTCAAATCGAGGATGAAGATATTCCAGTTGAATGGGTCGCACTTGAAGCCCCGGTCGATGTCGATGAGCCTAAAATAGAATTTACGGCGACTCCCACTCCACTAAGAAACAGTGATCACGATGAACGCGCCGCTCTTGAAGAGGAGTTAGCACGACTCGATGCGAGGTGGCAAAACAGGCTGGAACCTGAGGAAAGAGGCACAAGTAATGTCGCTCTATCAAGCCTTGAAGCTGATTTAGTCGATATCGATTTGTGAGGGATTATCGTGCGGGTCTATCCACTTTGGATTGAGAAGATTGTTTTCATTTTACTAGCTACGGCTGGTGTCTGGGGTCTTTGGACTCAAAGTGACCTCATAGGATACCAATTATGGCTCAGCCTCTGTTGTGGCTTACCATTCTTCGGACTGATAATTACTGAAGCGGTTGGAAGAATGGTACAATTAGTCCACGTTTCAAGAACGGTTAAGTGAAGTCTCGATTAGACCCCACAGTCTTTGCCAAGGTACGAAGAAACGTAAAACCGCCATTAAACCTAAGAAGAGCAGGGCTGAAATCACTAGTCCATAGGTCAATGTTAATTCAATAGATTCAGAAACCTGTGCTGCCCATTGACTTCCGGTCACTCCCTCTACAAACTCTAACAATACCGAGTGGAAGCCTAAAGCTACCATCGTGCTGAGTGTAGTTATAGTTAGGAATATCACAGTATGACGGAGATGGCCATTAAGGACATTATCTACCTGCTTTACATATTCTGGGTCTCTTTTACATGATTCTGGCAAACGGAAAGCATATTCCAATTGACGAATTACTCCAAATGCTGATTCCTGGAAGATCATGATTAAACAAGCTATCATTATGAGTGAAAACTGTTGTTCGGTTACAAGGTTCATACCTAAGAAACCGACAGTTGGTGCCCCGACCAATACATCTAGAGTCGCTAATTTATCGCCATATCCACCCAACTGCGCCTTGACAACTGGGAAGGAAAGTATTGCATGGATAGCGAGGAAAAGTAGAACGAAGCCGATACACCAGGCAACTCCTTTTCTTGAGAGACCCCATATACCGCGAGTACCCATTATCACAGGCAATAGGTAGAACATGAGAATAACCATCGAGAGAATCATCAGCAATGGCCATTCAAGTGTGCCTAGAGCACTATCATCAGGAATTGTCCACCCCTCATCCCATAATTGCCATATATAACTCATTACGAACCTTCCAGCGAGAATTAAAATCAAACCTATTACGAAACCGAGTTTAATCTTCTGTTGACGTTTTGGCGGTTGGAATGCGAGAAGTGACATCCCTCCTCCTATGGTGAGGCCTACGCCGATTGGAACGTAATAGCTGGCAACCCCTTCTTGGTCAAGTCCGGTTAACCAATCACCAACCGGTAATTTCGACCCAATTTCGGCTTCAAGCATCCTGAAAAGGATGGTATGATCGATACTACCGACAACATATGTGGAAACGATTTCCATATACATCCAAACAAGAGCAACGGTAGCGATAACCTGTAGTGTGATTATTTGCCATTGTTTACGTAATGTACGTAAATGAAGGGTACGATTGCCTTCTTCTTGGGGGGAAACTTCGCCTGCCATTATCTCACCACCTAATATCCTCGCACCTGCAATAATGCCTGACTCAAGTCCATATCAGGCATCCAATCAATTACCTGTGACCCGAAACCTGCTAGGCTTGTCATTCGATTTTGACGTTCGATTTTGAGAACTTCATAACTCATCCTTGGAATTCGACTTACCAATCGCTCGAAATCTATACTTGAAGGGGAGAGAACGGTAACCTCGTGTCCACGTCCAACCAAGTCCCTAATCGCTGCTGGAACAGTACCATCACCTTCACAACTGGAGATGATGAAGATAGGGCTTCCACGACTGAAACGTGCTGCTAGACTATTGGTCACCGCTTGTAATGGCATTGCTCCTTTTGGTGCTACACCTGCGAGTGAACTGAGAATTTTGAAATGCTGCTTATCGCCTGTATCAGGAGGCAGATAACTGAGTTTTTCATCATAGATAATCAGTGATACCGAGTCTCTCCGTTGAAGGAAGAAATTAGCGAGGCTAGCGGCAGCAACTGTGCCCATCTCAAGAGGATTCTTGAGAACGGTACCTATTCTAGCGATATCTCGGCTATCGAGGATGATGTAGAGATCAGTTACCGCATCACGGCATTTCTCATTAATCATCAAATCACCAGTTCTAGCAAATGCTTTCCAATTAATATTCTTGAAAGGGTCGCCTGGGACATATTCCCTCAACGAATAGAACTCAGTACCTGGGCCTGGGGTCCGCAGTGTTGTCGCACCTGTGTACATCTTTGGAGTGCGAGAACGGATGAATGCCTCTTCAACATCACGAAGTTGAGGGAAGACAATCATGTCCGAGTGATGATCGACAAACATTTCTTCGACACTGAGGTTGAAGGTGTTTCGATAGCGCAGAGAAACCGGTCCAATTGAGAAATGGCCACGTAATGGACATCGCAATACATAGCGAATCCTCGCACTTTCGCCTGGACCTAGATTCATCTTCATTTGGTTTAATCCACTCCGTAATTTCATCTCGTGAGGGACGTTATCGTATACCTCTAGTGTCTGAGTCCTACGGCTACTGCGATTAGTTACCAGTAACTCGACATAGAGATCATCACCTTTGTAGAGGTTATCTGCTGACAAAGTTCGTTGGACCTCAACATCACCATGACCGCTAATCCATGAATTGGCGACGATAAAGGCGACAAACGAAAGGCCAAGAATCATCATTTGGTGATTGGAGATCATCATTCCAATCAAGATTAACGATATACCTCCAGCGAAAGTGAAGGATGCCTTGCGTGTCCACATTTCAGACACGCCCCCATACTTTCACTCGTTTGACTATGGCAACGGTTTGCTCAAGGGTGAAATCTCTATTTTCGAAGACGAACTTCACCAAAACCGGGTCTGCTATCATCGCCTGTAATTCACGAGCGGGCATTGAATCAAATTCCTCTCTAGTCAAGCCGTTTTGATTACGAACCTTCGAGAGGAAAACCTGCTTAATCTTATTTGTTTTAGCATAATAGGAATAACGATTAGCATCGCCAAACCCATAGTAGATAATTGAAAATACGTGACGCCAAGGGTCGGGATCTTTCTTTTTCAGCAATACACCCTCGAATAAAACGAATAAACCGATAAATAACAATAGTTTTGCTAAACCTTCACCGGTAAAATATACCAATACGAAATATAGCATGTTGTAGGTATCTGTTGCCACATTGGATTGAACGTGACGACTCTCATCGAATATTACCATCGCTGTTGGTGATGGTTCTCCTAAAGGCATTCCAGTGACAGGGTCTAGCCCCATCAAAGCCTCTGCGATTACATCTAATGCCCATTTTCGATTATCATTAGCCGGGATTTCCTTGGTAACTGGACCATACTTACCGGCGTTAAAGCCCTCATAATCGTAAATGGCATTTATCAGAGTTGAGCCATCGGCGATGAAGTGAACTCTCCCTCCGGCTTCGAATGGACTACAAGTGACCGATGCGCATACCTCGATTGAAAGATTGAATTGACCCCAAAGATCGGGAGTTTTTGTGTTCGTGCTCAACTGAATCTCACCGTCTCCGTTGATGTCAATTGTAGCCTCACTACTGCTCACTGCACGTATTCCCTGAGTGATCATTGCCGAGTGTTTGCTACTTTCATCAATATCGATTGAAGTGATATTGTTCAAAAGCATTTGATAAGATGCATTGTATTCTATTACACCATCTTGGTGATGCTGGGCACATAAACCAGCTTCATCCTTACTGATAGTGGTTCCATTCAAGGCCATTAAATCAGCCCAAACCGCACAGATGTGCCTTCCAGAGAGCGCATCGCTGCTATTCCATCGGGAATGGGACTCGATTGTTTCAGTATCTATAACCGTGCCATTCATCCCACAAGGAGAGAGTTGCATACAGGTCCAAATGTAATTGTAATCCAATTCATGGACGTAAACCGTATCGAAAAGTTGTGCTCTCTTGAATTTGACACCGAATTTTTCAGCGATGGTGTTTGCATAGCCATAATCCTCGAATACGATTACAGTACCTCCTTTGATTACAAATTCGACGATTGCATCTACTTCACCAGGAGAATAGCCATCCTCGCTGGCAAATGTAACTACGCTATCACCACTAAATTGTGGAAGTGAAATGGTATCTCTCTCGACTCCTGCTATTACAAAAGTGACGTTGCGAGGATCTTCGAGTTCTTCGAGAAGCAATGGGCTTGAAACCAAAGATTTGGTTTTTATCCCCATATCATTGATATCTTGTCTAAAGGCTGAAAGGTCATCCCAATCGTCATCATAGGCCGAAAGTTGATTTGGTTGGCCGATATTGACAAAATTAACCATCAAGGTTCCAAACAGAATAATCAGAACACCCCAAAAGGCGAATTGCAGGCCAATTCGCTTAAATTTAGAATTTCCGTCTGCCGCCACTCATTCACCTCTGGTACACAATTCAGACGGGACACTCGCATTCAGGTTTAGAAGGTTCTGTGTTGTTGAATAAGATTCATCGCTTCAGATGGATACGGGATGAGATTCTTTCGACCTCGTCTGCAGGCACATTACAAACACTTTCGTTCGAAGGCCAAGGAAGCCGAGAAGGATCAAGATCATCCTCTAGTTTAACCAGTAATTCCAATATCACTCCCGATCTGATATCGATGACTATGTCATCGAGTGTTCCTAGACTATCGCCATTGGAATCGATGACCTGACGACCAATGAACTCGCGACCGAAGCTTGCCATAGTATTCCGCCAATCCTGCAATGGGAGTACGCAATGTATCAAGCAATCGGCGAATCGACTCACATTGATTCCATACCACGACTGCTATCACGGTCGCGTTTGATGTTTGAAATCCCTGAGGTTAGTCTTGCTTCCATCTTGGTATAGTATTCAAGCATTTCCGGGGTTACCGTTGGCCTGATTCGTGATATCGCTTCTATGAAGTTTGATTTTGAAACGCTTTTCTTATTCGCCCGCATTGCTATCAATGCCGCTTCTCGACAAACAGCCTCGATGTCAGCACCGGTTAAGCCATCCATGTCGGCAAGTAAGTCCCCAGTACTGAATCTTCCTAGAGGCATTTTTTTAATGTGGATATTAAGGATTGCTTCTCTTGCCTCCTTATCAGGTGGTGGAACGTGCAATACCCGTTCAAACCGGCCACTCCGAAGTAATGCTGGGTCGATCATTTCGGGGCGATTAGTTGCTGAAATTACAATAACACCATCGAATGACTCAACCCCGTCCATGCTCGCCAATAATTGATTAACCACACGATTGGATACGTCGGAGCCCTCATTTGATGATGAACTCGCCCTCATGCTGGCTATCGACTCGAATTCATCAAGAAAAATTATTGAAGGCGAAGATTGTTTTGCCTTCTTGAATATCTCACGGATCGCTCGCTCAGATTCACCGACCCATTTGCTGATTAACTCAGGGCCCTTTATCGAGATGAAATTAGCCTTTGCCTCTGTAGCTACCGCTTTTGCAAGCAAAGTCTTTCCAGTTCCAGGGGCACCGAATAGGACGATTCCCCGTGGTGGCTTTATGCCGAAATGCTTGAACTTCTCAGGTTGGGTAAGCGGCCATTCGACGCTTTCCTTCAATCGTTCCTTGATTTCGGTTAAACCGCCTACGCTATCCCAACTTACATTTGGAATCTCGACGTAAATCTCACGAAGTGCACTGGGCTCAATCTCTTTGATAGCGAATTTGAAATCATCCATTGTGACTTCCATCTTCTCAAGAACCTCCGGTGGAACCGTATCCTCTTCAAGATCTATTTCCGGCAGGTAGCGGCGCAGTGCTTTCATTGCACTCTCACGTACCAGTGCCGCTAGGTCAGCCCCAACGAAACCATACGTATGCTCCAATACCCACTCGATATCGAAATCGTCGGATATTGGCATCTGCCTAGTATGAACATCCATTATTTCCTTGCGTCCTTCACGGTCGGGGACGCCAATCTCAATCTCTCTATCGAACCGACCTGGTCTACGTAATGCAGGATCGAGAGCATCACGGCGATTGGTTGCACCAATTACGATAACATTGTCTCTACCTTGCATTCCGTCCATCAAGGTGAGCATCTGTGCTACTACTCTGCGTTCTACTTCGCCAGATACTTCTTCACGTTTTGGACAAATAGAATCGATTTCATCGATAAAGATAATCGCTGGAGCATTTTTTGCTGCTTCATCGAAAATCTCACGCAATTGCTTTTCAGATTCGCCATAATATTTTGAGATAATCTCTGGGCCATTGATAGAGGTGAAATGTGCATTTGTTTCAGTGGCTACCGCTTTGGCAATCATGGTTTTCCCGGTCCCGGGTGAACCGTGCAATAATACACCCTTTGGTGGGTCTATTCCTAAGCGCCTGAATAATTCAGGGTGTTTAAGTGGTAATTCAATCATTTCACGAACTTTGAGCAATTGGGTACCAATGCCACCTATATCCTCGTAGGTTATTCCTTGGGATTGGCCAACATCCTCTTCATCAACCGCTTCGTCTTTGATGACGATATCGGTGTCGTTATCAACTTGAACGATTCCTTTTGGAGTGGTCTTCAACACGGCAAATGGTAATGCTTCAGCAAAGAGGGTCATTCCCGGAATGAAAATACGATCGCCAACTACAACTGGGCGTTTGTTCAAACCGCGGCGAGCGAAACCCTCGATGCCTGGCCCAAACTTGACTTTTTGACGATCTGCCATTACAGGAGAAAGGACTAGTTTAGTGCAAGCCTTTGCTTCAACTTTGGATACAGTTACTTTATCTCCGAGGGAAACACCTGCATTTTTACGGATTATTCCATCAATTCTAATAATTCCAAGTTTTGCATCTTCTGGCCGGCTGCGCCAATAGATTGCTGCTGTGGACTCGTTTTCACCCTTGATTTCAATGATATCGCCGGGCTTGAGATCTAGGTTATTACCACCACTGATTCTAGCCCTTCCATGACCTACATCAGAGGGGATTGCCTTGGCTACACGTAGAGAAATTGCAGTACTGTCATCATCGCCCATGTCGGACCACCAATACCTCTCAGCATCAGGACTGCTATGAACCCTTCATTCTCCAGTAGTGAGTGAGCGGTGGATTGATGAGAAGAAGGTGGCACGATGATACATGGCTCACGTATTGGAAACGGGATTGGAACAACTCGCAGCAGAAAACCCAGATGGGCTGCCAAAGATAAGAGGATACAATATCATCAATGGACAATTAACACTTGCCGGTGAAGGTGAAACTTTCATATCTCGCAACCCTGCATTACTCGTCGACGAATTAGGAGAGTTCCCTCTTTCGACTCGTGATGATGTTCACGAAGCAATCGCTGCTGCCCGAGAGGCACTGGCCGGTTGGTCTGCAACACCTGCTCCGACACGTGGCCAAATCATCGGTAACATGGGACGCTTACTGATGGAGCACAAGGATGCAATCGTCGCCTTAGAAACCCGTGAAATAGGTAAGACACTCAAAGAATCTGCTGGATCTGTTCAAGAAGCAATCGATACCTGTCTTTTCTTCCAATCCGAGGGACGTCGCCTATATGGTCAAACCGTCAATTCGGAATTGCCCGATAAAGAATTGTCAACTTACCGCAGACCCCTCGGTGTCTGTGGAATTATTAATGCCTGTAATTTCCCAGCAGCAGTGCCTTTCTGGAAGATGATTCCAGCACTGATCTGTGGGAATACCTGTGTCTGGAAATCACCGCAAGATGCACCACTACTATCATTCGCTTTAGCACGAATCATGCATGAAGCTGGACTACCCGACGGAGTGGTAAACCTTGTACATGGCAAAGGCAGTGGCGCTGGACAATATCTTATCGATGCAGTCGATGAGGGATTAATCAACAAAATCTCTTTCACCGGCAGCACCGCTGTCGGCAAGATGATTGGCGAGGTCTGTGGACGAAACCTAGTTTCTTGTAGTCTCGAATTGGGCGGTAAGAATCCAATGGTAGTCATGCCTAGTTCCGATATGGAAAATGCTGTTGAAGGCGCATATTGGGGGGCCTTTGGCACTGCTGGGCAACGTTGTACCAGTCTTGGAAACCTGATTATTCACGAGGATATTTACGATGAATTCCTCGTCAAATTCATGGACAAGGTCAAGAGCACACGCATCGGTGATTCAGCGCGTACCGAAAACGTTCTCTATGGCCCAATGCTATCACAAAAGTATGCAGGAGATTTCCTAGAAGCCATAAAGATCTGTGAAACCGATGGTGCTACACATCTCTATGGCAAGGGTCGTATTGAGAATGGAAATGCACCTGACCATTTCGTTGGAAATGCAGAGGATGGAGTCTACATGTGGCCGCACGTCTTTACAGATGTCACCGAAGATATGAACTGCTTCCATGAGGAGCTTTTCGGCCCTGCGGTTACTATCGTTAAGGCTAAAGATTTCGATCACGCACTTCATCTGGCTAACGCCAGCCCATACGGACTATCATCAGCAATTTACACCAATGATAGACTTGAGGCATATCGTTACAAGATTGGTATCAAAGCAGGAATGACTGGCATCAACAACTCGACTAGTGGGGCTGAGGCTCATCTGCCATTCGGTGGAGTAAAGGGTAGCGGCAACGGCAGTAGAGAATCTGGGATCTGGGTTATCGAATCCTATTCCTATTGGCACGCTGTTAACGACGAACTCTCGGGCAAGCTGCAGTTAGCCCAAATGGACGTCGATGAGATAGAGATGGCAGAGGCTGAAGTCGATTATTCCACTCTTGCCTGATAATACAATTCGATAGTGTGAAGACTTAGGCATGAAAGGTGTCTGGGTTAGTATCAAGTGCCCAACGCCCTCGCCACTAACAAGAGGGTAAATTCCATGGTTGATGCCAAGCAATTACCGATGGCCAGAGGCCTGGGGAAAACAGACCGTATCGATGCTTGGTGGAAATCACCAATCGCCATGGCAACATATCTTGCAGTCATGATAGCCTATTCCACCTGGCGCGGATTCATGGAAGCTGATTTCTGGTTCTTTGCTGAATTCGGGCGCAGTGCAGGGCAACAAACAATGTATATCGAAAGCAATGCTAGTCACGTACTATCTCCTCTTTTCTCACCGATTATCCTACCTGGAGAAGGTAAGTTAGGAGGATTGATTCCTGAATTCCTCTATTGGATGAGCCCGGCTATGTTCATCTTGATTATCCCTGCTGGGTTTAGAGGAACTTGCTATTATTATCGCAAAGCCTACTACCGCTCCTTTTTTGCTAGCCCTGCTGCTTGTGCTGTCAGCACACCATATGACAAATATAATGGTGAAACAAGACTATTGGTGTTCCAAAATATACATCGCTATTTCATGTATTTGGCGGTTGCATATATGTTCATACTTTTGTGGGATGTATGGCTCGCTACACAATTTCACTCTGGAAGTGAATCCGGTTTCATCATCTCAGTCGGTACTTTGGTTCTCACACTAAACGTAGTCCTTCTCGGAGGGTACACACTAGGATGCCATTCTTTCCGTCACATGATCGGTGGTATTCGCAATAAATTTCGTGGCAATGGTGGTGCAGTAGCCGAGGCTTGCTGGAAAGCCTGCACAGGTCTGAACAAGCATCACAATAAATGGGCATTGTACTCCTTGTTTTGGGTTATGTTTGCTGACTTTTACATCTACATGTGCACTACTGGAGTATGGACCGATGTTGTCTTACTTGGAGGGATTTGAATGACTTTTGAATCCCATGAATACGATGTTATCGTCGTTGGCGCCGGTGGTGCTGGACTGCGAGCAGCGATTGAGGCTAGCCGCCAAGGAGCAAAGACCGCAATCATTTGCAAATCTCTACTGGGCAAAGCCCACACCGTGATGGCTGAAGGAGGAGCTGCTGCTGCTCTTGGAAATGCTGATGATAGAGATGGTTGGAAAGTCCACTTCAAAGATACTATGAAGGGTGGTAAATACCTCAATAATTGGCGTATGGCACAAATTCATGCTCAAGAGTCCGCAGATCGGATTAGAGAGTTAGAGCAATGGGGTGCGGTATTCGATAGAACCCCTAAGGGCCTGATTAACCAACGTAATTTTGGCGGCCACACCTATCCTCGTCTCGCTCACGTCGGTGATTCTACCGGACTTGAGATCATTCGTACATTACAAGAAAAGGGTATTCATTCGGGAGTTGACATCTTCATGGAATACACCGTAAGTCACCTATTGCAAAACGATGATGGCACCTGCACTGGTTGTGTAGCATACAATCGGGTAGATGGAGCAATGCATGCATTCTCTAGTAAATCCGTGATACTCGCAACCGGCGGAATCACTCGCTGTTGGTCTGTCTGCTCTGGATCGTGGGAATATACCGGCGACGGGCATGCACTAGCACTGAATGCTGGTGCCGAACTTATCGACATGGAATTTGTTCAATTTCACCCGACCGGAATGGTCTGGCCGCCAAGTGTACGCGGAATCCTCGTTACTGAAGGAGTGCGCGGAGAAGGTGGAGTTTTGAAGAATTCCGAAGGGGTTCGCTTCATGTTTGACAACGTTCCTGATATGTTCAAAGGAGATCACGCTGAAAGCGAAGAAGAATCAAACGAATGGGTTCGTCAAGTCGTTGCAGGTGAAATCGCAACCGTACGTCGCCCACCTGAATTACTTACCAGAGATGTGGTGGCAAAAGCGATCAACAAAGAGGTCGCTGAAGGAAGAGGTTCGACCCACGGCGGCGCTTATCTCGATATCGCTAGCCAGCGTTCACCAGAGGAAATTATCTCCAAATTGCCGAGTATGCATCACCAATTCAAAGAACTCGCTGGTGTTGATATCACCAAGGAGCCGATGGAAGTCGGCCCCACCGCTCATTACGTCATGGGTGGAGTAAGAGTTGATGCCGAAACCCAAGAGTCGACTGTAGCAGGATTATTCGCAGCAGGTGAGGTTGCTAGCGGATTACATGGAGCAAATCGACTGGGAGGAAATTCCCTCTCTGATCTCATCGTCTTTGGAAAGAGAGCCGGCGAGTTTGCAGCTAAGCGTGCTACAGAAGTAGAGCAACCCCAATTGGATAACGCTGATATCGATGCTGCAATCGCCGCTAATCTCGCTCCATTGGCACGAGAAGGGGGAGAAAACCCTGGGAAGGTCTATGATGAACTGCGTGATATGATGCAGGAAAAGGTCGGTATCATCCGAAAGGAAGCAGAATTGGAGAGCGCACTAGAGGATCTGAAAGAATTCGCAACAAGAGTTGGAAAAACCAACCCCGGTTCGTCGATGATTTACAATTCTGGCTGGCACCAAGTAATGGATTTGACCAATATGGTCGAAATCTCAACTGCATGTGCGCTTGCAGCACTGACAAGAACCGAAAGCCGTGGAGGTCATACCCGCGAAGACCATCCTGAACCAGATAATGGCATGTGGTCACACACAACCAATGTAATTCGCAAGATAGATGGCGATATTGTCATCAATCAAGAAGAATTAATCCAACCCCCAGCGGAGTTGGAAGAACTACTCGACCGAGTAAAGAAGGAGGATTGAAGATGACCGATGTGAAAATGCAGATCTTCCGCGGCGAAGAAGGCGAAGGCGAGATGGTTGAATACACAATCGGCCTTGATGAAGGAATGGTATTACTCGATTGTGTCCACAGAATCCAGCATGAACAGGAAGCCGAATTATCCTGCCGCTGGAATTGTAAAGCTGGAAAATGCGGCTCTTGTAGCGCTGAAATCAACGGTAAAGCGCGATTGATGTGCATGACAAGAATGAGCGATATCATTGAGGAAACCCCTGAGGATGAGGTCATCACTGTTCGACCGATGAAAACCTTCCCACATATCAAAGATCTCGTGACTGATGTCTCATGGAATTATGAAATGGCAAAGGCTGTAGTTCCACTAAAGGGTCCCGAAGAGACCGATTGGGTTTTCAGTCAATTCGAAGCCGAGAGGGCTCAGGAATTCCGCACGTGTATCGAGTGCTTCATCTGCCAGGATACCTGTCACGTGCTCCGAGAATACCGCAAGTTCGACGAGTTTGGCGGGCCACGCACAATGGTTCGTCTAGCCAACTTTGAGATGCATCCGATGGACCAAGAGGATAGAATACCAGAGGTCAAGGATGAATTCGGTATCGGTTATTGTAATATCAACAAATGCTGTACAGACGTTTGTCCAGCTGGCATCAATATTACCGACAACGCCATCATTCCACTCAAAGAACGCGTTGTCGACCGCTATTACGATCCAATAAAGATGATTTGGCGCACGATTACTGGACGCAAATTACGAACTTGAATCGGTGTTTACCGATTGTAACTCGTGTTCATCGAAGAACTGAAGATGCTAAATCCAGACATCATTGTCTGCCGTTAGTTCACTTCCAGCAGCACCGGTATTAACCACATCACGAGGTTCGACTATCATAATCTTACATTCGTGTTCAGCGCTTGGCCTATGCTCGATACCCTTTGGAACCACGTACATTTCGCCTGCATTAATTTCAATCGTTCGATCTTTGAATTCAAGATTCATGCTGCCTTCGATGACTATGAACACCTCATCGGTATGCGAATGATTGTGCCAGACAAATTCATCCTGTATTTTGACTAATTTGAACTGGTAATCATTCATTTCTGCGATGACTTTTGGCGTCCAATGTTCGGAAAATTTTGAAAACTTTTCAGAAAAAATGATTTTCTCCATAAAGAATGTGAATGGCTGCTGTTACTTCTTCTTATGGCTTTCTTTTTGATAATCATGGATTATCAGTAACTAATTTATCGGTAACAATGACCGTATATCGTCATCTACCTGTGGAATAGAAGGCTAATTTGGCCTTAACTTCACTAAAATTAATGTACTGACGTAGTCCGGTAGCAATTATGGTTAATGTTACTATGAGAACTGGTCTCTTTTTGCTATTAGGATCAGTTGTAGCAATTATTTTGGGATTTGTGTTTCTAAATGGTGCAATGGGGGGTTTCAACGATAGTATTGAATCCACCGAATGTAACAAGCTTCCTTGGTTCGATTCGTTAATTAATCCACCTGAATGCTCCTCGGATGGGGATTGGGGAATAGGTTCTCTATGTTGTGGAATTATATTCATCTTGATTGGATTTGGGGTTGCCATTAGCGCGGTAGTGACTCTAATTACTGGCATGGCTAGTGACAATAGACAAGTGATAATAATTCAACAACAAGACGATTGAATCTATGATTGCAAAAGTGTAACTATTTCGCCAACACCAATATTTCCACCTTGAATAACACGCGCATACCAACCGCGTAATCCATTACTTTCTTGCAGTAATTGCTTGATGTGTGTTTTCCCAATCGCAGGTATCTGTGATAATTTACTACATGGGTCACAAATTCTGCTAACCTGTAGAATGACTTCATCACCTACACTCAATCTCATATCCGGCATTAGATTTGTAAAATGAATACCGTCAAGCAAGATATTCTCGCCAAAATCGCCAGGTTGAATAGAAAAACCTCGTAACTTTAATTCTTCTAATTCCGCTATTGTGAGTAATAGTATAGCCATATCAGGGTCGCCTTTCTTCTTATTGTAACGAAACTTATTGGAATCGCCAATAATGCCCTCTTTTGTCAATGTAACTGATTTGATGCTCTGTTTAGGAAGTGAAAACCCATCTGGTATTCCTTCCATTGGACCACAAAAGATACCCTCAATAACACCAGTAATGGGTTCCATATTGAAATGGATTCAGCGATATTACTTCACCATTTAGGCAAGAACTCTTGATTCATAATTGGATTAAGATGTTTAATTTTCATCTTCTTCGTCAATAATCTCTTCTGTTCGCACTGAGAAGGTTAGAACTTCTGGATTTTGAATTGCAACTAAGCCCCTGATATTATGCATTTCACGTAATAACTCGGTCGGAGTGGCGACTTTGATTTTACTGCCTTTTATTTGGATTAAATTACCAGGTGCAGCCTCAATTCCACCATCAGGAAGCCAGAGACCAAGTGCTCCTATTTCTGCATGATGAGTAACCACCAATGCTCTTCCATCATCATCTTCATCGATTCGTAATACAGTCAATGGCTGGCCGGCAGGAATGAGGCGAGATACGTCTTGCCATTCTGTCCAAGTTTCATCCAATGGCTTGGAAAACTCAGAACTACGTTGATCTATTTCGGTGATTTTGGTTTCAAATTCATCCCTTACATCTTCATGAATATCATTTAGTCCATCAAGTAATTGTCGCAATCCCTCGAACTGATTTTGTTCGTTGTCATTGATTGCCGTATTGGCTAATAAAAGATAATCTGCGAGTTTCTCTAAGCGATCTCTTTGTTCAGATTCAATAGCGCATTCCATGGCCTCATCAAACACCTCAATCGCTAAACCTGGACAATCAACTGCAAGAAGGGCTTTGCCAATACCAGTCAAAATGTCTGTTGATTCTGCCTTGCTATTTTGCACTAGTGATGCGGCTGCTTTGATATGTGAAGATGCCAGTTCCTCATCTCCATTGAAATGACGGGATATGGCTGCAGTGACAAGATGTGGAATACGAGATGCACCAATCTGTTGAGCTTGACGATCTGATGTTTCAAACAATGGTGCTGCCCTTGACCAATCATCTGTTGCTAAAGCAAGCAATCCCAATTGATGCATTGCTCGCATCTCTGCTCCTACATCATCAACAAGTGTCGCAAAATGTAGTGCTCTCGATAGATGTAAACGCGAAACTGCAAGTCTTCCAGACATTTTAGCCATTAATCCCAACGCAGATTCCATTCGATACAGATGTCCAGCCATTGCGCGGTGTGCTATTTCAGCCATATCTTCGCCTAAAGGCGCTAACCCGATACCAGTTGATTCTAACACTTCACTCAATATTTGAGCGGTTTTGTCATACTTTTGAACTACATCATCTGAACTCTCAGACGAGGAAATTGAAGTTAAATGTTGATCAAGTCTTGCAACAGGTGCACAGATTTCAGGTAGTGAGCCGAGTTTGTTGAGAAGCGATTTTTTGATTACCTCGCCACGAATAGAGCGAATTAGCCCTGCAATCATTTTCCTTTCATCTGAAATCGTGGAAGAATCTTCTTCAGAATCGAGATTTACTTGTGATGTCAATAATGAGTCAACCATCCAGGTCAACTTCTCTTGAATATCATATTCACCTGCACGACTGATAGCATACCTCATTTCAGCAGCACGAACTCTTCTAGATAAACTTCGTAAGCAATTTCTTTGGTTTTCTGGGCCTAAATTGGAAAGTCGTTGTAAAAAAGTAGATGGTGGGCATGTGTCAAAACCGAAACTTGAACCACTGCCAGTCAATGTCATCTTAAAATCGTCAGAAACCAATGTTACATCTTTTCCTTCTTTCGACATTTTTGTTGCAAGGACCATCAATGAAAGATCCACGTCTTGAGGTGATGCTTTTTCTCCAATCCTTTTCGCAAGGGTACGGATTTCTGATTCATCAATTGTTATTGTGTTCAGAACATCCTGCATTTTATCCAGTAGATTCGGCTTATCGGGCCATCTTTTGAACTTCACAGTTCGAACTTCGTCATGAACGCCTGGGGTGACAAAAATACTCATTGACTCGTTTTCTAAGGTTTTTTGCAAATCCCTAATGAAACTTTCAGGAGCCATTTCGCCAATATGAATGAAACAATTTGAATCAACTACCCAGACACTGGTCATAAGTCTCCCTAGGGGAGGTGGTAGTAGATTTTTTGCATTCTGCTTTAATTCAGAATACACTGTTAAAATGGAATCGGGAATTAAAGGGCCATTATTTAGGAATCAATAAGAGCCCAAATCGATTTTTTGGTTTAGCACCAATTACTCAATTGCGATATTGCTTTTGAATGTTGCAGGGCAAGTGTTCACTCCAAATACCCGGTAAAATGGGCACCATCCGAAGACCGAAGTAAGAACACTCCACAATCCAAATAATAAGAATATAATTTCCCAATTTGCATTAGCTAAGTAATCAAATAAAACTACACCGACACCGGTGGAGAGTCGCAAAACTCTATCTAAAATTCCAATATTCACATTATCCCCTCTGATTACTTAAATATCTCTTCTATCTCTTTAGCGGCTAACATTATTGTTGGAGCCCAAAGCCCTACAAATATTCCCAATGTTTCATTACTTTGTGTAAAGTAAAGGAACAAAGATCCTACAATCGACATCATACTAGCACAAAACCCTATTTTCCTTGACCTTCCAAGCATATTTCTCACTAAACCAAGTTTTACCAGTTTGCTTATTAAATGGTGTTCACCACCAAAAGAGAAAATTCACCAGTGGTAGTGTACAGTAATATAAATATCAAACTGCTAAGCACTACTCGGGTAGAACATGTCTTGGCATACCGCATTAAAGGAAAGTAAATTGAAAATCGGTAAGAAAAAGATGATAACCGTTGCTAGAAAGATGGTTCTCGTTGGTAGGACTGACGACGGATACTTTGCAACTGAAGCTCTCTGTCGCCATATGAGATGGCCACTTGCATATGGAGGTAAAGTCAAAGATGGCTGTATCAGGTGCCCGCTACATCAAACAACACACAAACTCGATGATGGAGAATTAGTCGAATGGTCCCCTTTTCCTCTTTTTCCACCTTATGGTAAACTATTAGGAAAAATGTCGAAGAAAAAAGATCTGAAGGTCTATGAAACTCGCCTCAAGGACGGGAATATCGAGATTAAAATAGAGTGATCAAAGGCTAGCGCCAGGTTCTGGCCATAATATTGCACACTGGAAACGAACGATGTTTCTGTCAATAAATCATTGAGTATGAAATTATACTTCCCTTGTGGTTAATTGTGAGATGCCATGAGAGTAAGAGGAATTGCTAATTATCAAGGTTGGCAGGAGAGGATAGAGGGAGTATAATCGGAAAAATTCGTCTCCACCAATTTCTATCTAAATGTGGTTATTTTTCTTCCAAAGAAGAGGTCAAGCAAGCCATCTGGAGTGGAGACATAACCGTTAATGGGAAGATTACCAAGCATATTGCGTTTGAATTCAATCCTTCTACCCGTATAGTGATGTATCGCGGAATAGAACTCAAACTTCCAGAGACAAACATCTATTTTCTTTTGAATAAACCCGTTGGATGTATTTGTTCTCGCTTGAACTCACATGAACGAGAATTGGAAAAAAAGTCAGTTTACGAACTCTTTCGAAGCGATGTATCTGCTTCGGTTTATGAATCGCTCGTAACAGTGGGGAGATTAGATGAGGATACTACGGGATTATTGTTAGTTACATCAGATGGCCATTTAGTGAACCGAATTACAAAGCCTGAAAATAAGGTTAACAAATCTTACAAGGTTGATTGTTATGATTTACTGAGTGAATCACAACTTGTTTCTTTGCGTGAAGGGGTTGAGGTAGTGGTTAATGACCATGGCTCAACTGAGACCTACCGTGCTCTTCCAGCAATAGTTGAACTTGAGCATGATCACTGTGCCATTGTTACCATCAGTGAAGGTAAGAAGCGACAAATACGTCGGATGTTTACATCGATTGGTAATGAAGTAAAACATTTGCATCGTCTTTCAACTGAAGGTATGATCCTATCGGATTACAACCTCAATCCAGGTGAGTATTGCACTATAACTCTTGAAGATATTGAACGCGTTATATTTGCTTCCTAGTTACTTTAATCGGAAATTCTACTTGAATTCACTATATCCGTATTTAACGATGTAAATTGGAATCGAGTCTTCAGTTTCTTAAATTGGACATACCACCGTCTAGATGGAGTACCTGACCGGTAAGATTGTCAGGTGCATTACACAACAACCATTCTATTGTTGATGCTATTTCATCGGGTTGATTGATTCTCTTTGATGGAATCATTCCAATTGCTGCTTCTCTGATCGCATCTGATTTGAGAATATTTTCTGCCAACCGAGTTTCAGTTAAACCAGGTGCAACTGCGTTGACGCGTATATTTCGTTGACTATACGTTGCAGCAGCAGTCCGAACCATAGATTCGATACCACCTTTTGCAGCGGCAATCGCTTCATGGTTTACAAGACCAAGACTCGCTGCGACACTGGAGATGAATACCAAACGGCCGCCGCCTGAACGAAGCATAGCCTTACATGCGATTGAAAGTGTCAGGAAAGCTGTTGAAAGATTTGTATGGATAACTTCGTTGAATGCTTCGATTTTAACGCTGTGAGGTGGACGAATTAGCAATGAACCAACCAAATGAGCAACCCCTGCAATGGAGCCATCTCCACGCTCTTGTGCAGCACTTACTGCAGCAGAAACCGCTGAGGCATCCAACGCATCACCCTGTATTATTTCCGCTCCTAAGGCCTGTATTTCGGAACATCGAGCAATGTCTCTAGCAAGAATCGTGACATTGTGTTGTTCTTTGAGCAATCGCTTGGCAAGAATGAGGGCAATATCGCTACTTCCACCAACTATCAGGTATGAGTCTGTCATGAATTATTTGTCATGGGTTTACCATTTATACTTCTGTTTACGAATAGAAAAATGCTCATTTGGCACAACCGTGATTGTTTGATTGTTTTTCGGCAATTTATCAATTTAAAGTTATGATTTAAGGATATAATAATTCCTAACTCAACTTGGAGAACTAAGTAGTCAAATCTGTTCACCGGTTTGAATAGCCCACATTCGTGCATAAATGCCGTCTAATGTCAGCAAATCTTCGTGTAAGCCGTCCTCGACAATTTTGCCTTGGTCCAACACTAGAATCCTATCTGCATTGCGTACTGTCGATAAACGGTGTGCAATGATTACAGCAGTACGATTTTGTGAAATCTTGTTGATCGAACGCTGGAGTGCTGCCTCAGTTTCATTATCGACAGCAGATGTTGCTTCGTCTAAAATGAGGAGAGGGGCATCTTTGAGAACGGCTCTTGCGATTGCAAGTCGTTGACGTTGGCCTCCTGATAACCGATGGCCGCCTTCACCAACCAATGTTTCCCAACCATCGGGAAGCGCTTCAACAAAGTCGGTGACTTCACCAAGACTAGCGGCTTCAAGGACCGCTGCATCGACAGCATCAGGATTACCATACCGAATATTTTCCATAATAGTTGTTGGAAATAATGTGATATGTTGGTCTACCAAGGCCATAGATGAACGCAGGCGCTCTAATTTCCATTCATGTAGTGGCTTTCCAGCCCATTCGATAGTACCATTATTTGGTTCAGCAAATCGCAATAGCAAACGAATCAAAGTTGTCTTACCAGAACCTGTTGAACCTACTACTCCAACGGTTTCTCCAGAGCGTAATTCTAAATTTAGATTGGAAAATACAGGATCACGCCCTGGATAAGAAAAATCGACATCTGAGAATATGATTGATGTCGATTCGATGATTTTGGAATCAGGAGAGTAATCTCCCTGAATTACTTCGGTTGGTGAAGTAAGGACATCGAGCACTCGCGTTGATGATGCCATTGCTCTTTGGTAAAGATCGAATGTTTCACCCAATCGTGTTAGTGGCCATAACAAACGCTGGGTCATGAAGACAAGTACTGAATATGCACCTACTGCCAATTCATCCTCAAGGGTCATCCAACCACCAAGGAGTAATGTCGCCGTAAAGCCACATAGAATGGCCATTCGAATCAAAGGAGTAAACGCTGCAGATAGACGAATCGCTTGACGATTTGATTCGCGATAGACGTTGCTAAGTTCCTCGACGCGCTTTATTTCCCGCTCTTCAGCTGTGAAGGATTGAATCGTTGACATACCTGAGAGATCATTCTCTAGCAATGAATTCATGGCTCCAGCAGCGCGACGGACCTCAGCATAACGTGGTTCGAGACTACGTTGATAACGGAAAGAACCCCACACAATCAGTGGGATTGGAAGAACTGCAAACAATGCTACTTGCCAGGAGATAGCGATGAATACCGCACCAACTACTACGACTGTGGTCGAGACTTGTAACAAGTCGTTCGCACCTTTATCGAGAAAACGTTCCAACTGATTGACATCATCATTGAGAATTGCAAGGATGTCACCTTTTTGCCGTTCATCAAACCATCCCATCCCTTGGCGTTGAACGTGTGCAAAAGTATCTAGCCGTAATTCGTGTTGAACTGTCTGGGCTAGATTTCGCCAAAGAATGCCATAGAAATACTCGAATAGAGATTCCAGCCCCCAAATGACAAAAGTTAGTACTGAGAGCAATATTAGTTGGTGCCATGGGTTAACAAAACCCAATGAAGCAAGAAATGAATCTTCGCGTTCGACCACCACATCGACTGCCAAACCAATCAATAGCGGAGGGGCTAGATCCCAGACTTTATTGGTGATTGAACAGAATGAAGCCAATCGGATTGTTCCTTTGTGATCGCCCATGTGCCCAAGGAGACGACGAAACGGACCGGTTTCACCCATGAGCCGGCCACAACGGTGAGGTATGAGTAGTCTGTGATTATTATCACAATGTAAATCATAGGCTCGAATGAATCTCGTCTGCATTATTACAAAGGACTTTGAATGAATCTTTATGAGGGCCACAAATGGGCCTGCCTCTCGGATATGGCGAACGGGATTCGACCCCTTACACCATATTGTCATTGGTTTTAACAAGTATATTTTGCCTTCTTGCATTCTTCCAATGGAATCTTTTTTCACTAATTGAAGATAGTTCCCCTACATTTCATACATCTTGGGCTCCATTGGGATTTGTAGTGATATGGCGTTTTGTTTGTGCGATAGTAGGATTATCTGCAGTTGTTTACATGTTTAGGAAAACTCCTGGCTTCATGCCAGTTATACGTCATAAAGAGCGAACTGAAGAGATCATTCACCCTGTCGGCATTCAGCATTTTGTCACTTTCAGTAGTTGGACTTTGTTGATCAACATACTTTATTTCCTTCTTTCTGGTATTGTCACTTTGTCGATACTAATTGGAACTACTGTACCGATATTGATGGATATCGCTGTAATTATTTTCTTTTCGGCTGCAGCTGGGTCTTCTTTCCTAACCTCGACAGTTGTTCGTCACATAATTCTGCCAGAGGAGGTGAAAATTGGACGGATTAACGAGAATATGTTCAACTTTCATAATCAATTAATGCATAATTTAGCAGCTATTTTCATTGCTGTTGACTTGATTATTATTCAACCTATACTACATCCTGAATTCGCTGTATTCGGGTTGTTTTTTGGTCTTCTTTACGTGGTTTTCGCCTATATTTTTGCATTCTATGGCGGCGGTTTCTATGTCTATACCTTTATTGATCCAAGATTGAAATTTGCTCCGTTGTTGATGAGTGCTTTGGCTATAGCTATAGCGACATTCTATCTTGGATTATGGGGTTTGAATCAATTGATGTCATACAATTACCTGATTGGAACTGCAGTACTGGTTTTATGGGTTTCATTTATTGTTCAATTCCGGTCTAAATTACCCGAATAGTGTAATTATTGTTTACTGGGTTTTGCGTAAGCCATTCGTAATATTAACCTCTGATTTGGAGTAAACTTATTGCCTGAAGTCATCTGCAGCAATCATGATATTTCGTACACTTCGTAATGAAGATGCTCCCTCACTTTGGAGAATCAATGAAGAAGGACTACCTGGTACTGGTAAAGTTTCTGAAAATGATATTATTGATTTGCTCAATCTTGCAGAACTTCCACTCGGGGCTTTTGAAGAAGATGAACTGGTGGGTTTTGTCCTCTGTTTACCTCCTAAAACCCGATATGGAAGCCTGAACTATGCATGGTTTAACAAGCGCTACGATAATTTCCTCTATGTCGATAGAATTGCAGTTTCAGAAAAGCATAGAAATCGAAAGATTGGTTCACTTCTTTACCAGAAGGTCATCGCATACGCACAAGAAAAAAACCGTCCTGTCGCTGCCGAAGTCAGTCTAAAACCACCAAATCCCAAATCAATGCGATTTCATGCCCGTCATGATTTCGACGAATTAGAAGTATTCCATCACGAAAGTATGTCCGTGACGATGATGTTACGAGACTGTGAATGAAATCACATTAAACTGCAAATTGTAAGAAAAGAGTAGGTCCCACCCGGCGCCGAGGCGCCGGTAGGGACAATTTCCCGTAAGGGAGTGACGTCTGAGTGCTCAAAGAGCCTCAGAGATGCTCGATTCCGAGCTTCTTAACGTTCGCCTTCTTGATCTTGTCAGGAAGCCATGCCGGTCCGTTTGCTGGCTTAGCTACAGTATCGACCCAGCCCTTGAAACAGTGAACTCTCTTGGTTCCACGTTCTCTTAGGCGTATGCTGGTCGATCCTCGAGTTGCTGCTTTTAATGCGGCTCCTCTTGGCTGTCTGCTTGCAAACACTTGGCTGGTATCCTTTCCTCCTGACATCAGGACGAAGTATTTCTTCTCACCCATTCTATATACCTCGTAGGGCACACGAACCAACAAAGAATATAATATTTTTGCTTAAAAACGCTATGCTGCGGCTAATAATGGACGCAGTAGCACGGTTCCACAGCCCACTTTGGCGCAGTATGACGTTTATACATCTGCGCCGGCTAAGGTCTTGGTATCGGTGATACCAGGAAGTTGCCTAATAGTATCAACAACGGTTTTTGCTATGATAGAAAGATCGCTAGCGCTCAATTTGATAATGATGTCATAGTCACCGAAAAGAATCGTTGCATCGACCACATAATCCATGTCTTTCACCTGTTCATACACCGAAAACTCTTCTCCGGGCTTAACATTGATGAGAACATAACCGACTGCCATGCTCACTCCACACCCTCTTGGTGGATAGAGGTTACCTCTCGTAAATCCTCATTATCCAGCCGGTAATTATACCAATCATCCTCGTCCCAACCTTCGGGGATTGGACCATCAAGCCACCATATGAATTCCTGAGTTGTCCAACCATCCGGGATACGTTCATCTATTATTTCCACTTCATTACCCGGTAAATCATCGAGTGTAGGGAGTTGCAATGATTCCTGTTGTTCAGCAAACCATTCGCTTTCTGGGATCTCTTCTTTACGCCGTAATGTAAATGCAAAGGAGCTTATTATTACTAAAACAATCACGAACCCAATACCAAGATATGCTACTGTAGTCATCTTTACCCCGGACTCAACCTCATCATTGAGGTCTTCTGTCTGGCAATTTAAGCAAGGGAGAGGAGCGTCGATTCTAATAGTATCATTGACTCTTGTAGACTGTCCAGTTGGATCCGTACAAATAATCGAAATAGTTAGGTTTCCCTCTAAATTCTTGGGAACAAGCCACGTCCATGTCGAAACTCCACTGCCATCTATTTCAGAGACGGTTTGACTTGAATCCCAAATCGGATCCACTCCCTGAAAGAGAGTTATAGCACATTCTGTATTTTCAACACCATCGGCATCTGTAACAATTACTTGGAAATTGACTGTTTTCCCCGCGGTTGTATTTACAGGGAAGTTGGTTTCTATTACCGGAGGAGCATATCGTAATTGCAGTGATATCTGTTGTGAAATCGACAAGCCATCGAGATCACGAATTGTGGTTTTTATCAACCCACTGCCTTCTCCGAATGCCAAATCAGGATATATATTGAACATATGTAGTTCGGTATCATTGTAAACTTGTGCACAATTATTTTCGTAATCTTGTTGCTCAGGCGCATCTGCAGCCCATCCATCTTGGAAAAGTGTAGTTGAGATGGTAGAAAGATCTCTATCTGAATTTACCCAAACAAAGGCATATGCAGGATGACCAAGCATCAATTCATCGATTTCATTACCTAATTCATCACATATCTTCAAGGAAATAATCTCGGGTGGCCTTAACAATAATGGAATCGTTATAATTGAACTATTCTCACTTTGGTGTAATCCTTGAATCGTGACCTCGATAATTACCTCACCGCTTTCAAGTGCAAACGATGGCGCTGCGATAGGTAGAATAATCTCAGTTTGATTTGCTTCTAGATAGAAAGTACTGCTTATCGCTTGGTATCCGGGCCAAGCCAAACTCATCTCTCCGCTGGCTGTGGTAATTGGGTCATCGAAGTCTTCGATTGTTATTCTGACATTTTCTCTGCCACTGCCGTGAAGCCTATCTTTGATTTCTCCATCATTACCAACAATTTCGAGACTTATACTAGGGGCGTAATCGACGATTTTTATCTCCCGGGAAGAGATTACGGTCCCAGCATTGGTAGCAAGGGTAAGAGTGAATGGTATTAGGAATGGTTCTAATTCATCCATCACTTCAATCAACAATGTGGATGAATAACAGTTCTGATCGCCAATAGAATCGTTTTCAAGGACTATTTCACCGAGTATTCCTTTAGAAGCACTGATGATGGGTTTCTCAGTGATAATATCATGATCGGGATCGATTACACAAGTTCTGAGATATATTATTTCACCGCGATGCACTCCTGCTATTGGTTTGGTTAGAAGATATGTAGCCCCGCTCCAACTATCCGAATCAACTCCCTCGACATGAACTCCATACCATCTCGCTTGAGCATCGACTACCTCTGATATATTCGTCATTACACCTGATATAGATTGAACTGAAGCATCAATTGCTTTTGCAGTAATTGTTAACCAACCCAATGGAACATCACTTCCTAGTTGGAAAGACGTCCACCAAGTCAATTTATCGGAACTACCGGCATTAGACCATGTCACAGAAGTTGTATTACCGTCCATATCGGTAATACTCCAGCCAATCATCACCGCAGTCACCTCATTATCATCATTGGCAATCACGGTACAACCGAAAGTGTCTCCCCTACTATATACGCTGGAATCGCAATAAATTTGTTCGATTACAGGTGGGCTATTTACCCACACTCTAATTCTGTGATCATTATTATCGACAATACGTTCTCCCATTACCGAATCATCAGAATCATAACTTATTACAAGTTCATTCCAACCAATTCTACTAGAATTGAATTGCAATTGCAAGATAGCCCTACTGCCATCTTGGTCACCACCTGGAAGAGAGATTGTCATCTCAGTAAGGATAATTCCACCCATAAGGTCTCTGAGGGTAATTGAACCATTGGCCTGACCTGGAGATAGATTCTCAAGGGCGATTTCCATTGTCGTATTCTGACCTTTAGAAGCATTGTTTATCATTCGGACATCTATGATATTGATATCATGCAACCCATTGGCAAATGCTGCCATTTTGGGATCGCCGATTACGACACCCATCCAGCCAGATAAGGTGTTTGCAGCATAATAAGATTCAGCCATCGTATATCCTTGGGCGTAGGTAGAATGCAATACTGAAGGATAACTAATCGCAGTGATATATGGCTCATAGACGTAACCTTTGACACCACTAACTCCATCTTCCAATAAATCTGCAACCAAAGATTGCCCGTACGAAGTGTCCCAATTGAAAGAACGGCCCCCGGTAGAAACCGCAGTTTCTGCGATTGAACCATTCGCCCACTGATTATGAGGACGAATGGGCTGTAAATTGACTGTATCAAGGAATAATGAGCCATCTGTAGATGTAGAAACGATATCTAATGAAATTGTTATTTTGAAAGCGTGTGTGTTTGAAGGAGGACGGTATCTCAAACTAGCTGCTTCCCAAGATGTGGTGAATGCTTTGCTCAACGACTTATTTGTAGCAATTATTGCACCATTCACATCTAATGATTCTACTTCGGTTTCAAATTCACCATATACTCCACCAGTACGCATCCCCTGTGCTGATAAAATCCAAGCGTGATTTTCATAATCCAATGGAACAGTAAATGTTTGCGTTATCGAGGCCACTGTTTGGCCATGTCCTGAATAAGCTGAACAATCATTGTAGATTTCACGATGCAATGATGTCACTGAACCATTACTAAGAGCAGTGTCCCAAATTCTCAGATTATCTATCATTCCTTCAAAATAAGAACTACCAGCACGGTTTACTCCTAATTTGTATAAATCAATATTATTGAAAGAACCATTTGGGAATGAGTTTGTGCCAACCAAGACTCCATCCAAATATTGTCTCGTTTGCCCGTTATCGAATACTGTAACTAGATGAACCCATTCCTGTGGTTCCACAATTCCAAATGAATATGATTGATTGTTGTGCATTTTCCATTCCCCATTGATGACTGCATGTTGGAATGAATAATTAGAACCAGCATTATTGTCGATTGCAAAGGTTGAGGCGTAGGTAGGTTGGGAACTGGTATTAGCCCAAACCCATTGACTAATGGTAAAGTTGCCAACCCAATCATCAACATCTACCTGCAAATAATCATCGACGCCATCGTACCAGAGACAATCGCCATCCACACATGATCTCCAATTGGTAGAATCCATTCCATTTAGAGAAAAACTACTACCGTTCACTACCGAATCATTGGCGAGATTCCCTGAACCTTCTTCAAAGTCCCATTTGTGTATTAGTGAATTCTGTGAAGGAGTACTATTACCTGAAACAAAAAATGCTGAAGCTGGAATTATGCTCTTACTCTGATTTGGCCCTTCCCAAGAAAATTGCAAGCCATGCGGGCCACCTCCTTGGAAGAATTCTATTCTAAAATCATGAAGTCCTTCTGTTACCATCAAAGTATGTGATATCTCTCTCATTCCATGTGAACCATAATTCTGAATGATACTATTGTCATCAAGCCATAATTCTGAACCATCATCAGTTGTAAGATAGAAGGTCCAATTTCCTATTTCAGGGATGTCGATTAGTCCGCTAAATCTTGCACCCCAGTCATTCTTGAAACGATTGTCGAGCCCTTGATAAGCCTGTGAGGAAGATGAATATGCGAGGTTGCTTTCCAATCGTATATGATCTGGAGTTCTAATCATTAAATCAGGCATGGAAGCAGTATTGAAACTAATTCCATTATTATCAAAATATTCAGCATATATCCCTGGAGCATTCCTTCCAGATTCTTGATTACAAACCGTTGAAAGTGAAGCCTCTAAAGCACCACTTCCTGCATTCTTAGTTTGAGTTTGATAACTCCAATCAAATCCATCGCCTGATGATAAACTGGGAGATGTCGCATTCCAATATTGAGAACCACTAGACCAGGTTGTATCGTTAACATCTAAACCGCCATTTGTCAAAATATTCTGCGCCCAACTATTATCGTTTGAACCCCATGATGCATATGCCATTACATTGGATATATTGGTGAGGAACAAAGAGGTGTCATCGAATATTGTGGGTAATCCAAGGGTTTGATTTAGCGTGGTATTTGCGACATAGAGGTCATCATTCCAATACTTGTACCCTGAATCATTACGATTTGTAGCCAAATCCAAAACGAAATTACCTCGAGTGCCAAAACTATTATTTGCCTTTTCGATTAAGTCAAGAGCGGTTTGGACATTATATCCGGTTAGCCTTGTCACTAAATAAAAGCCATAATCCTCCCGTGAGAATGCCTCGATTTCTTTACCAGCGAGTGGCCCATAGGTATGCTGAGTCCAGTAATCGGTTCCAATATCGGCATGATACCAACCCTCGAGTAATGAAATCTCTTGATCGAAACTCGCTTTATCTAGCCCACCATCGATCCGTAGAGGTATGCCTTTGGTAGTAACGAGATAATTCAATTCCTCGGTGAGATTACGATTGGCTAACATCAGGCTCAAAGGTTCAGCAAAATAAGTATTGAATTTTTCGCGGTTGATAGTTTCAGAACTCGGTGTGGATTCATTTGTGAAGAGAAATACTCGCTCTATGCTGATATTCCTTGCACTTACGAAAGCCCAACCTATAGTTCGGCTGGCTTCGCTTTGGTTGTTAATTAGCACCCCAACATCACTGTAATCCTGCAATGATTCAAGAGTAAAACCTCCATTTACCGCGATGGTCCTAAGCGGTGTTTCATTCCAGATATCAGTCTGTTCAGAGTAAATGGAAGTACTCGTTAACGGCAATGTGCCGGCTTCGGGTGTGAAAAAAGAAGACGCTCCGCTCAATAGCATGAGAAAGGCAAAGAAAACCGGCGACAACTTTCTATCCACGTGCTTCGGGATACTGCGTATGGTATAATCTCTATCGAGTACCTATCGGATTGAACTTCAAATCGATAGTGAAGCGATGGGAATATGTACGGCGCCTCCTCTGCGTGGGCCGATGGTCGAACTGTATATGGCGAGAACCTGCAAATGGGGCGTATTACGCGTCATTGGAGGTGAATTACACCAACAAGAGGCAGATGTTCTTATCGCGCCTGCAAATAATAGATTATCTGGACGCGAAACCTTGGATGGTAATATTCACAAAGCGGCTGGAGAAGAATTGACTGAAAAATGCAGAGCGATTAGTGTTGAGCAGCGAAAACTCAACCTGCCACCCTGCCCCGTAACCACAAATGTAGTGACAAAACCATATGGCCTCAAAGGAAAATTCAAGCATATTATCCATGTTGTTGCACCTGATTGTCGACGTCCAAACCAAGATGAAGCAAGAAGAGATTTACTTCCTGTAGCATATGCAAATTTATTTGATACTATCAAGGGGCTAAAAGGAGTTAAATCGATTATGGCTCCACCTCTATCAATGGGCGTATTTGCTTATCCACACAGAGAAGGTGCTCGTCTAACCCTTGAAACAATACTTGGGATCTTGAATGGCAAAGAGGACCCCGGGATTAACGAATATACCATTATTGTTAAAGAGCGTAATTTCATCAAGAATATGCGCACTGTATATCGCGAATCTGAAGATCAATTACCAGGAATAGATACCACAAACGAAATTTAATCAGTGTGACCTTTTTATCTGTATATCGATTGCTTCATCTAACGAAAGACGGCCGACTGCGACTGATCTTGACAAATCACTTGCAATGGTTAGTCTGCCATTGCTCGCAGTTCTAGACCTTCTCTGTAACTCTTTTATCTCGCCATTTGTGACTTCGAGATGACGCTTTTTCATTACTTTGAATCCTTTGAGCATTGCAATTCTAATAGCCGCAGTAGCATGAGATTTATGGCGTGGTCCTTTCGAGGTTTGTTTCTCATCAACAATTTGTACCTCGATACTACGAGCAATCAATAGATTTGCCAATCTATCTCTAATCACTGGTGAGCCATCACCAATCTTTACACGCAAACGATCATATTCGAATAATGATGCTATTGCTAAGATATGGTCAATAACATCATCGACAAACTCCAATTGCGCAGTACCGACCAATACTCCATCAGACAACCAAGCAATCCCCGGACGTGGTCCTGGATCGATTCCGAAAGTCAGAAAAACCGCGGAATCAAGACCTCTGGCTAAATGAACCGCTCTTTCTACACTGAGGTTCACTGTTTCTATTGAAACACCAATGCCCCGGCCTATGCCAATGCAATTTGCTACTTCCTCATTTGAGCCAAGCCAAATACCTGAAGGTTTAGGGTCGCGTTTGAAATCAAGAACATCAAATAATACACCTCTACGTTTTAATTCGCCCACCAAACGGAAACTCAGCCGAAAATCATCGGTGTAAATCGCTATCGGCTCCACAGCCGAGAGTAGGGAAACAAGCCTTTCAACATAGTGATGCCACCGAAGTCATCAATAACGATTGACAGAATTGTCAACTGTGTCCAGCCAATATGAGAGAGAATTGCGCGCTGTTCTCGCCGGCAGTACTGCCGGAGTGAAGGCGGTTACTCGCTCTTGCGATGATATGACCACTGCCAGTGCAATGCAGGTAGTTGACAGACCTTTTCTCGTGGTTAGAGCTGCAGGCAGTGGCATGGATGGTTCAGGTGATCTTCTAGCACTTAGGGGAGACATGTGCTTTCCAATAGAAGTTAAATCTTGTAAGGTTTCTAAATTGTATCTTTCAGGAAGAACTTGGACTCAATATGAAGAAATGAGAGACGAGGGCATCAGATGTCAACTGATGCCACTTTATGCATATAGATTGAAAGGAGTAAGAGGCGATTCGTGGCGGATATTCAGAGTAGAAACCAATACCAATGCTGGCAGAATGAATCTCCTCAAACGTAGAATTCCTGCGCTACCACTTACCAGAAATGGAAAGCCATTCCTCGATTGGCAACAAGGTTTGCCATTACACAAATTTATAGACATCGTCTGTCGTACTAATAGCACAAAGGATTCGATTGAAGCTCTTGAACAGAGGGTAAAAGAATTCGATCGTATCATTGAAGATAACCATTTATCGGTTGCTCTCCCTCTCACAGATAGGGCATGATCATTATCGAAAGAATCACTATCAATAAGCCTAAAGAGGATAGTGAAGAGGCCTTATTAGAAATATGTTCAACCCATAATGGATGTATTTTCCATAATCCAGAGCGTTTACCGATGCTGCGAATCCCCGACATTGCCGAATGCACGAGATCTTTGAATAAATGCCCCCCATCAAAAGGTATCATTGGAATTAAATTTGTGAAACCGAGAAGAATATTTACCCAAATTAGCCAAAAGAATAGATTGGTGAGGAAGAGCAATCCTGAGATACCTATCAGTGATGCAAACCAACCATCATCTGCTGCTAACATTTTCTCTTGCGCTGGGTGAATTGCAACCCCTTGATATTGGAAGGGCGTTATTAGAATGTTAAGCGCGTGGATTGGTACATCGATTATCAAATTCCCAATCCCGCCTTGATAACGTGGAGAAAGAGGACCTGCTAAACGATCGATTCCAGCAGTACCTTCTGCAAGGCCTTCAACACCTAAGAATGGATCACCTTCTACGACACCTGCGGCTTCAAGGTTATCTGCACTCCAGCCAAGTTCGGAATAATAGTCATATTTGTCGCTGAAGTTTACTAACAAATTCTCGCGCTGTCCTTCAACTCTAACAACTTGTAATGTAACTGAATCTCCAGCAGAGTATTGTGACATCACATCTTTGAAGTCATCAAGATTTTCAACTGGTTTATCGTCTATTGCAGTGATTACATCCATAGGTTGTAAACCAGCTTCATCTGCACCTGCACCTAATACAATACCAGAAGCATGTACTCCTGGACTTGCGGCTACGAAATGTCCTGCGATCCCGCCCATCAAAAGTACGATTATTATCGCTGCAAAAATATTAGTCGCCGGGCCTGCAGCAAACATCCGTTGACGTTCCCTTTTTGGCGCCTCTGTTATCTCTGAATATTCTGGTTCAGCAAATGCCCCTAGGGGTAATGGACCAAGCATCAGTAGACCAAAACTACGAATTCTCATACCATGAGCGCGTGCTTGAATACCATGTCCAAACTCATGAATAACTAGACAAACAACGAATGCAATCACTCCCCAACCCAAAGGAATCATGGGATTCAAGCCAGGGATTGCTACCAACTCCGAAGGAGAAGGAGGGTCTGCTAAATTTGGTGATAGTAATGCCGAGATAAATGTCAACACTAGCAATAATGCTACAATAGCCATAGCAGCCCAACAAACCCACAATGAGACCTCACCATAGGCACGCCAAAATTTCCTGGGTTTGGATATAATTTCTAGCGATTTATTTCCTGCTGAAGTACGCATCATCAGAATTACGCCAAATACTCTAGTTGCATCCCAATCATCTAGTTTACCTGTACGCTCCCAATATCGCAATAATAGCCACCAAGCCATTATTGAGATTAGAATGACTTGCCAGCTGAGGCTGATCGATAACCAACCTGCTCCCATGAATACGCCAGACAGTCGTACCTCTTCAATGCGTGTGCGTAAGACATATGTCCTAGTCATGAATCGAAGGGTTGTGGAGAACAGAGAACAAGTCGTAAGAGATTGGTGCGAACATCTTCTCGGAGAGAAGCCTCACGAAATTCTTACGTGGGCTGATGAAGAAGATATCGTACAGTCTCTTATCAGACTTGAGAGAATGGTACTCGTTGTTGATCTTCAATTGGATGAAGACGATAATATCGTTGAGGAGAAGCACATTTCAATCGCATTAGAAACTTGGTCCCCTGGCTCTATTCAAACCAGAAGAATGGCAGACGGTTCGGTCCGATTTAAGCATCGTAAGGACGAATTGATTCTTGCAGCACGGCTCCGATCCCCAGAATGGGCAGGGGCTTTGTTGGAAGAATGGTTGATGGATATGAGAGGAGAACAAAGTAAACCTCGAGAAAAGAATAGACATATCACTAATATGAAAAGAAGTAGAGAGACCATTGGTCGAATGCTTGAACAGGCTGAATTAACTATGCTCAAAGACACCATGACTGAGATTTCAACTATTCTAGAAAATACTGAACATCTGCTTGCTGACGAATGATTATTATTATTATTATTCTTCTTCTTCTTCTTCGCCAAGCAAAGAAACCACTGCATCAAGAGCGTCTTCGCGTTGAGCCTCAATTAATTCAGGAGATGTCGCTATCATTCTCTTTCCAATCGGTTCAAGAATTATTGGAGCCAATAATAATGCAACAATAAGTCCTGCAAGCCAGAAAAATGAACTATTAGGAACGTGAATTATTCCAGGAGAATCATCTCCGCTTACCATCAGTTTGACAACGCCTAGCCAAGGGATTTCACCACCGGCAACCCCGATAAGCCAATCTGCTTTAACCGGCCCAACTACCCCTGAGGCACTGTAAACACCACTTGAGCCAGGTACGGCTTTACTTCCTTGATCGACCGAACAATGATTATTATCGCCAAGAGTGAGGAAACCACTGTGTTCTGGTCTCCACTCAACTACATTTAGTATCATATTACCATGGGCTTCAACGCCGCAGTCATACCTTCCGGCACTGATTCCATCAAAGCTGATTGAGATATTCTCCGCGTCTCTAATCTCAGTGCCTGGAACGTCCCATGATAAGATGCAAATTCCAACCGATTGGTCGTGGACGCCCTCTTCACAACTATTATTGACCACAACTGCAGTTCGGTTTGGTATCACTCTTAGAATAGCCCGATGGATAATTGGTGTTCCTTCTTCGCCATTACGCTCGTAGATAATTACATCACCCGCTAATCCATGTGATTCATGGCCGAAATTTGCATTGGTGGTATCTGTCGCTTCTGCAAACGTAATCACATCGGACCATTCACGTTTGTGTACGAGAATCAGATCACCAGCATCTATCGAACCAACCTCACCTGATTTGTCATGAATCATCGAACTTGATTCTACTACTACAAGAGGGGGCATAGAGCCGGTATGAGCCCAAAGTGCAAGAATGATAATCGCTATCATTCCCACTGCGAGAATAATCTCTCGGACTAGACCGAGAAGCGGATCTTGCTTCGCCATAGCCACGCCTCTCAGCGGCGCTTTTTCAATCCCTTCTCTTCGAGGAAGGAGTTCCAAGCCAGTTCGTGGCCACCGCGTAATTTAGCAGCAGCATCTGATCCTTCGCTAATTCTACGTCGTAATTCAGCAGAGCTTGTTATCTCCATCAATTCATTGATAAGATTGGCAAGACCTTTGAGATGAAGGAACTCTGGAGCGGATATGAATAGACCGATTAAAGAAAATACCAGTAATGAGATCGCCAAGCCAGTTAACTCATCCCAGCCTTCTGTATCCTGCATAAATCCAAGATGGAATAGTGAAAAAATTAGTAATAAGGTAAAGGCAAAAGTTGCGGTCGCGCATATCGCTAATTGTTTCCCTTCACATTTCGCCCACAGGTTTCCGATGATGCCCAATTGTTTCCCCTCGTTCACTCAAGGTCATCGGCCATTCATGAGCATTGTCATTACAAATTCTGAACGATAAAGGGGATGATTGAAATCAAATACCTCGCGTGGGCCACTGGCCCACGTTGGAGATGATGATGATGAAGCGCGCAATTCTAATGTCTATACTCATGCTTACAGTGGTCTTTGTGCCCACTATATCAGGTGAAGTTACCGAAACTAAATTTACAAATGGGCTAAGTTCCTCCACTCATATATTTACCGGTACTGGCAATAGTAATGCAGGGGAAATCTCAATTCCTTATGGCGCTGTGGTCACCGATTCTCAGTTCACAATGACTGGTGTTCCAGCAAGTGAATCCTATGGTAATCTCAGTACTGATAGCGATTTTGGCGGGGTCGGAAGTAATTCTTGGCAGAACACTCCGCCGGGATTCAATTATGGATATCGATATAATCTAGAATCAACTCTCGATTCTATCTCACTAAAAGGGCAAACAAGCATTGGGTCATACCCGCTTGAGAAAGCAGGAGATATTTCTTCAACTACCGGTTTCCACAATACTACTGGAGAATTCGTCGCTAATGGCGACCAAGGATATAGTGGGCTGACCGAAAAGAAATCTTCACTATCTGTAGATACCAGTGCTGCATGGAATTATCCAGGCCCTGTTACCTTTGATGAAAATGAGGTTCACGTATTGCATTGGAGTACTACTTCTTTCACGACGGCGCCTGCTGTGATGAGATTCAACAGAAGTACTGGTGATTACGAAGGAGCGGCTAATCTAGCAATAAACACCTGTCATTTTGGCGCTGATTACTATCTCTATGATGTTACCAACGGAGGAGAAGGGGTAATGTGGACTGTATCTTATAATTACGAAGTCATTGCCAAATGGACACTCAATGCTGCGAAAACAACTTGGAATTGCGATTCTAGTTGGCAAATGAGTTATCCATTTCAACCTGCAGGCATCGATATCGATGAAGATACTGGAGAGATGTATCTATACGTTTACGAATCTAATTTTCAGGCTAATTATCCCCGTCATCTATACCAAGTAAGTACCAGCAATCCATTAAACATACAACAACAATGGAATCTTGGTGATGCTGATGATTACAAATTATCCTCCTCTAATGGATTGGTTGTCAACCTCCCACTGATTATCACAGGCGAATATAGTAGTTCAAAGAGCAATCATCACTATCACAATTTGATTGGTGGTTTTATCGAACGAATGGGGTTTCAAGAATTTTCAGGAACGCCTCACTACGGCATGGAACAGAGTGAAGATGGGAAACTAGCATTTACCTGTTATTACAAGTCGACATGTACTGCAAAAGTGCATGAAATTTTGCAATATGGCGACGGTTCGGTCACCGATGCGAGAATACCGTCATCATCAATGTCAACGGTTACATCTCCAACCAAATTCTTGAGTTTGGCAATCGATCGGGTGAAACTATCTGCTCTTGTCGGTTTCATCCCAAGCCAAACATCAATCGAATTATCGGTTTCAAATGATGGTGGGGGAACATGGCAATCAATACTCCCCGAGCAGACGATTTCATTTCCGACTTCAGGTACACAATTACGTTGGAAAGCATGGTTGAATGGTAGCGCGAGCGTCACACCTATTCTCGACCTAGTAAATCTTGAATATACTAGCTCATATTCCTCAAGTGGTTATTTCTATCTTAGGACTCTATCATTCACTCAGCAAAGTATGCCTGCTGCTATGACTATTCACTACAATGCAACAATTCCTGCTAGTACTACCTTTACCGTTGAACTAAGGCAAGGAAGTACCTCGACGGTGAATGCAATTCAATTCGCTGATGGAGATACTAACGCCATCACTTTAACAAGCGGATATCTATACGTCTATGTGACTTATATTTCAGGTTCTGCTAGAACCCAAACCCCCATGCTACATGATATCAATATCACTTTCCATAATGATGCTCCACAAGAGGCCGCGATAGATATCGGCTCTGATGGTTCAAAAGAATGGAAAAGTTCTGGGACTTTTATTGGTACCTCTACTTTGAACGAAAATGACTTTGATGATGCATTCAACTCATTGATACCGAATAGCGGTTCTGGCTTCGAAAATATTTCAATCGACATATCGAGTAAATCATCTGGAATATTAATCCTTGAAAGTTTTTCAGTAACATATGTCATGAATACGATTAATCTGGACATAAGTTTCCCAGAGGGAGAAATTCTCCATTCAAGAGATGCTCCGTATGAGATTATCACACGTCACATCATCGGCGAAAACGCGAATGATATTTCGTCTGCAACTCTTTCTTTCAAAGCTAACCCTGTTGGATTAGCACCAACTCTTGAGTGGGACTCAACAGATGGGTTTGCCGAACCCAACGACCCGGATTCATGGATTGATACGAGTGCTGATCACTCCTTTACCCGAGAGATAAATGGAATGCTTGAAATCCACTGGATATTCGAAGTTACTAGTAACTTCGCTGAACAAGAAAATGTTCTTTTTACTGTCGATTGCCTTGATGACTCTGGTAACGCAGGGATTTCACCAATAGCTCTTACCTCTGCTACAGGAATGCGAGTGAATCAATCATACGGCATGGGATGGATGAAAGTTAGAGATAATTTCGGTGAAATGACACGAGAAGATGTGGCTACTGGAGAATGGGTTGCTGCTGGTGAAGACCTACTTTTCCAGGGTGCATTATGGTTCTCAGACTCAGTTGATGCGCCTAAAGATGATGCATTTGATATCCGAATCTCACAGGATGGTTATGTCTGCACCAATTGTAGAGATAATACCAACTTCAATGGCTCTTTCTCACTCCAGGTGCAAGTTCCTAACTCAAATAATGAAGAAGGCGTCGTCTATGAAATTCAAACCTATAATGAAAGGGATTCCACTCTGGTATTACCTATAAATGATAATTGGCGAAGAGTTCTGAAAGTAGATGCTACTCCGCCTCAAATATTATCGGTTTATCCAAATGACGAGTCATATGAGGCAGCGAGTTATCTGCAAACTGTGGCCATTGAAGTGGTAGATGCAGTGGGCGACCCCCAGCAATTACAACTCTATTACTGGGTTGAATCAACTCATGACTTGAACTTGAACGGTGAAGCCGATGCCGAAGAGTACGTGATGAAAACCGTCACAAATACCACTGATGCTGACACCAAGTGGTTTATGACTACAATCGACCATTCCATGAATCCAAATATGGGCCGTGTCTCATATTATTGGGATGGTGGTGATAGAGCTGGTAATTCTCTCTACCACACAGCTATCACCGGTGATGGACCCGTGAATTACGAAAATGGCCCTGGTTTTGACTACGATGATGCAACCTTTAGAACTCGTAAAGATTCTAGTGCAATCTTTACTGGTCTTATTTGGCAAGGCCACGAGGATAATCAGCCAATTTATGCAGGGACACCACAGTCTATATCACTTGGATTAATCGATGCAAATACGGTTATCGATTTTGAATATATATCATTGATATTTGACTTTGAGGGACCTGATCCAGAAAAGGATAGACAGACTATTTCTTATTCAGGAACACAGGATATATTTTGGTCAGAAAGTGATTATATCACAATGTCACCAACCTCTACTGTATCTCAAACCACAACTGAAACAGGTATGCCACTTATTGGAGTCAATATGGATTTCACAATCGGTTGGGATTGGCCTGATGAAGAGATAAGTGATCTGGTACTTGAATTCAAGGAAAGAGGGGCTGTAAACCCAACTAGATACATAATTTACGAACATACCTTCACTGTTGAAAATGACCTTGTCCTTTCTGCAAATGATTTCTTAGTTGAAGATATTAGCGAGCCGAGAACAGGCCTCATTGCCGATGGAAGTAGGGTTCGCAATGATGACCGAATCGAATTTACAGGTAGAGTTGTCTATGAGGGTAGTAATATTCCTGCTCCTCGTGATCAAAGTATTATCATCGAAGTATTCGATGGTGAAAGAATGTGGACTGATGGAAGTCTTTCTGCTGATGGCGGTTATACCATCGAAGTTCCACTCTCAGGAGCTGCATCACTTGCCAATAGTCCAACTCGTACCTGCTTGATTTCAATCAAAGAGATCCCCGGAAATGGCCAAGACATGACCGGACAGAGTATATCGACAACATTACGAATGATCGTAGACGATACTGCACCTCGAGTTGTCAGTAGAACCTCCCCCGTAAATATCATCGATATTTCATCTACAACCGATCTTACAGCTGTTCCAGTTGAATTCAAAGGTAGTGAAGATGCAGATATGACCGGTAGTGAACAACAAGTTCACTGGGTTATGAGAGATGCGAGCAGAACTATGACAATCGGTGCTGGAAGTTCTGTTTTGGGTATGCTCCAGGATGGACAATCGGTTAATTGGACCGCAACTGTCGACTTGACAAATGGAGGAGAGATAACACCTAGGGAAGGCGACTGGATTGGTTTCTACCTTACAGGGTGGGATGCTGCTGGCAACGAATTCCCAATTATTTCCAACTCGGAAGCAAGCCCTATTGCTGAAATAGCCAGTGCTGATAACGACTTTGAGCGCCAATGGATTAGACTTGGTGCAGTTGGAGCTGAACTATCCGTAATTAGTATCAAGATGGATGATAATCACTTATCTCCGGGGCAAGAAGTTGCTATCCAAGCAGAAATAATGAATACCGGAGGGCCAACTACTACTCAATTCAAGGTAGCTTTTTATCAGGGGGATTCCAGTGAACCATTCGCTACCTCGACTTTGAATAAGATAGAATCAGGTGAGATACTTGTCGTATCAGCGCTATGGACTTCGGTGGAGGGAATTGACCGAATTCGAGTTGTAGTTGATTCTGACAATGACATTGTAGAAGTAAACGATGATGATAATTCAGCAGAACATAATGTCGAGATCGCATATTCTGCTTACTTAGGTTGGCTGGATAGTCCGCGTGAAAATCCTCTGATTTGGTTATTTGTTATTATCACCCTTCTTGCCGTAACCGGAATTGCAGTTACTGCCTCAAAAACCGCTATTACAATGAATGCTGATGGCCTACTCGATGATGAAGAGTGGGACGAAGAGGAAGAGGAACAGCACGAAGACGAATACGAAGACCTCTGAGAACATTCGATGCCCTCATCAAGCAGATGATGTGGCATATAGTGTATGGGGGAGGGGATGTTCGGTACGTTGCACCCCTCTCTAGGGGACATACTCAAGCGTCGAGGTTGGGATGAAACCCCGATTCAAAAAAGTGCTATTCCAATTCTAGCATCTGGTAATGATGGGCTGGTAATCGCACCAACTGGCTCTGGAAAAACCATGGCCGCAATCCTACCACTACTCGATCGCTGCTTACGAGAAGAATGGCAAGGATTGTCAATACTTTACATCACTCCTCTAAGAGCATTGAACCGGGATGTTGATCGCAGGCTAACAAAATTAGCCGAAGAAGTCGGTCTGAGTGTTGGAATTAGACACGGCGATACGACCCCTTACCAGAGGCAGAAACAGGTGAAAAAACCACCAAATATTCTCATTACTACACCTGAAACCTTCCAATTAATGTTCACTGGAATTCGTCTGCGAGAATTACTCCGAACTGTGAAAGTGGTGATAATCGATGAAGTTCACGATATGGCTTCAGGTGAAAGAGGTTGGCAACTATCTGTTGGAATATCTAGGCTATCTGCGATGAAGGGTTCAAAATGCCAGATGGTCGGACTATCTGCGACAGTAGGTAATCCCGAACAAGTAGCACGCTGGTTGAGTCCTAATGCCATACCGATTATTGAAATGAGTGAAAGGGAAACCATACTAAGTGTCGAGGCTATTTCACCAATAGCAGATGACGACATAGGTGCAATCGACTTAGGGATTTCACCAAGAGCACATTCAACACTCAGAGGTCTTTGCGAAATAATTCGTAATGAACCCCCTTGCCTGGTTTTCGTCAATAGTCGTAATAGCGCTGAAACTATTTCACAACGGTTGGCAGCGATGGCCACTGATTTACGAATCGGTGTCCATCATGGTTCTTTAGCAGTCGAAACTAGAACGCAGATGGAAGATGAATTGCGCAATGGCGAATTACAAGCATTGGTCTGTACCTCAAGTCTTGAGCTGGGGATAGATGTAGGTAGTGTCAATCGCATAATTCAGGTTAGATCACCCAGGTCTGTCGACCGCATGTTACAACGTGTGGGAAGGGCCGACCATCGCCTCGGCGGAATTGGTAGAGGACACGTTCTAGGCTGGGAAGTCGATGATATCGCTGAATCTGCGGTTATAGCACGTCGGGCGATGATAGGGGATATCGAAGCGGTAGAATGGCGTAATCGTCCGCTTTCAATCGCCGCTAATCAAATGGTGATGATGGTTCATTCATGGGGGGCAATTACTCCGGTTCAATTCACTAACATCATGAATGAAACCTTGCAATTTGAGGGTTGGCGCCCTGAAGATAGTGATAATATTGCAAAGGTTCTCGCCGATGGTTGGATAATAAAATACAGTTCAAAACCAAGTGAAATACCATGGTATCGATGGCCTGCAGCAGTCTGGAATCGGTTGGTAGAACTTAGTGATGAAGAACTACCTGAACGTCCAGATCTAAGAGCTGGTGACGTTTCTGAAAAACTAAAAGCCCTAAAATTCAATCCTCCGCCCCCGTTTGAAAAAGGCTGGATTGCTCGTGGTTCTCGTACTAGAGACTGGGTTACCAATCATCTTTCGATGATTCCAGACAAGAAATCATATCGTGTAAGAGATGCTGTTAGTCGAAGAAATCTAGGTTCTGTAGATGAAGCATTCGTCCTGTCGTTAAGTGACGGTGGTGAAGAAGAAGATGGACGTTCAAGACGCTTCGTAATGGCTGGACGCACATGGATGGTAATCGATGCTGACCCCGAACAAAGTGAATTGCTAGTAGCACCGGTTTCCGATGTTGGAAATGCTCCGCACTGGCTGGGAGAATTACCTCCCACTCCCGCTGCTATCGCTCGTGAAATCGGACAACTAAGGCGAACAATCGCCGGAGACCTCGGTTGGAATGATACTCAGGTAAACCCCACTACCCCTAATCCTCTCAACCAGATGCCTGAATTTACAGATCATCCCCTCGATGGTGAGAGTCGTGGATTACTGGCAGAAATAATCTCAGCACACCTTGAGGTCACTGGGACCATTCCCTCAGACAAATTAATCACCATCGAAGATAGAGAAAATACCCTAATTATCAATTGTTGTCATGGTTCTCGAATCAATGAAGCGCTTGGCCATTTCCTTTTGGCGATGTCAAGCACTAAATCTGGAAAGTGGGGGCGATTAATCACTGAACCAACCCGTATTTCCTTACAGGTGAAAGGTGTTACTCCAGCCCAGATTATCGACTGGTTGAGCAACACACCCCCTGAGGCATTGGAAGGTGTACTTTCGGTTACCCTACCAAACTCAAGAGAGGTTAGATGGAGATTTGCCCAGGTTGCTAAAACCTTCGGAATTCTAAGACATGGGGTAGATCCTCGACGTATCAATTTACAGGCTCTACTAAAGAAATACCGCGGTACAATAGTAATGGAAGAGGTTCTATCCAAACTCTTTCATGAACGCATGGACACTATCGGTGCTGCTGAAGTTCTACAAGCGATTCGTAGTGGACACATCGAAATCGAAGTTACAGCACCAGGACCACTAGGACTTTCATCACGCCACGAACGTGACCTGATGCTCCCTAATTGGGATGATAAGCAAGTAAGAGAGCGTCTCAAGCATCGATTACTAAACGAAAGAGCGGTTACCTGTTGCCTCAAATGCCATTCTACCCGAAGATTTCGAGTCGCTAGATATGGAGAGATGGACGATGTTGGAAAGTGCCTGCGTTGCGGGGGTCGAATGCTTGCCTGTGCCAGAGAAGGTATGGAGAAAATGCTAGTTACATGGGTAACAAGTGATGATATAAAAGATCGAAACCGTATGCAGAAAAATGCTCAAGCGGTAGCCAGTCGCAAGCAAGAAGCGATTATCGCTCTAATGGGTAGAGGGATTGGTGAAGCGACCTGTCAAAGAATTATGAGGAAAGTTCAACGCGGCAATATGGATGGTTTACTAGAAGCAATACATCTCAGCGAACTTGAATATGCCAGAACTAGAAGGTTTTGGGCTTGATTAAATGCTGTATGAGATTATGATAATCGGTAGTACAATATATTGAAATCATCTCAAAACTACGATAAAGTGATAAGTGAAAATCATCAGTCGCTGGTATGGGTTTCTTTGATACTATCGGCCGTGGCTGGAAAATGAGTAAACTGAGTATGGCCGTCGTACGTAAAGATGGAGAATTGATGGTCTACATGCTATTGTGTGGGGTTCTGAGTATCGGTGCTATGGCCGCTATGAGTCTTCCTCAGTATCTCGAACAATCTTGGACTCAAACCTCAGATGGAGCTTTGTCCCCTGCTTATATGGCATTCATATTTGGTGGATACATGAGTATCAGTATCATTGTAACATTCTGGAATAGTGCAATAATCGCTAATTCTCACATACGATTAACTGGTGGCGATCCATCTTTTGGTGATGGTTTCTCCGCAGCAGCTAAGCGTATTCACATCATCATAATTTGGGGAATAATCGCAGGAACAGTTGGTCTATTGCTGAAGATCCTCTCCAATGCTGGAAAAGGTAGCGACAACGGTGGAGCTCAAATATTTGTAATGATAATACAAATAATTGGAGCGACCATTTGGTGGATGCTTACCTTCTTCATGATCCCACATATGATTATCGAGGGCAAGAGTGTAAGTGAAAGCATGAAGTCAAGCAGACAGATGTTCTCGAAAACCTGGGGGGAGAATATCAGTTCAGGCTTAGGAATCGGTATTATTACATTCTTATTCGGCGCAATCATCGCCGTAGTCACCTTCGGTCTAATGGCAGTTATCGGCCCAATAGGCCTAATATTCGGTGGATTGGCAATGGCTGTGTTAATTATGTGGAGCAGTGCAGCAGAACAAGTAGCTGTAACTGCATTATACATCTATTCAAAGACTGGAAAAATGCCACAACTATACCAGGACATGGGGGTTGCTGAATACACATTCCCTACATCTGTCAATGTAGGACGAATGTCCTGAAATGCTAACATTATAGAACTCTGTTAATCAGATTATACCTATTTTGATACAATTCAAGTTAACTGTGGTATTTCATCAGACCAATTACCCATTTTGTTAATGGTTCTTGCCACTGCAACAACATCACCATCTTCCCACCAATCGACGGCTATGAAGGTCGGTCGACTATCATGAAATTCCCAGCAATCCAAAGCCCGATTAAGCAAAAATTCGTAGTCATTCGTCTCTGCTGCTCTATTTGGATCAGATAAACCAACTGAATTTGAAAGCCAATTATTGAGATGCCAAACCGGTTGTTGGCCATCGCCTCGAAGGACCTCACAAGTCATGTCATCAGTATCATCCTCTGAATAATCTGTAGTCCAGCTGTGAACAAGGAAATCATGAATCATAGGATAATCTACAGCCTCTCCTTGCTCCCAGAAGATTACCAAACGGGTTTCATTTTGTATCAATTCAATTAAAGTCGGCCATCTTTCATCAAGTGTATGAGTATACATCCAAGAACTGAGATTACTTTGGTTTAGAACATGGAATACGTGTTCAGCAGAAACGTGCGATTCGATTAACAGAGTTACCACGTCTCGAGGGGATTCATCCATATTTGACCTTAGAGCAGAAAGCCATTCTACTGCATCTACTTCACCATAGATACAGGGGCTGTAACCATCACCAGAACTACCATGACAAAGTCTGACATCCTCTGCTTCGCTCGATGATGTCGTAGAATAATGAGTATCTATCATGAATGCTCTCATTCCCGCTTGCCATTGTGCATTCAGTCCTGTTGCATGATTGCTAGCAGGATAATAGATTCCGTCCTCATGTGTGGCATGAGCATTATGAGTCTCTGGGAAAGTGACGTCATCATAGGTTCTATGGCATAGATCTACAAAGCCATTACAGCCTTCAGTTTCAGGAATGAAAGTATCGACTTTGATCTCTTCTGCTATCGGCGAGGTACAACCAGAAAGGGTGAACAGCGCCGCACAGAAAATGACAAGAATCCGTTGCATACGCTTTCTCATCTGAATCACCGCAATCAAATAACCGGTCAGCGAGGGTCCTTTGGCCCCTCTGTACGTTGCAATTCAACGCCGTGGTTCTCTAGATATGATACACCATTCTCACCGGAAAAACCGCCATCGACGATTATTACACGAGTGATTCCTGCATGATGAATGAGTTTTGCACACATCATGCATGGCTCTCCTGTTACCAATAACCATGCGCCGTTGGTCGAAACACCATTGGCTGCTGCATTGCAGATAAGATTCATCTCAGCGTGGTGGCAACCAATCTCTACTCTGGTGCCACTGGCAACCTGCTGTGTATCTCTCAAGCAGACATCTCCGCCACAAAGTTCTCCGCCTCCTCGTGGTCCGCCGTTATAGCCATCCATGAGTGCTACATTACGCACTGGATCTACTAGTAGTGCTCCGAACTTTCGCCTAGGACAATTACTAGCCTTAGATAATGCAAGGCATTGTTCGATTCTAATCGCCAAATGTTTTGCCTTCATCGTCTTGGGCAGTAAGTTCTAGGTCAAGATGATTGTGACAATATATCCAGGTCATCATCACTGTCCTTACCCAAGTGTTGCAGAATATTTCCGCAGAGATAAAGTGAACCGATTACAAGTATCAGGTCACAATCTTCTGCTTTGGCGGCTTCGATTGCCTCTGCGGGATCTCTAATCCATTCTCCTTGTAAAGGGAATTCACTCAACGGTGGATACCTTCCCCCTTTAGGTTCTGTAAATATTACTCTCTTTGGGTTTTTTTGCTCGATTAGTGAGGCGATTGGCTTAAGAAAATTCTCAATATCGTTCTGAGGTGAACTACCGAAAATCAAGAGCCAATTTTCTGGTAATTCTGTGATTAGTTGTGGTATGACTTTGGCAATGCCACTTGGATTATGCGCAGCATCGAGTAAAATAGCCGGATTGCCGGTAATCATTTGCATTCTCGCTGGCCAATTTATCGGCCCCTCCTTCCATGGTAATTTCAATTCGATTAACAATTCCCGTGCTAATGCTTGTGCCTCGTCATGTATGTTTCCGTCTACAGCGATAAAGCGAGCATGGGGCGCTATTTCGAGGATTGCTTTCTGTATATTTTCTGCAGGCCTTTTGATTATAATCGGAATCCCTGTGCGGGCGATTGCTGCTTTCTCTTTGGCGATCTCTTCGATTGTCTCTCCAAGAATATCCGAATGCTCCAGTGAAATTGCAGTGACTAAACAACCGATTACTTCAGCGGCTCTAGTAGCATCTAGACGCCCACCGAGTCCGGTTTCAAGAATCATGTATTCACAACCACCATCTCTGCAAGCTACGAGTGCTGCCAAGAACGTTATCTCAAAAAAGGTCAACTCCTCGCTTGCAGCATGAACTATTTTCAGTGCTGAATCAAATCTTTTGGATGAGATTGGTTTGCCATTAATACGAATACGCTCTTCTATCCGTGAAACATGAGGTGAGGTAAACAAGCCAACTTGATAACCAGAGCGAATCAATGATGCTGCAAGATGGGCACATGTACTTCCTTTACCATTACTGCCTGCAACGTGAATACAACGCAGAGACTTATCGGGCCGGTCAAGCGTTTCAAGTGCAGCCATTACCCGCTCAAGACCCAGCGACATTCCCGCTGATTTGCTGTGCTCTAGCCAATCTCTCACAGTCACTGCAAACAGCCTGTCCACATCATCTCATCGGCTTATCATACGATTGCCTCAAAACCCATCAGTCTCTGGACTGCCCTATGGGCAGACCTGAATCCGTTGATGCTGAAGATGACCTATTGTCAGCAATGCGGGAGATGTTACCGGGCATGATTGGGATGGCATTCATGTTTGTAGTTACCATTATGATTGGTATCTGGTTACTACCATTTTTCGAATCTGCTGAATTATATGCATTTGGCGAATCTGGCACTACTCAAGTTCGCTATATCATGCTTGAACTAGTCATGATCTTCATTTTTACTGCTTTTATCCTTGCCTTAGCCAAATGGAAAAAGGAATGGATAATCAAATATGGATTGATGGCTGTATTATTTCTCGCACTTACCTATACAACGGTCCCAGGTGCGCATCTATTACTTGTCGATGACACTCAGGAAGTGTTTGAACTTGAAACTAGTAACTCGGTCTCTGGCGAAATAATGACTGCTCTAAGCGAGAATGAGATTCTCTTTTACGATATTTCTGGGCCTGAATTAAATCAAACTGTAACCATTGAAATGCGAGATGACCCCACAGGTGAAGCTTCGTGGACTAATGAACACAGAGTTGAACCAGGTATTGAAACGACTAGGGTTCTTGAGAGTCAGTACGGCTTAACAATGGCAAATCTTGCGTATGTATGGACTGTTGATCCAGATAATGGTTCGCAGAGAGGTCCGGATTATCACTGCTTTGATTACCAGAGTTTTATCGATAACCCCAATGGGGATATAGAACATGACAATCTAAAGGGAGGTTGCCTCTATGCGATACAATATGCTGATTCATTTTATATCTTAACTTCAAATAATGATTTGGTAAGAATGAATATTATCGATGCTGAAAATGGAATTTGGAAATATCAGGCGCGATGGAATCTACCTCCCAATCTCACATTAGGAGATGGTCTCACTCATGTCGAAATGCTCGATGAAGAGCATATCTTAATCGCTGGTTCAAAAGTAACATTCGTCTACAAACTCGAGATATTCGCTAGCGGTATTGCTGGAGACCCTTTTATCGAAACCGCTGCACAGCCGCTATGGAATATTACACGGGTAAGTGGTGATAATTTCACTACTATCGACGTCGGTCTTTCACCATATGAAGAAAAAAGAAACCTATCTACTTGGAATGATACTGGCGACCATCTGATTTTAATCGGCGATGAATCCGGCGACATTGAAGCCTGGAATTGGAAGGCTGAGACCAAGGAAATGGTCGAGGAAGACAGAATGAAACTAGAAGGGGTAATGCAAGGACCTATCTCTTCAATCAGACTACTAGACCTCGACTCTTCGGGCAGATCTGATGTCTGGATAGCAGACGCTGATGGAATCCATGGTCTATTTGGTACTAATCAAATAGAATTTGTTAAATTTACAGCCAATACTTCAGATACAGTATTGATTCACATCCTCACATATGATGAAAATGAGGACAGAGCGGACATTATTCTGATAAATGGTGGTACTGAATTAACTGCAGAAATGGGCGAGTTTACCAGTGCAATGTACCTGAAACAGGGATTGGTGCTCGACGGAACTGCAACAATGGTTGGATTGATTATCGCTATTGTGTTGATGATCTTACTCTACATCCGCCCAGAATGGTATGTTGTCAATACCGTTGGCGTATTGGTTGGAGCGGGAGTTGTTGTAATGTTAGGAATTACTTTTGTTCCAACTTTAGTAATAATATTCATGGTTCTGGCTGCTATATATGATGCATGGGCGGTTTACAAATCCAAACACATGCTTGATTTAGCGGATACAATGATTGGACTAAAACTACCAATTCTACTAGTTGCACCACAAGAGAGGGGTTATTCGATGCTTGAAGAGCAGGCCCCAATGCGAGAAAGAGTTGAACAAGTTGAAAGTCGAGACAACGAAGATGCTACTGAAGCAATTACACCAAAGGAAGGCAGCGCTCCTAATATGGTTTTGAAACCTAAGAAGCGCCCTAAGGAAGCTATGTTCATGGGTCTTGGTGATGTAATTTTCCCAGGAATGTTGGTGGTTTCTGCAGTGCAGTGGTTACCAAATGATGGATTTTTAGTTGGAATGATAACTATGCTAGGAGGATTGTGTGGCTACATGGCTTTGATGACTTATGTCGCTCGCGGTAAACCACAAGCAGGCTTACCACTATTGAACGGGGGCGCTATTTTGGGCTATCTTATCGGTGGTCTGATACTAGTTGGAACCGCTGCATTTGAGTTCGGGATTACATTCTAGGTGATGAAATGCTAGATATTGAGCTCTTCCGTGAAAATACTGCCAACCTGATTCGTGCAGATCATGATAAGCGTGGAATATCTCATGACAAAATCGATCGAGTTATCAGTCTTGACAATGAATGGAAAAATGCTCTGCAAAAGATGGAATTAGCACGTCGTGAGCGAAATGAGGCTGCCCGTAATATCTCAGAAGCAAAGAAATCTGGTGATGCTGAAAGAGCGGATAAAATAATGCTTGAAGTCAAGAATATCGGTACTGCTATTAGTGAACTAGATAATCAAGCCAATAATCTTCTTGAACAGAGAGATGCAATTCGGATGACAATTCCCAATATCTTGCACGATGCTGTACCAGTGGGTGCAGACGAAGGCGGGAATACCGTTCATTCACTTCATGGAAGCAAACAAGAATATGACTTCGATGTCCGCACTCACAATGAATTAATCGAGATGAATAATTGGGTTGAACTAGAAAGAGCAGCAAAAATTGCTGGTAGTCGTTTCTTCTTTCTCAAGGGTGACTTGGCAAGACTAGAATTAGCCTTACAACAACATACAATCGACCTTTTGACCGGTAAGGGCTTCACTTTTGTTCAACCGCCGGCTATGATGAATCGTGCAGCCTACGAGGGTGTAACCGATTTAGCGGATTTTGAAATGGTAATGTATGGGGTTGAACCCGATAAACTCTACATGATTGCAACCTCAGAACACCCATTGACTGCGATGTTCATGGACGAGGTTATCGAACCATCATTATTGCCGATTAAGATGGTAGGCATCTCACAGTGTTTCAGGCGGGAAGTCGGTGCTCATGGTTTGTCTGACCGCGGTATCTGGCGAGTTCACCAGTTCACCAAAATCGAACAGATAATTCTCTCTCATCCTGATGATTCTTGGCAACATCATGAAGAATTATTGCAAAATTGTATCGAACTTTGGGATTCACTTGAGATTCACTATGAAGTTGTCAATATCTGTACTGGTGATATGGGAACTGTGGCTGCCAGAAAGTATGACTTAGAAGCGTGGTTACCTGGTGCTGGATCTTACAAGGAAGTCGTATCATGCTCAAATTGTACCGATTATCAGGCAAATCGGTTACGTATGCGCTACAGAACCTCAGAGGGTAACGAAAGTGTTCACACCCTAAATTCAACCGCTGTTGCAACTAGCAGGGCTTTAGTTGCCATAATGGAACAGAATCAACTCGCTGATGGTCGCGTGGAAATTCCCAAGGTCTTACAACCTTTCATGGGTGGTCAAACTACCCTAGAACCCTGTCAGTGGTGAAATTACTCGGTTTGTAAATCGAGTAATAGTGCTCCGCCGGTTACTTGATCACCAGTATTGAAGTGAATTGCGGTGATTTCACCGTCTTTTGGTGCCAAAATCCGATGTTCCATCTTCATCGCTTCCAATACCAATAATGCTTGACCTTCGGTTACATTCTGTCCTGTTTTAACCAATACTTCGAGCACCTTACCCGGCATTGGTGCAGTTAATCCACCGCCTGAATCCGATGCTGTAAATCCGGCCTCAACTATATCGAGACGAATTGTATGACCGGCGAAGTGCACCCACCATGCATCCTTGCTGAGAGCGACATGAGCCTGTTGTCTCCTGCCATCGATAGTTATCCAAACCGTATTATCGACTTCAGCAACCATATTACCGAGAATAAATAATTGCCCATCACGAGTGATGGTACCAGAAAGATCCTCTCCAAGATAACTTAATTCCATCAGGGGTACCTCCTAGATAATGTTGCAAATGGTGTTTCTAATTCACTGCTATTGCCAATTATCGATTGTTTACCTTTGCGACCGTAACCACTTGCCTCTGCTGCGTTCGCAGCTAGATATGCTACTTCGAGAATTCTTCCAGTCATATCAGGAGTCCAACCATCGGGCCATAAACGCTCAATCATATCGGTAGTGGTCCAACCATCTATCACATCAGGATGGTCGCAGAGTTCTCGTAAGAATCGGATATTGGTGGTACAACCGAGAATGACGAATTCGTCTAGTGCTCGAGCAAGCCTCTGTAATGCTTCTTGGCGTGATGGTGCCCAAACGATTAATTTAGCCAGCATGGGATCATAATCAGGTGTTACCGCATCTCCTTGACGTACACCGGTATCGAGTCTGATTCCAGGGCCTTGAGGTGCAATAAAAGTCAGTAAATCTCCTATTGCAGGCAGAAAATTATTGCTTGGGTCTTCAGCATAAAGCCTCACTTCAATAGCATGACCACGCATTTGTAATTCCTCACAACTCATCTCCTCTCCAGCAGCAATACGCAGTTGTTCCCTGACCAAATCAACTCCAGTGACCAATTCGGTAACCGGGTGCTCAACTTGTATTCTGGTGTTCATTTCAAGAAAGAAAAACTCCCCTTGAGGAGTTAGTAAGAATTCCACTGTTCCTGCACCGACAAAGGATACTGCCTCTGCTGCAGCAATTGCTGCATCTCCCATCTGCTGGCGTAAATCTGGTTCTAATGCTACACTTGGCGACTCTTCAAACACCTTTTGATGGCGTCTTTGAATCGAACATTCCCTCTCGCCGAGATGAATTGTATTACCATGGCTATCGGCAAGAATCTGAATCTCAATGTGTCTGCTGCCTGACAATAACCTTTCGACATAAACCCGATCATCACCAAATGAATTCAATGCCTCACGCATTGCACCTTCGGCTGCTTCACGCACATCTTCAGGAGAATGAACCGCACGCATCCCTTTACCACCACCTCCGGCGCTGGCTTTGAGCAATAATGGATAGCCAACCTTTGCCGCAGCAGCGATTATCTCTTCGATTCCTCCTTCGACCTCTTCGCCAGGTATTACCGGAACCTCTGCTGCTCTCATGGTCCTTCTAGCAGTCATCTTATCGCCCATCTCAATAATGGCTTGAGGTGAAGGGCCAATCCAAATCAAATCAGATTCGATTACGGCTGTCGCAAATTCAGCACGCTCTGAGAGAAAGCCGTAACCAGGGTGTATTGAATCGGCTTCTACATCTTTGGCGATAGTGATGATTTGCTCACTATTAAGATAGGTTTCAGCGATGGTATTACCTTCCAATTCAACCACAATATCAGCGAGTTCTGTAAATAATGCACCAGAATCATTGGCAGCATGTATTGCTACCGATTCGATACCTGCTTCTTTGCATGCTCTGATAATTCGACAGGCAATCTCACCGCGATTCGCGATGAGAACCCGTTTCAACATCAGATCACTCCTGGGGTTTCCAATCAGCAGGGCGCTTTTCTAGGAAGGAAGAGAGTCCTTCTTGTCCTTCGACACTTGAACGCATTCGACTAGTGAAATCAAGTGTCCATTCGCGGAATTCCTCATCACTGCCGCTCCAACGGTCAAACCCTAGAGTCAATTCCTTGGCTGCAGCAACTGCAGATGGCCCTGTCGAAAGTACTTCGGAGATAATCGCGACTGAATCGCTTTGTTCCGACTCGCTAACTGCATCGATCATTCCAATTCTCAACGCTTCCGCTGCATCCATTCTTCCAGCAAGCATTGCATGCCTGCGGAAATTTGCACTACCTATTCTTCGATATACATACGGTCCTATTACAGCAGGGAGGATTCCAAGTTTTCCTTCCGATAGTGCAATCTTGGCATGAGGATTACAAATCACATGATCGAGACATGCTATCAAGCCAGCGCCTCCTCCTAACGCAACTCCTTGAATTAATCCAATAGTGAAACAAGGGTGAGACCATAAGGAATTGAATAATCGGTCTAAGCGCTTTGAATCAGCCCTATTCTCCTCCGCAGATTGAGCGCCTGCATCTCGCATCATGTTGATGTCTGCACCAGCACAGAAGTGCTTTCCATCACCTTTTAGAATCAATATACGAAGGTTTTCAGCACCATTTTCAGCCAATGAACCCTTTACTGCGACCGAGTTGTTAGCTGTCCATTCGAATACGGCAATTAATTCGTTTATCATTTGCACGTTGAGTGCATTATATTTGTCAGCACGATTAAGAATAATTTCACAACACGGACCATCGATCTCCAATCTAATGAGTTCTGTCTCTGGTCTATCTTGCATCATTTCACATCCTGAATACGCCATATTTACTCTCTGGCATCTTAGCATTCCTACTTGCTGCTATTGCCAAACCCAGTACATCTCGTGTATCGCGTGGGTCGATTATACCATCGTCCCAAAGACGTGCTGTGGAATAGTAAGGTGAGCCTTCAACTTCGTATTTTTCAAGAATTGGGGCTCTAAATGCATTCAATTCATCCTCTTCGAAGGCATCGAGGCCTTCTCGTGCGCGTTGATCTTGCTTGACGGTTGCCAATACATCAGCCGCCTGTGGACCACCCATCACTGAGATTCTAGAATTAGGCCACATAAAGAGGAAGCGTGGGTCGTATGCTCTACCACACATTCCGTAATTACCAGCACCGTGACTCCCACCGATGATAACAGTAAACTTAGGCACAGGAACACAGGAGACAGCGGTTACCAATTTTGCTCCATCCTTGGCAATTCCCCTTGCTTCATACTCCTTACCGACCATGAAGCCAGTAATATTCTGCAAGAAGACCAGAGGTATTCCTCTTTGCCCACAGATTTCGACAAAATGTGCACCTTTTAGCGATGATTCGCTGAATAGAATACCGTTATTGGCCAGAATACCAACTTTGTAGCCATGTATATTGGCAAATCCACAAATCAATGTTGTACCATAACGTGGTTTGAATTCATGAAAGCGACTGCCGTCGACAATTCTAGCAATGATTTCTCGCACGTCGATAGGGGTGCGATTATCTAGTGGAATGAGACTCAATAATTCCTCAGAATTGTAATATGGCTCCTCTGGTTGCTCTCTTGCGAAATCCGCTAGTTGCCTTACTCCGATGTTTTCAACAATATTACGAACCATTCTCAATGCTTCTTCCTCGTTTTCTGCGAAATGATCGGCTACGCCACTCTTCGAAGTATGAACATCAGCTCCGCCGAGGTCTTCAGCACTGACCTCTTCGCCAGTCGCCGCTTTTACCAGTGGAGGACCTGCGAGGAAGATTGTTCCATTACCCTTGACGATGACCGTCTCATCACTCATTGCCGGGACATAGGCGCCACCTGCTGTGCATGAACCAAGAACTGCAGCGATTTGCGGTATACCGTCGCCACTCATCATAGCCTGGTTGCGAAAGATTCGACCAAAATGAGTGACGTCTGGAAAAACCTCGTCTTGCATTGGTAAGAATGCCCCTCCTGAGTCTACAAGATAGATACAAGGAAGGTTATTCTCATGGGCTATTGTCTGAGCTCTGATGTGTTTCTTTACAGTCATTGGATAATAAGAGCCACCTTTTACAGTAGCATCGTTAGCGACGAATAAACATTCACGGCCATGAACCATACCAACGCCGGTAATCACACCAGCAGAGTGTGCTCGACCGTCGTAAAGATCCCATGCAGCCAGAGTACTCAATTCTAGAAAAGCAGTCCCTGGGTCGATAATACGCTCTATTCTCTCACGTGCTAACATTTTATCACGGCTGCGATGTCTTTCGACATAACGCCCGCCACCGCCCTCAGAAACCTGAGAAATACGTTCTCGAAGGGTTTTGATTAGGTTTAGATTGTGTTCTTTACGAGCCTGATGCTCTGAATCGGAGAGATTTTCTCTACTCGGTAATCGATCCATGCTCTCCCTCCTGTCCAATCCAATCCTTGCTCGACCTTCAACTCACCGTCAAACTCCCAAAATCAAACGTCCTACATCACGCAAGCCTGGAGCCATACCGACTATCATTACAGCGAGAACGATTAACACCCGCATGTGTTGATGTTTTGATTCAACTCGCAATTGACTGAAAAGATATACGATGGTCGAAATTAAGGCGATTTTGACTAATGTGAATAGCCATGCTCCTTCACCAAGAAGGCCAAAGCTATCTCCAAAACTGATAACCATATCGCTAACTGGGTGCTTCTCTGTATAGCCAAACCAATCGATACCGACCATAGTTGCAAGACCGTCACATAATTGGCCAAAGAGCATGCCAGCAACCATTGGAGTCGCTAGAATCGCCTTATTGGATAATTGTTCAACTGGATGGTCGGAATTATCACCGTCTTCCCATTCCTTGAGTCTTATTCCAGGAGGGATTACTCCCGGTTCATAGCCACAAAGTCGAATTTGACGTAAGTCGTCAAGACCTCGACGATAAACCGCCCATGTTATGATTAATGGAATTACAATTACTACAAAAACCGGCAAAAACAATGGGTTTTCCTTGGGCATTACACCGCTTTCTTGCGCCCACGGAGTAGCAAGTAATTGCGCCCAATGCCCTAAACCCGAGACAATTAACGCTGAAGCAAGGGCCATCATCGCTCGACTTACAGGGTGCCAATTCCAAGTATTATGCAAGATGAAGAATAATGCGAATAGACCGAGATATGTGCCAATTAGCGCAAATGTGGTGCCCATTTCGAGACTACGCCATGATGGTTGGTAAAGCAATCCAACGAAGAGAACGTAAGTCAACCCTAAAGTTGCCATAAGCATCTGTGTGACTTCATTCTCGGTCTTGCCTGTTTTGTTAGAAATATAACCTAGGAAACCGCTCAATATCAGCCAACCTGCTAGATGAATGTGAATAAGGGGGGAAATGAAGAGGTTGTCGACACCACTAGCAAACATATCAGCATCTTCGAGGACGCGTAAGATCGGGGCTACGCAAACCCAAGCTATCAATGCCCAAACCATTCGGTCATCCGTTGGTAGACGCCAGCGACGGAATAAAATCTGCAAAGTTATTACCGAGAGGAACATCAATGAAATGTAGATGAAAGTGTTAACCAGAGTATATCCTGAATCACCAGCAACAGATGCATCCTTGACTATCGGTTGCCAGATATATGGCGATATGAGATCATCCCAAAGAAAATCAGGCTTGAAAACAACTCCTATGACGAGCAAAGTTAGAGTTATGCCAGCCAACCAGATACTTGCCCTCTCAAATATTGAGAGTTCTTCCTCATCCATATCGATGCCTCATGGCCGTAGGCCATGATAGTTGCGCTGTAATCACTCCTCTTCGTGGTCGTGATCACAATTCTCATCGTGAACGTGTTCTTCTTCTTCTTCGGCGCTTGCCCTAGTCTCGTGAACCTCGATGAAAGACACTTTTGCAGCCTCTACAGCATCTCTTAGCACGGTTACCATGCGGAATTTGAGCATTGCTGCATTGGTGTCGAAGAGCATCTGTTGCGGGACGGTGATTGCGATATCATCCCCTTCGAACTCGACTTCGAAATCCTCGAGTCCAGTGTTGGACTTGAGTAGTGCCTTGACCTTCTCGCCTCTATCGTCGATAACCGAGACGATGCGGTAGTTGTAGCGCAGAGTTCTACCAGCCATTGGGTGGTTGTAATCGATACGAGCACGCCCTGCTGCGAGATAGGAAAGGATACCATTTCTACCTTCGATTGATACAGGACCACCGATGTAAAGCGACTTGGGGTCTCTAACGTGGCGAAGTAACTTGTCAATTGACATTGTTTCGACCAAAGTAGTATCTTTGTCACCATAGGCATCTGCAGCAGCGATATCGATTTCGACATCTTTATCGACCTTTGCTTCAAGAAGACTGTCCTCGAATCCCTGAATAAGATTTCCAGATCCAACTACGCAGACCATTGGCTCATATGTGCGATTTTCTTGGTGCATTTCATGTTCTTTGGCCACATCTTCGCGGGTTGTCTCGATGAGATCACCCGAATCAGCATTATACAGATCATAGTCTACATGAATGATTGTTCCTTCTTCCATAAGTTACACCTCCCCATTGGGGATGAGCCGGCGACTGACCCGCCCTTCATAAATGGCGCGTAGGCGTTTTAACTAATGTTGAGAGCGAACCCCAGAGCATTAGGAACCATCCAAACCAAACCAGATGTATGCCCGGAAGGTCATATACAGTGATTCTTACCAAGTCTGCGGAATCCGGACCGTCGCTCATCAATGAACCTGCTTGGGTGCCATCCATGATGAATACAAGGTCGCCGTAGTATCTCTGCAAAATATCTACTTCTGAGCGAGCAGTACTCGAGAATACCATTTCTCCACTCTCATCAGTTCGGTCGAAACGAAGCATTCCAGGCTCAACGATATCTACCAAATCGCCGCTTCCTTCTTCCCTAACTTCAATCCTCACGCCGATATATCCATCACCTATTTCCAAACCTTCGGTTTCGGTAACTACATCAACAAAAATCAGTTCATAACCTTCGAAAATCACCGCCTCATCGCGAATCAGGGTTACACGGTGACTAGCATCGCCACGATCTACAATTGTCGTTGAAAGAAGGTGGCCGATTATCAATAGGATCAAGCCCAAATGTACAATATGAGCGGACATAGTAATTCTTCTTCCTTTGCTTTGTTTAATCAATGACATTACCGAGGGCACTGCTATCAATGCAGGAATAAGCACTAGAATAGCGAAAAAGCCTCTTGAGAGTGTCGAGGTCATTAAAAACGAGGAATCCCAACCCAAGCGATTACCTAAAAGATATGCCAAAATAATGGAAATTATTGGTACTGCGAATAACCAACGCACAATTTCAGGCCGTTCCCGGTTCGACCAAGCTGTCATTGCTAGCAAGATTGCAATGATAAAAGGCGTTCCGTATACCTCATGTGCTGCGAATTGAATTTGATCGATACTTGAAATCAGAATTACAAATGTGATTACGAGATAAATTGTAACCATCATTACTGGAGCCCAAAGTGCTAATCTTTGCTGGAGTTTGCGACTGCTAAAATCGAATGTTACTTCCGTATCACTATTATCGAATAACCAAGGCATTACGAAAATTATCATCCCTGCGCCTGCTTCTATTAGACTCAACATTCCCCCCCATGCTGCAGCAAGATGCAAAGCAATCCCCGCTACTGCTAAGCCCCAGGCCGATAACTGCTCTTCTTCCAAAGCGAAAGATATAGCGATTGTGAGGGCGAATAAACCCAAAACTATCTGCCCATGCAATATTGACAATATCAATATCGAGATTGGTATTAACATTCGAGCCTTTTCCATCTTTCCGCGGCTGAAACCCTCTATGAGAGGAGCCAGGCCGATCAAGAGAATTATCGCCCCTGGGATATTCATCCATAGATCTGCACCAAATATCCAACCGCAAAGAGCGGTCACTGGCAATAATGCCAACCAGGCCAAATGTGGTTTGACCTGCATTCGAGAACACAGCCAAAAAGCACATACTTGGACGATTAAGAGTAGATAGATGATAATCTCTACCCCTGAATGGCTATCGGCTCTCAATACCATTAATCTGCCAAAAACATCATCTGGTGTTGTCGATGCCACATCGGTGACAAATGTGTGAACACTGGAGGCCCAAACCCCCCCAGCACGCGTGACTAATGTCGCAAAAATCGCCATTATTCCTGCAAGAAGTGATATTCCGACCCAATGATGGTCAGGTACTTTGCCTGGCCGTGTACGTAAATGGAGGATTATCAATAAAACCAGCCATGGGAGCATAGAACCAGTCTCTACTGGATCCCAAGCCCAATATCCACCCCAATCAAGCACAGTATAAGCCCACAGACCCCCTAACCCAATACCGAGAGTTGCAAAAAATGCAGCTGGGCGAGCAACTTGAATCACCCGTTTCTCAATATTTTCAGAATCGGTCCATATCGCCGAGAGTGCAATACATGCTAGAACTACACAAAATGAATAGGTGAGGAAAATAAGGGGAGGATGGATAACCATTAGATTTGTTTGCAATAAATTGTTCAAACCGTTGCCCAAATAGCCTTCTGGTGCTTTTTGAAAAGGGTCAAGCATCGCTGAAATTAATAATAATGTAAGTGCAAATCCAGACTTTAATCGCAATCTCATCAAATGTGCTGCTTCACTTTCCTTTTCGAAAGGATGAGAATAAAGCAGCATCATAATCCCAATCAGACCTGCCCATAGCAATACTGGTCCTTCGCGTGCTGACCACGTTGCTGCAAACCGATAACGTAGCGGTAAATCTTCACCACCATTAGAGGCGACGTGAAGGATGCTTGTATCATTGATGAGAAAAGCTGTGGCCAAGCCAATGAATGGTAATGTCAGCAATAATGACAGGCGTCTAGACAATTCCGGCCGCAATATCAATAAAATTGCAGACACTATTGCTATGAAAAGTAGAATGACATACATCGATTCACCAACCAAAGTGTTTGGCTCGACTATAACCGAAGGAAAGAAGGACGCTAATCACACCTTTGAGATAGAGAAAAGGGTGTCTAACTAGGATCTTAAAGCCGATTACCACCTTATCCATGGGTGACATTGATGCTAATTCCTTAGGGAGACAATGTGCCATATTCGATAGTTGCTTATCGGTCAATCGATAAAGTGCAGTTTTACCCTTGAGGATTTTTGCATAGGGTGGAAATCGCTTTTTCCATGCCTTTGCGTAAGACTGTAGACGTTTATCGCTTAAATCACCTTCAGTGATCGCTTTTGTAATCGTCATTGCCGCTTCCCTGCCAGACCAGAGAGCAAGGTGCGAACCTCCTTCAAAAAGCGGTGATGTGAAACCAGCAGCATCTCCAACTAGGATCAAGCCATCGCCAGTAGTTATCTCTCTTGGACCAGAAATAGGGATTGTTCCTCCAAATGGACGGACTTTGATACCCTCTTTGCGCCAAGGTGGGTTTTCCGTTGGTTTATCGCGAAGATATGTGTCTTCGATGAATTTGTTCAGATAACGTATTGCACCTTTCTTCTCAGTTGTAACCAAGCCGACATTTGCTCTTCCACCTGCTTTGGGGATCATCCAGACATAGCCATGTGGCGAATACTCGGGCCACAGATAGAAGTCCAAATACCCATCATTGTCGACTTCGTGCATTTCGTATTGGAAACCTGCAATCACTTCAACTTCGGTCCCCATATCAAGGATCTTAGCAGCCGCACCACTCACTCCACTAGCATCAATTACAGCTTTACATTCAATTGGAAAAGCATTCCCGACACCATCGATTGTCCAATTGGAAAAATCATTATTGCTATTGAAGTTTCTATTCATCTCTTTTACCCGATGATTGAGGAATAATTCCGCTCCTGCTTTTGTTGCTTCATCTATGAGCCATTTCTCGAAAAGATGTTTCTCGAGAACATATCCAGGTTCAGTTAGTAGTTTATCGGTACCATCGGGGAAGATTACCCTAATCCCTTTACAATCGAGTGCGATTACCTCTTCGGGGATTTCAAGACCAAGATTTTCTACCGCCAAATGAGAAAGACATTCACCACAATGAACCGGAACTCCGACTCCGGGATCGGCTTCGACAATCATAACCGATAACCCGGCTCTAGCAGCATGCAAAGCCGCAGAACCGCCACCCGGACCAGCTCCGATGACTAGAACGTCGCATGTCGCCATGCTACACCGCACGGGGAGGCGGGCCTTGAAGAACGCGTAAACACAGGTAGGGTTGATGAATCATGCCCCTTAGGGGCATCGTGGCCTGGCGTACTCTCTCCCGTTGGATAGATGATCTTGACAAGAGGGGGGAGCTGTTGCGTATTTCCGAGCCAGTAGATGTTGAGTTGGAAGCTGGTGCCATCGCAGATAAATTGGTCAAAGGTAATGGAAAAGCGGTTCTTTTCGAAAAACCAAGGTTGCCAAATGGAGAGATTAGTACAATTCCTCTTGCGATGAATCTTTTCGGCAGCCACTCAAGAACCCAACGAGCATTACAAGCCAAACATGGTACCGAAATCGGTGAAAGATTGGTTCAACTGATGAAACCAGACATTGGAGGGATTCTGAAAAGGCCATGGACGGGTTTACCTTTGCTAAGAGATGCTGTGAGCCTTGCTCCAAAAAAGCGTAGGCGGGGTGCTTGCCAACGCATTCGCTTAGAGAATGATGTCACAAAACTTCCAATTCCAAAAACATGGCCACTTGACGGTGGGCGCTACATCACTTTGCCCCTAGTTGTAACCAAAGACCCGAACACAGGAGAACATAATCTCGGTATGTACAGAGCTCAGGTATACAGCCCTACGGAAGTTGGGTTGCATTGGCAAATTCACAAGCATGGTGCCGATCATGCAGCGCTTTGGCCCGATGGGAAAATGCCAGTTGCGATTTGTATCGGTGGCCCACCAGAATTAATGTTTTCAGCAATAGCGCCTCTTCCGGATAATTTAGAAGAATACATGTTTGCAGGATTCTTAGGACGGAAAAGATTGGAAATCACTAAAGCACTGACACAGGATTTGATGGTTCCTGCACAGGCTGATATCGTTATCGAGGGCTGGTGTGACGTTACTCAAACCAGGAGCGAGGGTCCTTTTGGAGACCATTTTGGATTTTATTCCCTAACTGGGCAATACCCAGTACTGAATGTTACAGCGATAACTACGCGCAAAAACCCGATATTATCTGCAACAATTGTTGGTCAGCCGCCAATGGAGGACGGATATTTAGGTGAAGCCATTGGCAAGCAATTCTCTCCGATTCTGCAATTTCAGCATCGTGATGTCCTCGGACTTCACCTTCCGCTTGAGACTGGATTTCACAACTTAGCGATTGTCCGTTCGAAACAACGTTATCCGCGTCAAGCAAGAAAAACATGTCTTGGCTTGCTCGGTGCGGGTCAATTGATGTTTCTCAAAATGCTGATAGCTACAGACGAAGACCCTGAGGACCTCGAGGCTTTGCTAGATTCTTTGAATGATAGAGTGGACCCTGCGACAGACATTATCATCTTACCTGGCATGGTTGCTGACGCTTTAGAACCCGCAAGTATCTATGAAAACGTGCATTCGAAAATAATAATCGATGCTACGATTATCCCTGATGCTGACCCAAGATCGAGTTCACTACCTGCTGAAGGCTCATTCCAACAAGAATCTCCCGATTGGAGAAGGGGCCACGCGGGATCAGTTGAAATCTCAGAGCAATTGGAAAAACATATTTCTCAATTAGAAAATGTTTGTCAAATCAGGGTTATCAGGAAAAACATGCTAGTCATTACAACAAATATTGAGGCAAGCCCCGACCCCAGAGTCGGGCAAGAATGGGCTGATGAAGTGAATTCTGCAAATCAAAAGGAAGTTATTTCTCAATTGAGAAAATCGATTTGGCAATTGGATAAGGAAAATGCAATACGTTGGCTTTTCATAACAGATAATGATCTCGAATTGAATAGTTCGGGTGCGAGGAGAAGATTGTTATGGCAATTGACTTCTCGTTTTACAGTTGAACGTGATCTTACTATTGAGGGCAGCCGATTATGCTGGGATGCGACCACTCCAATCCCTGCCAGAGATAGCGAGCAACCGGTTCGAAGATGGCCTGCGATAACTATGCACGACCCTGAAACGCTTGCAGCCATTGAGAGGTTTGATCTACCGCCTTGGCCAAAGAATTTGGTGATGTAATGAATTTCAAACAGATCGCTTCCTTCGTAAAGATTGAGCATACGCTCTTCTCCCTCCCTTTCATCCTCATCGGTGCGTTGATGGCAGGAACGCCAAGCAATACTCAACTTGTATGGATCATTATTGCAGCGATTGGCGCACGTGGCTTAGCGATGGGGCTAAATCGAATAATCGATAGAGAAGTCGATGCGGTCAATCCACGAACTGCAGGACGACATTTAGCTTCGGGCAGCATGAATATGCGCACTGCGTGGCTACTTTGTGCTGTGTTCCTAATAATGCTACTAATCGGAGCATGGAGACTTAACCCCTTAGCCCTAAAACTCTCATGGCTACCAGTTGTTGCTTTTGTCATCTACCCATATCTGAAGCGATTTACTTGGCTTTGCCATTGGTGGCTAGGAGTTTGTCTAGCACTTGCTCCTGCCGGAGCGTGGGTAGGAATTACTGGAGAAATATCTTCCCTCTCATGGTGGCCTGAACTTTTCATCGTTTCTTTGGGAGTGATGATTTGGATAGCATCATTTGACCTAGGATATGCACTTATGGACATCGATAGCGATAAGGAAAATGGCATTCATTCGTTTCCAGCAAAGTATGGCATAAAGAATACAACAATTGCAATGTATTCATCCATACCTGTCTGGGGTTTCTGCTTTGCACAAATATCGATTATCGGAGCAATATTAGCCGTCATTTTTACCCTTGTTGTACTGAAAAATCAGAAAGAGCATTTTCAAAAGTGGTGGTTTAATGCCCATGTTTGCACTGGATGGATTCTTCTAATAGCAATGCAACTTTCATGAGCCGGGAAGTATACCCAAGGCCATGAACCCCATGGTAAGCTCCCTACTTGAATTCAACAATGCTTTTGATATTCCAAAATTAGATGACCCTGGGCTTGGAACCAATGAATTAATTGAATTGAGGATTAAATTACTAGTCGAAGAGGTCCAAGAATATGCAGAAGCTGCCCGTGCTGGAGATATGGTAGAGATTCTCGATGCGCTAGCTGACATTGGCTATATTCTCGCTGGAACCATCATCAACCACGGAATGCAGCATATCTATGATGAATCGTTTGCCGAAGTTCACCGCTCAAACATGGCCAAGTTAGTCGATGGTAAAGTGATTCGACGAGAGGATGGTAAAGTATTGAAACCGCAAGATTGGCAACCTCCAAACCTTGCACAGTTCCTCCAGTGATTTCATCACCGATTGCCGCGAGCACTGCGCGTGGGGGTAGCATTGATCACTGGCGGAGGTCGGGGAATTGGTGCTGCGATTAGCAAAAAGATGGCTGCTGATGGCTATGATGTGATCCTCACATACAATACATCCAGCATACCTGCGGAATTAATCGTCGACCAAATCAGAAAAACCAATGTCGATGCGGTCGCTGTGAACTGTGACTGCGGTGATACTCGTGAAATCTCATTATTGGCAACTCATCCTTGGATTGCAAAGGGAATCGATGTTTTAGTGTTGAATCATGGCCTATATGAGAGAATATCCGCTACTGATTTGCATTTAGATAAATTGCAAAGGACAATGTCTGTTAATTTCGAGGGTTCTTTTTCGGTCTGGAAAGCATTGCAACCATTTCTTGCCGACAATGCAAGAATAATCGTCATCGGCAGTCAATTAGGCACCCGAGGTAGCCCTCATGGTGCCGACTATGCTGCTTCCAAAGCAGCACTCGCCATCTGGGCCAAATCACTTGCTCAAGTAGTGGGTCCCAATGGGCAAAGAGTGAATGTTATCGCCCCTGGGTTTGTAGACACCGCTATTCTAAGTGGAGATTCTGCCGAAAAGAGAGCAAGTCGAGAAGATGAAGTTCCACTGAAACGAATTGGTAAGCCGGAGGATATTGCCGATACCGCCAGTTTTCTTGCTAGCGAAGACTCTGCGTATGTCACAGGTGCTGTTATTCACGTAAACGGTGGACTTTACCTACCCTGAGGGATTCAGATGAGTGACCCTTTTGATCTTTCGAAAGCGCTTGAAGGAGCGGCTGTAGAAAGGTTGTCCCCCGATGTTGCTCGTTTTACGATACATAGTGACTACTCGCCCTCACCCGACCAAGATTCTGCAATTGAAGAATTGATTTCCCAATTGGAAAATGGACAAGAAAGATGTGTACTATTGGGCATCACGGGCTCCGGTAAAACTTTCACCATGGCTAACTTGATTGAAAAATTGAATATTCCAACTCTAATAATGAGCCATAACAAGACCCTTGCGAGGCAACTATACCATGAAATGGCTGGGCTTTTCCCTGAAAACGCAGTTGAATATTTTGTTAGTCATTACGATTATTATCAACCCGAAGCGTACCTACCTAAACGTGATCTCTATATCGACAAGGAATTGGCTATTAATGAACGTGTTGAGCAGGAGAGATTTGCTGCTGTAGCCTCTTTGGTCACCCGGCCAGATTGTATCGTTGTCTCTTCTGTTTCGTGTATTTATGGCCTAAATGCGCCTGAAACCTTCCTCCAACACCATTGCCGCATCCACACACTCCAGGAAATCGAACCACAAGAATTGGTCAAGGAATTAATTTCTCTACGCTATCGTAGAACAACTAGTGACTTGATCAGAGGAGATATACGGCTTCGAGGCGAGATACTAGATATCTGGATGCCAAGCCGAGATGATCCCCTGCGAATTAAGTTTGGATTTGATGGAGTGAAGAGCATACATGTTTGCGACCCGGTTACTTGGGAAACCCTAGATGTACTCGAGGAAGCATGGATACACCCGAAAGAATTCTTCATGACAAGCCCTGAACGCCATGAACAGGCATTACAAGACATCGAGGATGAGCTAGATGGTCAAATCGCTCAATTGAAGTCAGAGGGTAAAGAATTGGAGGCTCATCGTTTAGAACAAAAAACTCGCTATGACCTGGAAATGCTTAGAGAAGTGGGACATTGCACGGCTGTGGAGAATTACTCAATGCATTTCGATGGAAGAAAGAATGGAGAGAGACCATACTGCCTACTCGACTTCTTTGCTGCTAGCGCAAAGCAATTCCACGGTAATCCCGAGAAATATTTGGTTATAATGGATGAGTCGCATGTAACTTTACCACAGGTAGGAGGGATGTATCCAGGTGATAAAAGCCGAAAGGATAACCTGATTACCCACGGTTTTAGACTCCCATCTGCGGCAGATAACCGACCACTATTAATCAAAGAATTTCAAGAACTAGTACCACGCTTACTCTACGTCTCTGCCACACCTGGTGAAAGGGAATTAAGGCACCTTTGCGAAGTGACTGAACAACCAATTCCAATAGGATTGCAACACCACAAGGGTGGGGGAGGGGTTAATGAGCCCGAATTGGCAAAGAAATCACCAGATGCTGAAAGTATGTACGATATGCTCTCTTCGATCGAAAACATCGCTCGGATGGAAATAAGACCGACTGGCCTTCTCGACCCGTCTATCGACGTACGCCCAACTGAAGGGCAAATTGCTGATCTTTTATCAGAAATAAATTTGCGTATCAAAAGTGATGAAAGGACCCTTGTCACTGTTTTGACCATTAGGTTCGCCGAAGAAGTCGCTGAGTATCTAAATAAAATGGGAGTTAAAGCTCACTACTTGCACTCAGGCATCGATACAATTGAAAGGACTGAGATTATCAATGCCCTCAGAATTGGACATATCGACGTGATTGTTGGAATCAATTTGCTACGTGAGGGGTTGGATATCCCCGAAGTAGGTCTAGTGGCAATTTTTGATGCTGACAAAGAAGGATTCCTGCGGAATGAACGAAGTCTATTGCAAACAATTGGCAGAGCGTCTCGTAATGAAAACGGTAGTGTAATTCTCTATTCCAACAATATGGGAAGAGCAATGACTGCCGCTATTAGGCAAACGCTTGAACGCCGGAAAATGCAAGAGGCATACAATCTCGAACATGGCATTATCCCAAAAACCATACTAAAAGCCAAACCAAAAATGGGCGCTGACCCACTAGAAACCATAGCAGGGAGTGCTGGAGGGAAGAGATTAATCGCTGCTAGAGGAGGTAGAAAAGATGGCATCCTACCCTCTAATTTGTCAGTGGGTGCTGGAAAGTGGACCCATACTGAAAACGTGGTCTCCAATATCGGTCAACCAATTGAAGAATCAATTTTATCAATTGAAGAATTAGAAAAAGAAATGAAGCGAGCTGCTAAGGATTTAGACTTCGAAAGAGCAGCGATGTTCAGAGATCGTATCTTCCAAATGAACCTAGATAGACCAACGGGGGATTGATGTGGAAGGCACTTCTCGCCAGCACATGGCGATAGACCCCAAGGACTTTGACAAGCCTGTCGAAGACTATTCATTCGATTCGACAATCACTACGCGCAATCTGATCGATCAGATGTCTAATGCAGGTGGGTTTACTGCAACAAAACTTGCATATGCACGTGATATACTCAGCGATATGAAAATTCAAATCGATGATTTGAAGGCCGATCAATCTAAGATTTTGAATTGGCTTTCATTCCCTGCTTGCCTATTCGCCACTGGCACCCGCGGATTCTTTGTTGAAGCGATTAAGAGAAAGATGTTCAACGTTGTTTCGACCACCTGTGGAATGCTTGACCATGATATTGCACGCTCATATGATAATTATTATCACGGAGCATTTGATCTGGATGATATCGAACTTGGGAAAGTCGAATTAATGCGCTTAGGTAACGTAATTGTGCCAAATTCCAGTTATGGAAAAATCATTGAGAAGATGGTTATGCCTGCCCTCGAACAAATCCGTAAGGATAGAATGGAGAGTAGTGGGAAAACCGGGGCTGATTTATGGCTTGGATTTGGCAGTTGTCATTTGATATGGGAATTGGGAGATAGAATTGGAAAAGAGGGCTCGATGTTATACTGGCTCGCAAAGCACCGCATCCCCTGCATCATTCCAGGCATTACCGATGGCAGCATTGGGGCTCAACTATTCATGTTCCGTCAAAAATATCGAGATTTCCATTTAGACACTCTAGCTGATGAACAAGTTCTCAGTGATTTGACCTGGGATGTCGAACATTCAAATGCCTTGATGATAGGAGGCGGAATCTCAAAGCATCACGTAATCTGGTGGAATCAATATCGAGGAGGATTGGATAGTGCTGTGTACATCACCACTGCCCCAGAATATGATGGTTCACTCTCGGGAGCGAGATTGAAAGAAGCGATTTCATGGGGTAAAATGCGCCCCGAAGCACCACACATTTGTGTAGAAGGGGATGCAAGTGTATTGCTGCCATTACTAGGTGCTGATTTATTCCAGGATTGATTATTCGTCGTCGAACACTTCGATTTCTACCGTCCTAGTGATGAATTCTGTAAACTTGGAGCGAAATCTCGTTGCTCGGACAATATGGTTGTCTACCCAGTGATAATTACCACCACGTGGCTTATTGTAAAGCACTCCGTGATATTTGAAACCCATTTCATCTAACCATTTCTCTGTAATCATAGCATGTTCAGACAATCGGCTGGTAAAGAAAGTAATCACATTCCCTTGTTCATGCCATGAATTGATTATTTCAACCACATCATCAAAAACTTCCGCAGTTGCCATTCGCCAAGATTCCTCATTCGGGATATCCTCGCATATTGTGCCATCTATATCTATCATGTAATTCTTGCAATCCTCTGGCAAGACTGGACTCATCGGCATTCCACGGTTATCGCATGCCCTTAACAAATCAACCATGCACTCGGCGCGGCCACTATCGTTAATCAGGTTGACGGCGCTCTATTATTCCAGCAATGAGTGCCATCAATGCAGTACGCAAAGGAGTCAATGGTCTCCATCCCTCACCATCAATATCATTCAATAAGTTATGAATCCCATCCAATTTAGGCCTCGTAACGATTTCATCCCCTACCGGTATAGCTTCCATTCCCGAGATTGGTTTATGTGAAAGGGCCTGGGGTGTGAAATTGCCACTTTTACCCATTGCTGTACGTTGCCATAGGTTTGAGAATTCAGAAAAGGTATCGACCTCTTTCCAAGATCTCCTCCCACACAATTCAATAGTATCACATGGTTTATTTGCCTGACAAATTCGTGCAATTGCTGATGCAGCATCTGCTTCGGCTAACCACCAATTGACATTATCTGAAAAAGATAATTCCCCCTGGGCCCATGCAAGGAAAGGCTCTGCGGGCCATCTATTATCAGGCCGAGAAGGGATTAAATCACTGATTATCAAATCAACGCCGATGACAATATCCGCAACGCTGCCATCGAATGAAATTGAAAATGCACTCCCTGTGTTGAGCAATTTGGCTTCAGTGTGAGCCAGTAGAACCGAATTGATTTGCAGATGATGAGAGTGATTATCACAGATAACCGAAATGTCAAGACTTAACAGCCGGGTGATCAATGATTCAGAAAGTGAGCAATACGCCCCCATTACCTGTACTGCCATTTTGGTCGACCCCTGATAAGATATCCAATCTGGCTGTATTCTTGACAGTATCCCTCGTACTTTCGCGCTTTTTCAATTGGAAAATAGTATTTTCAATTAGAATATTTAATTAATTGAAATTAAGTATCACTCCAATTAGATATACGATTAATAATGACATTATAATGGCTTTCTTATATTTACCACGTATTGAATAAGCGAATAATTATCAGACTTAGACTAATTGAATATCTGATTAATGCTCGGATTAAAAAATGAAAATATTTCATGATTTCAATTAGGGATAAATAGCATTATACGACAAGTCTAATTGGAAATCGATTCATTTTATGCAAATAGTATAAAGAGCCCCAAGCACACCACAAGAATAATCCGCCAAGGATTGGAGATGGGAAAATGGGAAACAGCAAATATGACATCCAGGAGTTAATCCAAAGAGATGTTTACGTAAAAGACAAGAAAGTTGGAGTGATAGTTGGTGAGAGGCACCACCCGAATGAATCAAGGGTACAATCCTTACGAATTATGGTCGAACCGGAGATTGCAGAAGAATTTATGAGAAAGCCAGCAGAGATCGCACCGCTTTCGAAGGATTTAGTTCACAGCATCAGAACAGATGGCGCAGTTAAATTGAGCAAATCTATGCGAGAACTTCAGCGCCGCTGGAGAAATACCGTTAGAATCGATGAAAAATTGTACGCTCCTGACGAAATGCTGGACAGAGCGGTCCTCGATAATTCAGGTCTTGAGATCGGAATCATCACAGGTTTACTCAAAGTAAAAAGAACCTTTAGAGCAGTCCAGGTCAAGACAAGATTCAGCATCCAAAGTCAATACGGCGTCGAGAAGATGATTAATGTACCAATCACGGCATTCTCCAAAACCCGTGAGAGATTAGATGAAGTTGTCCTCAACCGTAACTTCGACAGAGTCCAAACACTACCCTCGTACATTCAAGCTAATTCTGAAGATTCGCCCTTTGGCGAAGAAGAGTGACTCACCGTCGCATTTATGACGAGGCGGCAGGTCGCCGGCTCACCCTTGCGCGGGTAGCTTAGTTGGCTGGAGCACCCGGCTGATAACCGGGAGGTCGCAGGTTCAAGTCCTGCCTCGCGCACTTTGCCGAACGACTGAAGGCCTATTGCAAGGCTAAGTTGTAAGAGGTTCTGTTCTGACTTCATTTTTTATCGAATAACTTTCCTCTACTTGTAGTCAATAATAACAACCTCCGACTTTAACAAATCCAAATAATACAATATTGATTCGCGACACAAGAACAATGTATCAAACGCCCGAGCAGCGAATCAATGGTAGTGGTCTCTGGTAGTAACTCACGGGAGTTAGCACAAGAGTTGGCCGCACAATTGAATTGGGACTTACACGATTTGGAAGCCCGAAGGTTTCCTGATTCGGAAGGGTATTTTCGGATCCCCGAAGAAGCTATCGAAGGCGTACGTAAGGAGCCGGTAGTGTTGGTTTCAAGCACTTTTCCCGATTCCGGTATTGTCGAAACCATGCTTTTACTCGAAGCCATTAATGATGTCAGGAATGGTAATCTCGAGAATATTCGCCAACAGACTCCTCAGCGACTTGATCCAGTCGGGCCCGGTATCATCTTGGCCGTCCCTTACTTTGGCTATTCAAGACAAGATAAGCGCTTCAAGCCTGGTGAAGCGATTAGTGCACAGGCGATTGCCCGCTTACTTGCCAGTCGGTGCGATGGCTTGGTTGTACTTGATTTGCATGCACCAGAAGCACTTCATGATTTGACAATCCCAGTATCTTTCGCTTCAGCAATGCCGGAAATGGCTACACACCTCACGCTCAATGTCAAGCCAGACTTCATACTATCACCTGACAAAGGGGCTATCGAAAGAGCTTCTGCCGTCGCTAAGGAAATGGGGTGTGAATTTTCATATCTCGAGAAAACTAGAATCGACGCTCATACTATTGTTCACAAAGCCAAGGATTTGAATGTAGATGGGAAAATTGTCGCCATAGTGGATGACATGATTGCCACCGGCGGCACTATCTGTAGATCTTCGGAAGCACTTAGGGAACAGGGGGCGATTGAAGTTCATGCTGCCTGCACACATGGTCTTTTCACCGGCGGTGCTATTTCTCGCTTAATGCGCTACGTAGACGGCGTTCATGCAACATCTTCACTCCCCAACCCCCGTTCTGTAATCTCTGGAGGGCCGGCTTTAGCCCGAGGAGTTAAGGAAATACTTCCTCGTTTGTCCAACTAAGAGGATGCGCTGGGTTTATACTCGCGTCGCTGTCCGCAGCGATTGCTAACACGAGAGCATGGAGTGAAGTTCAATGAGTGTACACGTAAAATTTGAAACCCCTAACGAAGTGGCTGAAAAAATCTATGAGATGATTCAAGCCAACACAAGCGGAAAGATGAAAAAAGGTAGTAATGAGGTCACCAAAGCCGCAGAACGCGGTAATGCGGCATTCATTATCATGGCCGAAGATGTCAATCCGAGTGAATTACTAGCCCACATACCTTTGATTTGTGGCGAAAAGAAGATCCCATTCGGATATGTCCCTAGTCAAGAATTCCTTGCTAAGGAATGTGGCATGCCTAACGGAACAAGAACCGCCTCAGTAGCAATTCTAGAAGTATCCAAGAGTGCACAAGAGAAATTCAATGAGGTTGTTGAATTAGTCAACAACCTTTCCGAGTGAGTAGAACCCCTGGAGATGAATGTAATGGGAGAAGAACTCGGTGGATGGTCCTCTGAAGTGGTCGAGATTGTCGGCCGCACAGGAATGACCGGTGAAGCTACACAAGTCAAGGTCAGGGTTAACGAAGCACCTAACCCTCGTGACGTTGGTCGTATTATCACAAGAAATGTAATTGGCCCAGTAAGGGTTGGCGACATTTTGATGCTAAGAGATACTGGCCGTGAAGCCAGAAAGTTGAACACTAGGTGATACAAATGCCAGAGCGAAGGATATGCAGCTTCTCAGGAGAGGAGATTGAGCCGGGTACTGGACTTATGTTTATCAAGCGTGATGGATCTATTCTATGGTTTAAGAATAGTAAAGCTCGTAAAAACTCTATCAAACTAAAGCGTAATGCGCGTAAGGTCAAGTGGACCCGTCATTACGTTAAAGGCGGAATCTAGTTAATCACCTCACAATCGGTAAGCGGCGCGCTTACATATGCCTTGTCTGTCGGCGATTCCAGTGAGTATCATGGAAACGACATACATCATGGTGAAGCCTGACGGAGTACAGAGAGGATTAGTCGGTGAAATCATCGGCCGGTTTGAAAGAAAGGGGCTACAATTAGTAGCCCTTAAGCAGGTAATACCTACAGAAGAAATCGCAAGGACTCATTATGCAGTTCACTCTGAGCGTCCATTTTTCCCAGGCCTGATGAAATTCATCACTAGCGGACCGGTGGTTTGTATGGCTTGGCAAGGAAAGGATTCTATTTCAGTTGCAAGACTCCTAATCGGCCCGACCAATGGTCGAGAAGCCGCTCCAGGAACAATCCGTGGCGACTTTGGAATGGATATGGGTTTCAATATGATTCATGGATCTGATGCTGTTGATACTGCTAACTTCGAATTGAACTTATGGTTCCCTGAGGGATTAAACACTTGGACTCAAGATAGTCAAACCTGGGTATACGAGTAATCGTACTCCAATTGAATAAATTAAAAAACCAATTGAGGGATTGCTGTGGATAATGACGCCTCGTCACAAGATGAGGAGTCGTCTGATGATATTCCTCGTGGCTGGATGAGACAACCTATTGTCTCGATTCTTGGCCATGTTGATCATGGTAAAACCAGTATCCTTGACTATATCCGTAGCCTTGGAGTAGAACGTCAAGCAAGCGTGATGGATCGAGAAGCCGGTGGAATTACCCAGCACATAGGAGCAACAGAGGTTCCAGCCGATGTTCTCAACAAAACCTGTGCTGAATTACTAGGCGGGAAGGAATTTAAATCACCTGGACTCCTTTTTATTGATACCCCTGGACATCAATCATTCACCAGTTTGCGCAGCAGGGGGGGCACACTTGCCGATATTGCGATTCTAGTAGTCGATGTAATTGAAGGTTTGAAACCGCAAACAATAGAGAGTTTAAGAATATTAAAGGATTCAAAAACGCCATTTATAATTGCAGCTAATAAAATCGACAGAATTAGTGGGTGGCATTGTGAACGGGGAAGAGCGTTTATGCCAGCATGGCAAGCACAACGCCGTGATATCCACGATTTGTTTGAAAAAAGGTATTGGAAATTAATCGGTCAATTTAGTGAATATGGCTTCAACGTTGAACGTTATGACATGATTTCTGATTTTACACAATCTGTAGCAATGGTACCTTGTTCTGCCAAAGAGGGAGAAGGTCTCCAAGACCTGCTCGCAATCGCAGTTGGTCTCGCTGAACGCTTTCTTGAGGAGAGACTCGTAGACACTCTCGGGGCTGCTGAAGCAACTGTTTTGGAGATGAAAGATGAGAGAGGATTAGGTAAGACAATCGATATCATCCTCAATCGAGGAGAGTTAAACATAGGCGATAATATTACTCTTGTAAGTACAAGTGGCCCTTTTACAACCCATATCAAGGGCATGTTTAGGGCTAAAGGAATGTCTGAGATGCGGGATGCAGGCGACCGATGGGAGAGTTGTGACCATGCCATCGCTGCATGTGGATTGAAAATATCAGCCCCTGGACTTGAAGATGTTTTAGCAGGAACTACCATGCGTCAGACACGAAATGCTGATGAACTTGCAATCGCAGAACAATTGGCATACAAAGAAGCTAGAATCACTGTAGAGTTAGCCGAAGAGGGGGTTCTAATCAAAGCCGACACAATAGGTGGTCTCGAAGCATTAGCATTCGAGTTAAACAAGATGGAGGTACCAATCCGCTTAGCATCTATCGGCTCAGTGAACAAAAAGGATATTCTCAATGCTGAGGCTGCAAAAGACCCTTTACACAGAGTTATTCTTGGCTTTGCAATCAGCCCTAACTCAGAAGTTGCACTACGTTTAGATAATGATCAGACGGGTGCTAAATTCATTGGTAACGATATCATTTATCAAATCCTTGATCGCTTTGAAGAATGGAGTGAAGAAACAAAACGTGCATTAGATGAGGCTCATCGTGAGAATCTAGTCTATCCGGCGCGTTTACTGTACATGAAGGACCATACTTTCCGAAATAAAAGTCCTGCGATTGTTGGTATGCGTATCCTCGGAGGCAGAGTCCATCTCGGTCAACGTATTATGAGTCTTGATGGAAGCGCGGTAGGCCAAATAAAAAGCATGCGTAGCACAGATGGTGTGGAACTGAAAAAAGCAACTCAAGGAGATGAGGTGGCAATGGCCATATCAGGGCCAACCGTTGGCCGGCATATCGATGAATTGGATGAATTTTTAGTCGACATACCTTCATCACACGCTAAGAGATTACGAACAGTGGAATTGAATACAATTGAAGAGGAAATTCTTGAGGAAATCACTCGTATTCATCGGAAAAACGACCACTTCTGGGGCAGATGAATATCCTATTTGTCTGATGAATAACGAAGTCATCTCACCATAGATTGAAGTATCGAATACCACGGTTGTGGTAGTGTTGGGGATACGATATGAGTAGTGAGTTTGCCGCAGGTGCCGCCGGAGGAGATGCGCGGACCAAAGACCTAATTGCAACTGTTTCGGCAATTGCACATGGATTAATGAGCGAAGTTGGCAAAGTAATTATCGGAAAGCAGAACAATCTTCGATTGGTAATGGTTTCCGTATTGTCTAATGGAAATATCTTGCTTGAGGATTTCCCCGGACTTGGAAAAACAATGTTATCAAACACATACGCCAGAGCATTGGGTTGTAAATTTAAGCGTGTGCAATTTACTCCCGACTTGTTACCTTCTGATATCATGGGAACTTACATGTTCGACCAGAAGTCTGGTGAATTCAAACTTCGAGCCGGACCACTCTTCTCAAATATCGTTCTTGCTGATGAGATTAATCGAGCACCGCCTAAGACCCAAGCAGCATTGCTTGAAGCAATGGAGGAGAAGCAGGTTACAATCGAAGGTATAACTCACAAATTACCGGCTCCATTCGTCGTATTGGCTACACAGAACCCAATCGAACAAGAGGGAACTTATCCGCTGCCTGAAGCGCAGATGGACCGGTTTCTGATGAAGATGAGTATGGGTTATCCTGACCGAGCTGAGGAAAAGGCAATTTTAGCGCGCAGAAAGCTTAGAGGAAAGGATGGCCACGATGTTGAACAAATCACTTCACCAAAGAAGGTGGTAGCAATGCAGAAAGCACTTGAGACCGTGCACATCGACCCCGCAATTCTATCATATATCGTCGAAGTTGTGCAAAGAACCCGCGAAGACCACAGGGTTGTAAACGGTGCTTCCCCACGTGCATGTCAGAATTTGTTCAAGGCTGGTCGTGCATGTGCTGCTATCGATGGCAGAGATTATGTTGTCCCTGATGACGTCAAGAATATCGCTCTACAGATCGTTAGCCACAGAATAGTAATGAAGCCAGAAGCAAAGATTCGTGGAATTACTGGCATGCACATCGTCAGGAAAATCCTTTCCGAAGTACCAGTTCCAGTGATTCAAGCTGGCTGAAAAAGAGCATCGGAGCACCAAACTTGACAATGGTTGACCTCTCCGCTCGATTATTAGTTGGGTGAACCTATGAATCCTTACAAGATGGTCGTTGCAGTTGCTAACCAGAAAGGTGGCTGTGCAAAAACCACTACTGCAGTAAATCTCGCTGCTGCTCTTGCCAAAGGCTCAAAGAAACATAATGTCCCTCCAGCAAAGGTTTTGCTAATCGATTTAGATCCGCAGGGTAATTGTGCTACCTCGTTTGGAATAGAGAAAAAGCAGATTAGAAAAACTGCATATGATCTATTGACCAATGATTTGGGTGAAGATTTGAACCTGGTGGAAGAATATTTGATTCCTCCTGATGAAATTACTAAAGCAATGCGTAAACAATGGTCGAGGAGAATGGGTCATGAAAGAGCCCCAGAAGATCTCTCTGCCGACAACCTATGGCTACTTCCGAGTAATATCCATCTCTCAGGTGCTGAGATTGAACTCTCGCACAAAATAGGCAGGGAAACCAGACTAAAAGAGGCACTAGCCCCTATAATCGATGACTTTGATCACATCATCATCGATACACCCCCTTCGCTTGGACTATTATCAATCAATGCTTTATCGGCTGCTAATTGGGTCTTGATTCCTGTTCAGGCTGAATATTACGCACTTGAGGGCTTTAGTATGCTGATGAATTCAATAAAGATGATTCAGAAGCGTATCAATCGTAATCTCAAGGTTTTCGGTGTTGTGATGACTATGGTCGATGTCAGATCTAAACTCAGCCGACATGTGTGTGAAGAAGTAAATGAAAAGATTCCTCGTAAAATTTTCAAAACTATGGTTCGAAGATTAGTGAAGGTTGCTGAAGCAGCCTGGTCGGGAGCGCCTACTGTCCTGCTCGACAAAGCAACTACCAAAGGCGCAGGAGCTGGAAGTAAGGAATATTGGACTCTAGCCAAGGAATACCATCAGAGAACTCTGAAGATGCGCAAGGAATTTGGAGTTACTGAACACTCTAGATTATTGCTAGAAAAGCAAGGCCGCCGATGATTTTACCCTCGATAATAGCATCCTTGAGGGTGCTCTACGCACGCAGAGTTAAGTAAGCGGCCTATAGAATTGCTACTGGGGATGGAATGACTGCCAAGGGTATGAGTTCAATAAGTGTAAGCTACGAAACGAGAAGACAATTGAATACCATGCGAACCATGGATGGATTCAAGAGTGTTGATCTATTGTTGGCAGATTTGATTCGAGAACATAAAACCAAGAAAATGCGTGGTGAATTGGATAATTTACGCACGAGCATGCAAGAGACTGCTGATGTCAATGTCAATCACCTGATAGATCGGTTGAATCTAGCTCCTTTCAAGGTCTGAGGTGTTCATATGGATTGGAAACCAAGAGGAGTATTACTCGACACCAAGTCACTGGTAAGAGGTATCTTTGATGCCTCTAGTGACGAGGCTTTGTTAATCGGCGCTGCAGCCTATGGCAAAGTGGAATTATTTGCCCATTCAAAAAGTTGGAATGCGATTTTGTGGTTGGTGATGTCGACACTAAAAGATGAGTCTGGAACTGCGGTATATTCAGGCGAAAAACTCGGAGAACTACGAGAGAGTCTCCCAATAGTTTTCACTTCTTAATCAGCTATTGGTCTCGAGCCATTGCGCCCCATACCATTTCCATTGTTCCATTGTCCAACCTTCTGGTAGACCTGTTGCAGGAACAGGGGGAACCTCAGGTTCTGCTGCTTGTGGGGCAGGACTTGCGCTTGCGGATGGCTCTGCGGGTGATTTCTCAACTTCAGTGTCAGCAACATCTGAAACGGGTTGTTTACCAGCAAGATCTTCGATTGAAAGGCCGTCTTCATAAGTCATTTCAGGAATTATATCTACTACATCCTCATCACTGAGATGGACCTTATCATCACTGATATCTAGTGGAGTCACTTCTTCATCCCAATTATCATCAGAATCAATGCCGCCAAAGCCTGATGATCCAGCCTTGCCTCCTAGAGCTTCTTCAGCAACACTTTGTGTTGGATCGAACGGTACACCGAATTTTTCAATCAGGCTCTTGTTTTTCTTTCTCTCGGACATCGTGGAACCAATCAACAAAAGGATCGCTATAGCTACAAATGCTATACCTCCCACGATTAATGCTTCCATCACTCGAGCGGTATCAATAGAAGAGGAAATATCGTCTCCTAAAACATCGTTTTGATTCCAGATGAAATATGACTTTATTTCCTCTCCCTTCTCTGTACTATCTGTAACATATTTTTGATAGGCTGGATCGCGCCATGCTTGGCATTTCTCAGAGATATCTTCACTGAATTCATTACAATAACCTTGTTCTGTTTGAATATATTGATTGTCCGGTGAATAATCAAACCTATCATCGACGCCATCTCCATCAGCGTCGCGATATCCCGTTGGATTATTGGGTAATTGATCCCCAAATGTCTTACCGTCTCCATCGGCCCAACCATCGCCATCACTGTCAATGCAACCGTAATATGGAATTTCTTGGTATACCAATTGCTGCTCGTCGTCTATGATAGGTAGCCATGATTTGGTTGAATTGCCCCATTCCCAGGAGCATTGATCACCATTAAATCCAGATATTTCATCACCATATCCATCTGAATCTGCGTCAATCCACTGAGTTGTATCGGATTTGAATGCATCGCCTCCATCTGAATAGCCATCTAAATCGCCATCGGGACACCCATATCTATCCATTATAGAAAATCCGTTTTGTTGTGGACAAGCATCGCCTTTGGTTCCATTCAAATTGTCACCAAAACTATCTTTATCGCTATCGATCCATTGTGAATTGTCAGTGGGGAAATTATCACCATCTTCACCGTTGGAATTATCACCATAACCATCGCTATCAGAATCTATCCATTGGTCTCCATTATTTGGGAATAGATCATAATTGTCACCATATCCATCACCATCTGTATCTGCCCATTCGTTAGGATCATTTGGAAATGCATCAGAATTATTGCCAAATTGGTAATCACCATAACCATCGCCATCGCTATCTATGGTTTGTGTTGAATCCATAGGGAATACATCAGCACTATCTGCAATACCATCTCCATCGCTATCGATATCGAATAATCGTATTTTCACAGTAGAGGTAAATTGGGTTACAACATAGACGTTATCGCCATCTCCTTGCCATGAACCGATGACTCTATTGGATGTTGAATAGGCTGCCGTTTCTCTGAAATCTTCTTCTGAGATCACATGTAAGCGGTTATTGTTAGTTCCAACCATAATATTTCCATTTGCATCGAAAGCCAAAGATCTTACTGATTGTAAACTTGAGATTTCGACATATTCATAATTATGATCACTTGTAGTATTGAAACGATATACGCTACCATCGGAAAAGCCAACTATCACACGATCTTTTGAATCAATAATCATCTGAGTTGGTGAACCGGAAAGTGAGGTGTGTTCTTTCACAACCACTCCATTAGAAAGGTGGATTTTCACTATGCGATCATTACCTCCAGTAACTATTCTCCCATCACTCAATATTGCAAGTGCCGTCATTGAACTTCCATGAGAGGCGGTAATTATCCCAGTTTCACTACCGCCAGCACCATTTGTTTCGTATTCAACTGCTCTTCTTTGATTACCACCATGATGACCAACCCACAAATCTCCATCAATATCCCAGGAAAGAGATTGCGCTGGCAAAACAGTTGCGATGAAACCTGAAACATTCTGAATATTGGTATTAACAAGGTAAACTCCGTCATTTACCCCTACAGCGATAAATCCACCATTGAGATCCACAGATACGGTGAGGATACTAGAATTCAAATCAAGATTCCACGTTTCAGTGAAATCATCATTTATCCATGTACCTACTCTTAGTAATCCTTCTTCTTCTGCCAAGATCATCTCACCTGTTGGCATAAAGCCAATATGGACGATATCGTACTCAAATTGTTCAATTATTCCAACTTCGATTAGTGGCTCTGCCATTACCGGAACCGGCACGAACGACAATAGAAGAATCGATAGAAGGACCGGTGAGGTCATCCTCATACGACTTCCGAGAAGCGACTCACGTATGAATCAGACGGCACAATGCACGATTTCACTCATTGTGAGGTTCTTCGCTCTCATCTTCGATAGATTCGCTGACCGGTGTCATCACCTTTGCTATCGGCGTGAGTGTTGTCACAGATGATGCTGGTGTCAGGGTAGTAACTGGGTTCAGAGTTGTCGCTGAAGTGGCTGGCGATATTAGATCTAGACTGTTTTTGATTTCTTCGGCTTTTGTATCGATTACTGGAGTGAGTACCGCAGCGACTGGGGTTATCGTCGCCATGGTCTGTTTTGGCTCAAGCGTGTACACTGGCCTCAGAATTGCTGTTTTCACATCCTCGATGTTCGTATCAAGAGTGATTTCTTCGCCAATTGCCTCGATGCTTGTTTCATCTATTGCTCTTTCAATAGGGGTTTGAGGCTCTTGTATCATCTCTGGTCCGGGTTGCACTTCCACAGTTGGTTGAACCGGTTGACGGATGATTCTTGGTATAGGCATTGGTAATGCTGCACCTTGGAACTCTTGTACCGGTTGTGTGCCGCCTACCATTGATCTTACTGGGCGTGGTGTTCTAATCCCCACTCCACTTGCTAGACTGCTTGCACTACTGGTTGGGGCACGCATTCCGCCTAGTCCCATAGTTGGCTGTGGAACTTGCGACCTACCGCCAAGAATTCCGACCTGAGGTCTACCTGCTATCGCTTGACCAGCATCAGTCACCGCTCCAAGAGAGGTCGGGTCAACACCGAGTTGTGATTGTGACGGATCCATTCCTTGGGTTGCAATAGCTTGAAGCCAATTCTGCTTCTTACCAACCTTAGAATCTTGGGTTTGCAAGTCTTCGAACTCAGCTTGTTGTTCCTTCAGGCGTTCCTCATCGACTTCTATTTCACCTTGGACTTCTCCTTCGATGGAATCTCGCATCTTCCTCTCAGCCATCTCCTTGAAGTTATCCATTTGCTCGGTTAGACCACTCAGACGATCACGGATTTCAGCTCTCTTGACACCGAGTTGTGCTTCAATTTCAGCACGTATCATTGCCTCACGCTTTCTAATTTCAATCAGAGCCTTATTGCGCATGATTTCCTCGCGCTTGTCCAATTGTCTCTCGAGTTGAGTTGCGACTTCATCTTCCTTACGTACTCTGAATTCGGAAAGACGATCTTCCATATCTAATTCCAATTCCAAAACCGTCTCTTCCTTCATCAAATCAAGGTCGGTCTCGTGTGTTAATCTCTCATTTCTTAGCCGAGCATCTATTTCAGACATTATCGCCTTACGCGCTGCCTCTTCTCTTGATTGGAATTCTAATTCCAGGCGTTCTGCCCAATCTTGTTTCTTAGAATCATATCTCGCTTCCATCATATCGCGTAATTCTGATTCTCTTTCATAGCGGAATCTGACCAAACGATTCTGAATCTCGGCCTCTCTAGCATTTCGATACGATTCGAAATCAGAATCTACCTTTGCTTCTAATTCAGATTCAACCTCACTTTCAAGCGATTTGGAAATATCATCAACAGCCTTTGTGAAGGTCAAATCATATTTCTCTCGGAGACGACTCTTGCGTTCAGACAATGTTTCTGAATAACGCGCATCGAGTTTTCTTTCAACTTCTACTCGAAGTTCTTCTCTTCGACGTGCTACTGCTAATTCAACATCCTGACGCATTCTCTCTTCCAATTCTTTGGTTTCAGTGGAAAGGCGAGTTTCGAGTTCATCCTGGATTTGTTGAGCTATGTCCTCTTCAAGACGGAGACTGCGCCTTTCATATTCAGCTCTAAGTCGAGCTTCACGTTGTCTGAGACGCAACTTGAGTTGTTGCTCTAGACGCTTACGAATTCCGCGACGAAGTTGTTCCTCTCTCTCTGCTAATTTGGTAGATTGGCTTTCCTCTAACCTAGAGATTTCTGATTTCTCCATGTTTTCGAAACGTTCACTCATCTCACCATTAAGGTTAGATTCGAGATCTCTTATTCGGTTTTGAAGACGCTTATTAAACTCTAATTCTGCTTTCTCCTTCTGTAATTCGATACGGCGACGGTAATCATTGGAAAGTTGTGATTCTAATTGTTCATGGATGTTTTTGCGATAATCTTCCAAACGATGTTCTTGTTCCATTGCTAATTGATCATTCATTTGTTCGACTTCACGGGTGAGGCGTAATTCCATCTGTTCACGTAGACGAAGTTCTTCGCGGCTGAGAGTCTCGGATTCAAGTTGCTCAATCTCCGTTTCCATCTCGGTTCTCAATTCACGTTCTAAAGTATCGAGGGTCATTTCATGACGCTCTGTTAATTCTTGCGCCATATTGTCTTGCATCACTGAAAGACGTTCTGCTAACGCTTGTTGTCGGATGCGCTTATCACGACGCAGTGATGCTCTTATGCGCTCTTCTTCACGGAATCTACTGCTTTTGATTACCACGTCATCCATTGCTGGTGAGGGGGTATCAGTAAACCGTGCTCTCAAACTTGAAAGCCTCGGCTTGTGACTTCCATCTTCTTGTGAATTCCTGCTGTCGCTGGCGCTCATACTCCCATCCCCAGTAATCATCCTTCTCTCTTCATAGATAAGGTGCGCGCCTTAACAAAACTGCTGCAAGCCGTTTTGATTAATTATACAGATTAGCCATTTAACTTTCTTCACTGGAAACTTCTCCAGAGATTATACGCGACCCTGCAGCGATGTACAGGATTACTAATACCGAAGATATAGTGAAGCCAATAAATGAAGGGAACATTCCCGATAAGGTACTTGTTGCTATCCCTGAACTCGTATAGATTAAGGCATAAATAATAGCAGATAATATTGCAATAAACTGCACAATAGTCAATTTCAGAGGTAGCCCATGCTTGAGTTTGGAGGTTTTCCAATCAGAGATCATCAGACTGCCTGAAATCATCATTGCCGGTAATAAAAGGAAATCACCCCATGGTTTTGCTGCTCCTTTACCAAAACAAACCGAACAATCCCAAGTTGTTAATTCCGGACCAAATCCAGAGATTGGTTGAAGCCATATCATACCGGAAAGAGAGAGTATAAGCATTGCACTAGCCGGCGATGATACTCCTACGAAGAATGAATTATCACTACCTTTCTCATGTTCAAATCGCGCTAATCTCAACATGCCACAAACTACTAACCAACAGCAAGAAATGGCAATCATAGCAGTCCACAGCGGTGTTGATTCGCCCATCCTTCCAAACATCACGAAGACCAATAAGGCAGGTGCAAGAGCAAACGAAATGGTATCAGACATTAGATCTAAAGAGCCGCCGAGTAAGCGTCTTTTAGAATATCGGCGGGCTATTGGGCCATCGATGATATCTCCCAATGCAGAGAGAATAATACACAACATTGCCGCCCAGATATAATCGGCTTTCAAGCCGCCTTCCAGATATGGGTTTTGCATATTCTCTACCGCTAAAATGATGAACATTATTGCTAATGAGCCAAGAAGTCCATTGAATAGAGTGATGAAATCAGCGATCCCCATGAGTCTGAATGTACTTCTCATATTTAGACCTCAGAATTTTACGCTCAGTTCCTCTTGACAGGAGGGGCAAGCGATTTTCCGCACCCCTGGCCGCTTATTCATTCTCATCCTACGTTCACAAGAGGGACAAGTGATTTCGACTTTGGGAATGTTAGCTGTAACATCGAAGATTGAGTCACAGGAACCGCATTGTAGAGTGCAAGGTCTGTCATCCACCCCCGCAATGAGGACTTTGTTGCACTTTGGACAACTAATCTTTTCCTCCAACCAAGACTTTCTGGTAATTGCGTGATCGACTTTTACCTCAGCCTTACATAATTTACAACTCAGTTCTCCCAGGCCTGAAGGCAATAACCCGTCACAACTGGGACAAGTTAGCGATGGTGGTGCAATACGTGATTCTACTGACAATTGCTCTATCTCTTCATCAGAATTCATTTATCTCCCTCCTTTTTCATAGGTCTTCCTTTGATTTGCAATGATTCCATGGTAAAGCTGTCTAAGTCAATACTCTGTCCAGATACCTCAGCCAACTCTCTGATTAAACGTCGAGCCTGCGCTTGAACTCGTGCATCCTGTAAAGGAATTGACAGCATCGTGTCATCATCGGTAGCAGCGTTGCCATCTGTGGGCAATGGTACTCGGTTCAAGACACACCACCAACGTGCTCTCCCTTCATCACGATGATTCATTATCAAACCAAGATTTGCTAATTTATTGAGATGATGATAGAGGTTGTAACGGTTTACTGCGACTAACTTTTGTAATTCGACCGTAGTGTGTTCATCAGCAGAAAGAAGAGCGAGATAGAGGGCTCTTCTTGTGGGATGCAATAGAGCAGTGCTTACCGGGTCCGCATGTATTCTCATCCACTCACCAACCTTGCCTGAAAGTCCTGAGGCTTCAAGATATTGTGTAATCCTACTTCAGTTCTTTACCGACATTTTTTCGAATAGTTTGGAAAAAGCTTCTATTGTTTCTTTGAATAAATCCTTTACTGTCTCTTTCAATAATTTACCAATACCCTCATCGCCAGCTAATCTAGCACCATTGAAAATCACCAATAGCACACTTAATTCATGGATAAGTACGCCTATTACCAAATTTTCATTAATACCCATTAATACAGACACTACCAAAATGATAGTAACAGAGACCGAGAGGAATAAATTCTGGAATAATATTCGCCGAGTTTTGCGCGATAGTTCTATCATTTCGCCTAATAGCCTTGGATCGTCTCCGGGAATGAGTAAATCCGCAGCATCGAGATTAGTTGATTCGCCTGAACCAATAGCAACTCCAACATCGGCTGCTGCCATCGCTGCTGCATCGTTAAAGCCATCTCCAACCATCATTGTGATGTGGGTTTTAGAACGACCACCTACCCATCTTACCTTGTCTTCAGGGGTCATGTCTCCGTGGGCTACACGTGAGTCAACGCCAAGGGTTCCTGCGAAGATATCGACCGCGCCTTGATGATCACCGGATAAGATTTCGACATTGACCTCAGAATCATAGAGGTTTGTTATCAGTTCCTTTGCCCCTACTCTGATATCATCATGGATGAATGTGAATAAAGCAACTGGCTTATCCTCCTTAATCAGAATTGATGAGCCATGCCCTGCTGTAAGGGATTCTTTGAATTTTTTAAGCAAATCACCTGATAGTAAATCAGGCGATGCTTTGACTATTATGGCTTTTTTGCCACCCACCTTTCCTTCTACACCGCCACCTATATCTGTAATTGCAGATACTTTGAGAGGCGATAAACCATCACTTTCACAATTCTCGGTAATGATATCGGCATAAGGATGATTGCTCGATTTCTCAAGACCGGCAGCCAGTCGTAGTGCTGCATCTCTCTTACCACCTTTAGCCAAATGGATTACACCGAGTCTAGGACGACCGGAGGTAAGCGTTCCCGTCTTATCCAATAGTGCTAGATTTACTTTCGAGAGAGATTCCAACACATCACCACCTCTTGCAATTCCACCTTTGTGGACTGCCTGTGATAGTGCTGCAGCATGCGGTATTGGAGCAGCGAGTAATAAGGCACAAGGACAAGCTACTACCCAGAGCAAGAGAATAACTTTCCATTCACTCGGCTCCATGAATAGTACCCAAATCAATACCGCTCCAACCATTACTAAGGGTACCCAAATAGCGATGAATATCTCTATTGAGGACTGTAAACGTGGAGGTTTGTCACGGAAACTATGTACGCTATCTATCAATCCGTGTAATCTAGTAGCTTCTCTAACCGCCTCGACCTCAATAGTAACCGGTCCATTGGTGAGAATAAGTCCTGCGTGTAATTCATCGCCTTTCCCAACTGCAGACGGAATTGATTCACCGGTAAGAGGAGCGCGATCTACAGAACCACTACCCTCGATAATTGTTCCATCTGCTGGAATTAATCCTCCAGTGCGGATTTCAAGAAGGTCTCCTAATTGAACCAATTCGATGGGTATTTCCTCTACTTCAGCGGTCGGGTTAGATACTGGGCTGAGGCCTTGAGTACTTTGGGCCATTACTAGTGTGATACCCACAGGGGCTGGTTTCTTAGTCAACCTACGGGCCTGTCTTGGAATTCTATCAAGACCTCCTTGCATTGCTTTTCTTGCCCTAATCAAAGCACGCCCCTCCATATGTTCGGCAAATGCAACTAATACAATAACCAAAAGTGCTTCTTGCCAAGCACCAAGAATAGATGCTCCGATAACTGCTAATGAAGTTAATACCTTGTATCCAAGTTGACCTGAGCGAATCGAGGCCCATGCTTCTGAAAACATCTTCAATCCACCAATTAACACTCCAGTTAAGCCAACTACTGCTCTGATGGTGGTTGATACCGATAACAATTCCATTAACACGATGATAAAGAATACCGGAATCGCCACACCTGCTCCAATCAATCGCCATTGATCGGAAGTGATACGTGATGAGGTTGCAACACCTAACCGCAATTGTGTACCAATCAATTCCTCAAGTGCCGTATTTCTAGCATTAATCAGGCCCGAATCAGATTCATTTACCATCTGTAAAATAATTCTATCATCTTCAGTAATCTCAACCTCGATAATTCCAGGTTGGCGTTTAATCAATCGCGGTAGACTTTTTAGGTCCAAACCATGCCTTTGTGCCAATTTTGAAGCCTTTATGCCCAAGATTTCTACGTATGGTAAATCAGCAGGATTACCCAATGATTTGAGTACATTACCGACATTTGCCACTGGCCCTTTCTCAAAATCTACTTCGACTTTAACAGTACCATCTATCGCTGATACATTACATGAATTAACTTGCTTAAGTCGGCCAAGTGCCTTTTCTGCTTTCATTGCGCAGTCTGGGCAATCCATTCCTGCAAGAGGCCAACTCATCACATGAATACCAGCGTGAGCTGCAATGATTTCCTCAACTTCGATGGCTTCAATGACTGGTTTATCTTCCTTAGAAGGTTTTAGCGCAATCTTTGTTTTTGGCTTAGAAAGTTTTGATTTGAGGTTAAATGACTTCTTGGTTATCACCTCGATTTCATCCTCAAGAGACAGGAACTCCTCCTCGGACTCGCCCTTCGCCATGATTACTCCAAAAGATGTTACACATCAAGCCTTTCTTTAGAAGTGACGCAAAAACCTCATGCCCTACTTTCATCTGGGGGTTAAAATGGGCTGGCTACCAGATGGTTGGATTCCAAAAGCGATTGCTGTCGACATTGATGGTACTCTCACCAATGAAGATAAAGTTCTTCACACTGGTGCCATTAAAGCACTTCGTAGACTTGAAGCGGCAGGAATTCCAGTGATTTTGTGTACAGGAAATGTTAGAGCCATTGTATACGGTCTTTGGCGTTTCATCAATTTGAGTGGAGTGATGGTCTGTGAAAATGGTGGGGTTGTATGGCATCCTACTTCTGAACCAATACTAAGAGCGGACGGGAATGAAGCCAAATCTGCAGCAAAATGGTTATCGACAAAAATCGAGGGATTGAATCCACAAGGAATAACCACCAATGCTTGGAGAGAAAGCGAATGGTGTCTAAAGAGTGATGAAGACTTATCCGCTATCTGTGATCAATTGGCAAATAGCCAGTGGAGTCACCTTTCGGTTGTTAAAACTGGATTTGCTATTCACTTGATGGAGCCGTGGATAAACAAAGGAGAAGGGTTGACAGTAGCTCTTGAGATGATGAATATCTCGCCGGATGATGTTTTGGCTATCGGTGATGCTCCGAATGATATTCCGATGTTTGAACTAGTTCATCATTCGATAGCGGTTGGCGGTTCTTTTCCAGTTCTGAAACAAGTTGCAAGTATTACATCTGATTTGCCGCACGGCGCCACAATAGAACCGGTAATCAACGAAATTATCGAAAGATTAGGTAATTGATTGATTGGTGCCGAGGACAGGATTCGAACCTGTGAAGCGTTGCGCAGTGGAGCTTGAATCCACCCCCTTTGACCACTCGGGTACCTCGGCAGTGCCGTGGCGTGAAGAAGAGCATTCATCACTCTTCCTCATACCAATTAAAGCGATTTTGGCGATTACGAATCACAACGATGAACAGGATTAACCCTGCTGAAATCATTGAAAGTATTCCAAGTCCAACCATCTTCCCTTCCCTAGAAGAGATGTCTTCCATCTCACTAGAGACCTCTTGAAGGGGCATTGGTATCGGAGTATTATCATCTAATACTAATAAAAGGCCTAATCTGCCAGGCTTCCATGCTTCAATTTCTACAAAGATTACAACCTTTTCACCCGCTAAGAGATCATATCTTTCTTCAAATAATATCTTTCCTTCGTCATCAATTATTGAAAGATTAGATGCTCCATCAACAACACCACGATTCTGCAATTCGATTTCAATAGTAATTATTTGACCATGATATGGGCGATATGAAGGCATTGCTAAATTCAACAACACCGGTTCATAGTCTATCCAAGTCATTTGGGGTAGAATTGGGTTTGAGTAATTGGAGCCAAGTCCCTTAATCGAGCGGCCCGAAGCATCACTGCCACTAAACCAGAACAGTATATTATCGTATTTTGTCAATTCATCTCCCCGGGAAGAGTCAACATCAATAATCGCTGAATATTCACACTCAAACAAGTTACATTTACTTGAGGAGATGGGTGCTGAAGATCCCGTTTCAGTAAGCACAAGGCCATTGCGAACATATAACCAATGAAAAATAAGTTCATCGCCATCCAAACCCTGCTCATCTTTTAGGACTGCAAATACCGCCAATTTATCTAAAGAGTCTGAACGAATAATCGTCAAATTGTCTGAATAATGAATGGTTGGAGATGAGGTGTCAAATACCAATTCAAGATTATCGGAAGAGGTTTCTCTTTCCTGTAAGGTTGTGATCAATGCAGCATTGAGATGGGCTTTTGGTTCAGGAAAAATAGCTTCAGAGAGATTCATTATTACATTTGTAGAACCATTTACATCAAGATTTATAGATATTTCAATTTCTTGTAAACCCCCTGAAAGTATGACTTCTACAAGCCTGTCTGGAAGATTTTCTGCCGCCAGATTAGTACCTCGATGGAAAGCATTTATTTTAATTTGAATTCTATCGGTTGCAGAGAGGAATAGGGTGTCATTAACAATTATTCCAAATGGTTCTGAAATATCAATTACTTCGGTAATCTTCAATTCAATACCTCCTCCTAATGTCCAATTCATGGGAGTTAAACCTACATATCCAAGGCCTAGGGCATTGTTTTCATCAATGATTTGTAAAGAAGGAGTATTTACTGAACCCCAAAGGTTATGATTCTCCCATGCTAATTCGAATGTGAAAGAAACCGTCCATCTTTGCAATAATTGCTCCTTTACAGCAGATGCTCGAGGCTTTTCAACAAAGCATAAAGCGTCATAATCGAGTTGATTAGACCAAACTATCCATTCGATTCTACAGTTATTAACATCGGTATTGTCAGTCAAATCCAATCGGATGCGATCGATACTATCTATCCCATTTGCATCGATTAAATCAAATGAAAAGGTATGTGACCTCCCGGGGTAAAGAACTCCATCAATAGAATCTAGTTCTAAGGTTTCTGAGGGGATATTGGTTTGGGAGCGCGGATGATAATAGATGGTGGCCATCGGTTCCTCTGCAGATCCACCACCGATTAATTCCATGCCTGAATGATCTAAACCTGTGAAATAAACTCGTATCTCACCCATCGACACAGAATTTGTAATAATCGTGCTCTCATCTATCAATGGTAAATCAAGGGTTTGAGGTGAACTTTCAGATTGAACATTAACCGCACGGCTTAGGTAACTTCCATCTCCCACATCCACCCACATCAGTATGACTTCGGCCAAACGCAGGTCCTCTTCGATGACTAACCGCAGAGGGATATTAGCCCCAGGGTGCCATATATGCCCATTGGCGATCTGATTGCCGCCTGGTGCTACGACAAACAATTCAGTGACTGCTGGTGGGCTTTCATCATGAACAATAATCACTTGCTGAAGGATATCTGTGTCGTCAACTTGATCGCCATTTGTGATAGAGCGCGGGCCATACTCGAGTATTCGTGGAGTGATTACCAATCTCTTACCACTGGCAATGATTCCTGCATCAGGAGTCTGTATCACACTGGAAAAACTACCATCATCCGATACTTCAACCAGCCATTGGTCTAGAATAGTACTAGAGTTCTCTTCGCTCATTTCAATCGACAAACTAACTTCATCGCCTCCAATCCAATTCTCATTCATCCCGGAAAGCCGAACGCGACCCGATACAGCGATGCTACTATTGTATGCAACTTCATTTGGCCATGATGATGATGAACGATCATGTAATGATTGAGTTGCTCTAATAGCAGTGAAATGAACGACTTCCAAATCATTTTCTACTGCTGAATATTGACCTCCCCCAGAACTAGAACTAGCAGGTCCCAAGCGCAATCCATTCACATCCCAAGCGCTAACTAGCCAATGCAATCGGTAGATATCATCGAAATCCCACTGTCCAATTATCGACCAATTTACAATAAGCGAATTGCCTTCGATAATCAAAGAACTATTGCTGGGATCAATCAATGCTTGATTAGAACCTGCAATCTGTTTGAATCTGCCTCCTGAAGTCAATCTATCAACATCCAAAATAGCGACTGAATCTGCCTCTGACTCGCTCGTCGAAAGATGGAGACGGATATGGCTGAGAGGAGTGGTACCATCGAGAATAGTATGCCGACTTGTCGCACTGAAAACCTGTTGTGGATAAATTGTAGATTCTGGTAGCTCAAGCCATTCATCAGAAATCGCTGGGTGATGTTCAATCGTTCCATTCATGATTAAACCCCCCCTATCAGCGCGCAGATGAGTATTGAGTGACGAATCCCCATTCCCCCTATCGTTTAATGATGAAGAAATGCTGTCCCCTAGGATTGTGAAATAATGTGGACAGCGCCAAATTAAATTAACTCTAGACAGCGATAAATCAAATGGAGATTCTGAACTGATATTCCATGAAAACCGTTTCATTTGATGGGTTATTCCGGCTATTGTCTCATTATAATCCTCGCTGATCGCTGAATCTAATGACAGAAATTGAAAGCCATTACCTGAATCAATGACTATTCCGCCAGAATATGCCCCATCCCAATCATGTGTGATATTATCGATTGGTTCATCGTCTATTACCGATACAAATATCTGTGCATAATCTTGCACTGAATGATTAAATCCAACAACATCGTTCAGCCCGACATCAATATCATCGATAATCACTTTATCGAGATATTTTGTTTGGCCCATTTCGCTTTGCCAAGAATATGCTTGTGTTTCAATTTCGCCAAAGGTAATGGAGACATTGTTTGGAGGTAGAAGTGTTTGTGTTTCGAGACTTAGAGATCGTAACCATCCGCCTGGTTGGATGGTTATTCGAATCGATAATCGATTCATAAGATCAGATAATTGTATATTAGAGGTCAAACAAGTCCCTGTATTAACAAAGGTCAGAGGAGTTACCGGATTATCCACCGTTCTGAGGACCATCGTTTCATCCCAAATCTCGACGCTTAGATTATCACCATTACATTGTACGTCAATGCCCTTGAATGCGCGCCACAGGTTGGTTTCTCTTGTTATTGTAATCGGATTTGAACCATCATTATAGAAGGTTTTACCTTCGATTTTCCCTCCTAATTGTCCTATCTCAGAAGGACTGAGATAGAGATTAGACCCCAGATGTAAACGTTCTATGCTAGGAGTAAGTAATTCATTTGTGGTCGCAAGATTCAGACGGAAAATCAAACGTGGATGTTCAATTGCTGAAATTTCTATTGCCAAGGGTAAAGTTTGATTTTGCCACCCCTCTATCTCAACTCCGTCTGCAGCTAGAACATCTACTGTAAGTGAGGTTCCTAGCGGCAAATAGGCAAGTGCTGAGAGTGTGCCCCAGCCCATTTCATCGACCTCAGTAACTGGGCTGGTCCAATTTCCACTCAGTGCGTGCCTATCGGTCTGTACCCCGGTCGCATCGATGTACCATCCATCGCTTTCCAAATATGTATCCGAGAAAAATGAATAGCGAAATCTAACCTCTTTTCCCGAATAAGAATCCAATCCTGCAATTGAGGTCGTAAATGGTTTTGTTTCAGAACTACAATTGGCTGGGTCTGAAGAACCATCGAATATCCCATGATTGAAAAAAGGAGAAAAACTGTTCACGTAGGTTATTTGGTCATAAAATCCACTTTGTCCATCAGCAAAATGTTGCCAAGTAACACCATCGTTTTCTGAGATGAATACCGCTCCGCCATCCCAAGCAGCTTCTGTACATATCCAGTGATCTATTCGGAATCGGGATGATGAATTCGATGGGACCTCAAATGACGGAGAGATTAGGTGTGTCCAAGTATTGTGCTCATAATCTCCATCCAAATTCATGGCGACCCCGCTGGAATGTGTCGGCCAGGAAATAGGGCCAAAACCACCACTTGAATCGACTGCCCCTTGCTCCCAAGTCGCAACACCAGAATCGTGATGCAAATACCATCCCTCTTCGAGGAAACGAGTTTCTTCGAGATTATCGGTATCAATAAATGGTCCATTGTCACCATATTGTGTGGTATATTGCCATTGATTAGTCATATTCGTAACATTCACTATAGTTTGGTCATCACTAGAGGTGAAATTGTCGATGAGATGTTGGCTAGCCTGTGGACTGTTAGCTCCACTGATAATCATGGGATTATCAATCATTATTCCTTCCCAGCCATCGGCCGAAGGGGCACCGTAATTGATGATTGAATCTGTAGTAACTTCAAAGGAAAATAATGCATTACTAGCATTTACATGCGCTGCTGTACCGAAAGGTAGGTCGTGGATTATTTCCCGCCAACCTTGTGAGTGCTGCATAAACAATATGCCGCCATAGCTAATTCCGTTGCCAGGGATTCCATGCATTCCCGATATACGAGTCCAACTGCTGCCATTATCGAGACTGATGTATACATTCAAATTATCATGAAAACTACCTGCAATATCCCAATCCGTATGGTATTTCAATTGTAATGGACTCGAGTAATTGCTGAGATCGATTGGCATTACTAAGCGACCATGAGCATTGCCTGCATATTGTCCATTGAGATTGCCATGGAACCAGGTACCAGCAGGATTTCCTTCATGACTCAATGTAATATTGTCAAGGAACCAACCAGAACAATTGCTTTGAGTCTGAATTTGAAATCTGATGGTCAAACTAAACGAGGTACTCAAATTAGGAATATCATCTAGTAGAACTGATTGTAATTGCCATTGTGAATGATTACCTGACCATGCATTTCCCCCGCTTAAAATGGAACTAGCGTCATAGTTGTCCATTTCAATTAATGTCCATGATAATCCATTATCGAGAGATAATTCGAGCCATGCTGCATCAGATTGTCCTATGCTAAGCCAACTTTGGAAAGAAAAATTTAGATTTTTGACCACCGAAGGCATCGTCCAGGTTTTGGTTTGCAGAGATGCCGAATTATCACCACTGAGATTCGTCCCCCCACTCGTACCGGCTACAATCTCGCCACTCATTGCAGATTCAGGTAACCATTCGTCGTTATTTTCGTTTAGATTTACCGGATTCCAAATCGAGGAATTATTTCCCCGGGGCCAAAGATCGATGAAAGTCTCTTCGCCATAATTGAATCGGCTGAATTGGTCAATTGTCCCTATGGCTTCCAAAGTAAGGCCACCATCTGTTTGCGATGTAGTCCCGTCATGGATTCCTGCACTAAACCCCGGTGTGTTATCTCTTGACCAATGACTGCCATTATCCGCTGCTGGAGCGAATACGGGTTCTAGTGAAAATGATGAGTCGGTAATCGTCTCATTCGAAGGTAGAATCCAACCCTCGATAGAGCTATTCAACGGATTGAGCGATGGGGTTGTCGGTACACGTCCCGGTCCGAGCCATACTGCGTTTCCTGCCGATGAAAGTGGACTTAATAGAAGAAGAAATACGATTGTTGTAACCGCTCTCACCTAGTCCACCGCAGGTGGACTCAAAGTCAACATGTTTGAACACTCTCCTTTACTGATTGTCATTGTAAGGTGAGAGTTGATAGATGGCCTCTTACTGCTTTGGCGCGATGGTAGAGAGTGGACCACTCACTGACCTTGTTGCCAAAGAGGTAGAAGAGCAGCTTTTCTCCGCCCTGCGTCAGCAAACAGACCGAAGTGTGCCTATCGATTTACCTCGAAATGACTTCTGGAGCAAAGTGGGTCTACTATTGGATACCATCGAGGTAGAGATTCATCAGCAATATCATTCACAAGGTCCGGATCTGCGTTTGCAAAACCTACAGAAAAGACAAGCCAATATCCGTAGAACCGCTAATGACCTAGCGCGAAGGAGATTGGTTGCATTACTACAGCATGCGGCAAGTTCGTCTTTTAGGTCTGGAGGAGATAACAGTTTGACTCCAATGGATTGGACACGGCATGATCCAAAAGAACGAACATTCTATTCTAATCTTATCGAGCAAGTCAATCTCTTCAAGAATGATGTGGGGTGGCAGGCAATTCAACAGGGTACTGGTCCAGATAGAGCAGGGGTTTCTACTCATGCCCCTGGAACCACCCAGCTGGATGAATGGAGTGAACAACCCGGTGGTTTGACTGGAAGTGGCCCCCCGCCTCTTGAAATCATAGAAGATGAAAGGCTCGATGAAATAATCGAAGATGAGGAAGAAATAATCGCTAAATTAGAAGCATATCCGGAATTAGAAGGGCTTCAACCTGTGGCTGAGTCTACAAGAACAGTTTCTGTTCAGGGCTCTTCGCATCTAGCGACACCCGAATTGGCACCCACTAAATCTCGACCTGTGCTTGATTTCGATGCTTGGGCAGAAGCAGAAAGCACTGATGAACCTGTTAAAGAGAAGGAAGAAGTTATTCCCGATAAAGAAATGATGCGTATCAGGGTTCTTCAGACAATGCCTGATGCCATATGGCTCGGTGAGGATGAAATTATCATGCAAGCAGGCGATATTCACTTTGTCGAACAAAGCATAGCCAATTATCTCATCGAATCGAGTGTTGCTGCGGCAGCACCGCTTTGAATTAAATGACTAAAGCCAGTTTCTGGCTATATTCAATTGCATTCAACTGATTGAGCGCATTGAAAGTTCAATGCTTACAGTATCTGGAATAGGGATTCTTGCGACTTGGCGAAGAGCTGACTCATCCTTACCGGAAGTGATGTCCATCTCAAGCAGACGCTTGTGAACTCGCATCTCCCAGTGGTCGTAGGTTTCACTACCTTCACCGGATGGTGCTTTACGACATGGTACAACCAATCTCCTTGTTGGTAGAGGAATAGGTCCTCTCAGAGAGATTCCACCGGAATCGCAAATAGTTCTTATCTGACTTGCGACTTGATCGATATCTCGGTGGTTTTCGCCGGTCAATTTGATGATTGTGACTGCTGCCATCTGACTCACTATCTCCTACTATCATCCAATAACTGAGAAATCACTTCTTCTTCTCAATCTTAATACAAACGCCAGCTGCGACGGTCTTACCCATGTCACGTATAGCGAATCTTGACAACTCAGGGAAGACTGACATCTCCTCTATTGCCATTGGTTTAGTAGGTTGGAAGCGAATCATTGCTGCATCACCGGTCTTGAGGAAAGATGGGCTAGCCTCTTTCTCACCCTTGCTGGTCTTTTCTAGAAGATCAATGAAACGAACTGCTACTTGAGCAGTGTGTGCGTGGAACACAGGTGTGTATCCTACTGAAACAGCCTTTGGAATATCCATAAGTTGAATCTGTCCGACGAAAGTCTCGTCATGACGCACGAAGGTTGGTGCACTTTCAGCGTATCCAGCAACGTCACCACGGCGGATGTCAGTTGCAGAGAGTCCACGGACGTTGAAACCAACGTTATCTCCAGGCTCAGCCTTGTCGACCATTGTATGGTGCATCTCAATCGATTTAACCTCAGCCGATTTCTGGCTAGGGTTGAATACGACTGTTTTACCAGAGTGCAAAATACCGGTTTCAATCTTACCGACTGGAACTGTTCCGATTCCGCCAATCTTGTAAACATCCTGAATAGGCAAGCGCAAAGGCTTGTCTAGAGGCTTGTTTGGCATTGCTGATGCATCGATTGCGTCGAAAAGAGTTGGACCATTATACCAAGACATGTTCTCCGACTTCTTGTAAACGTTATCTCCAAGTAGACTTGCTCCTGGAATCATTGGGATATCAGCGAGCTTGGAACCGAATCCTGCCATCTTTAGCAAGTTAGTCATCTCTTCCACCGATTTTTCATACTTATCCTGTGACCAGTCGACACCAGAGATGTCCATCTTGTTGATTAGTACGATTAACTCACTGACACCAAGAACACGAGCTAAGAAAGCGTGTTCTTTGGTCTGGGCGTTTACACCGTCATTAGCAGCACAGAGTAGAACTGCGGTATCTGCTTGAGAAGCACCGGTGATCATGTTCTTTACGAAATCACGGTGACCTGGTGCGTCAATGATAGTCCAGTAATACTTAGGGCTGAAGAATTCCTTGTGAGCAACGTCAATGGTAATTCCACGTTCGCGCTCTTCCTTTAGTCCATCCATAACGTATGCAAGACCGAACCCGGCCTTGCCGTGCTCGGCTGCGAGCTTTTCGTTCTTCTCGATTTCGTGCTCCTCGATATGACCTGAATCGAGCAGTAGACGACCTACTGTGGTCGACTTACCGTGATCGACGTGTCCAATAAACACGATGTTGCGATGTGGTTTGCTCTTGTCTTCCCATTCTGAACCCATGAATTTCACTCCTTTCTGGTCGCCCGACAAGAATCCCCTATTTGAAGACCGCGACGCGCCATCTTCTATATCAAAACAGGTAATCGGGACTCAGTATGACAGTCTATTCACTTGTAAACCAACTTTATAATCAATGAATCGACTTCTATGTCTCTTACCGCCTCGTTACGAATTGAGGCTTTCCACTCGCCATCCTCGTCCTCGTTTTCACTAAATGTATATCCGGTAAATGGTAACAATACACAATCACTGTCCGATGGACAGCCTTCATACTGACGGTCTTCACGTGCAGTCTCACTACTATTTTTGGAATCTTCCTCTTTGGAATCTAGATTTGCAGAATTAAAGCCGTAGATATCAAGTTGGTTGCGGCAGACGATATCGCCTCCAATGCAATCGCCATCCTGTTGTGGGTAGATCAATTCCACCTCCACCTTGCGGATGGTGTTTCCTGAATCCGTATCATAGATAACTGAGAATTCGAAATCGAGGTCTTCAGGATCTTGTTGCTGTGTGGTATTAGGCGCCATCAGAAAATCAGACCACTTACCCACATAGCTGACGTAAACCGTAACTGCATCCGTATCTGACATTCCTTCACCTGCGGTAACGGTTAGTTGAATCTTATACTCACCAGGTGCAAGTTCTGCCCATGCGATTGTCTCACCGCTTTCGTCTGCATCGTTTTTCATATCACCATCGCCATCTGAGTCAACTTTGAGATTCATGTCCCACTCCCATTTCTTGATGTAATCACCTTCAGCAGGCGTCGAACCAGAGGCATCGAGATCTGCGGTAGTGGTTGCTGTTATTTTTCTGTCAGA
>CAJIYT010000005.1 GCA_905181715.1 uncultured Candidatus Poseidoniales archaeon
TATGTGCGTGGTCGGATTTCCCAACCATGCCTCAGATCTATATCAACGGTGAATTAATTGGCGGTAGTGACATTGCTCTAGAGATGCATGAGGACGGCTCTCTCAAAGAGATGTTCACCGCCAATAATGCTTAATCGAAAAATCAATCACTATTCCATACTACTGCATTATTGTAGAAGAATCACCATTATGGTTTTAGGTAAAACATCAGACCGAGTGACATGAGGTCAATTGATGACTAACGATTCGCCTATACTTAAACCGATGTGGGGTACTCGTTCAATCATTCGTTCACCCCTTTCAGTAATTACTGATACATGGGAGCGAAGGGAATTAGTACGCAATCTAATAAAAAGAGATCTTGACACTCGTTATCGTGAACCATGGCTTGGATATTCATGGGCAGTAATTGAACCTACCCTCCTCGCAATTGCATACACATTTGCCTTCATGATTTTACGGGGAAAGTCCGATCCGAGTTATGCAATCATTGTCTTAATAGGAGTCATTGGGTTCCAATTATTTGTAAAATCATTTACGGATGCAGTAAACACCTTGTCAAAAAATGTCAATTTATTTCAATTCACACGTATTCCAAAGGCTCTCTTTTCGGTTAGTAGTATGCTGACTAATCTAGTATTGGCATTGGTATCACTTCTAGCATTGATACCCTGGTTCTTCATTCTTGATTTAGAATTTCAAGCCGAATTACTATTAATTCCTCTATGGCTATTATTCATCGGATTCAGTGGTTGGAGTTTAGGTGTATGGCTAGCCCCTCTTGCCTTACGAATACCGGATATTGTCAAATTAACACAATTCATCACCAAGATTGGCTTCTTTTTATCGCCTGTGATGTGGACCTATGAGATGTTGACAAAACTTGTTGGAGATGGCCCAATCAGTATATTGATGCATCTCAATCCAGTACTTGTTCCGATTACTGAAATGCGCGATATTATTCTTGGAACAAGTTCAAATGTACCCCCGTGGGGATATCTATTGTGCTGGATACTTCCGATGATATTCTACTTATTTGGTACCATGTATTTTGAAGCCAAAGCGCATAAAGCGGTGGTGGCAGCATGAGTAATATTGTATTTAGAATGGATAATACCAGTCTAACCTATCCACAACACCGCTATGAAAAGAAGAAAGGATTCGATAAGACTACTATTGGTCCAATTACTCTTGATTTGTACCAGGGAGAGGTTTTGGGAGTTATTGGTAGGAACGGTTCAGGGAAAAGTACGATGGTTCGAATGATGGCAGGTGTTTTCCCTCCAGATTCTGGAGAAATCGAGTACTCCGGTAGTATCTCTCTTCTCGCTGGTGTTGGAGTGGGGTTCAACAATCTCTTCACTGGCCTAGAAAACACGTATCTCTATGGCTCATTGATGGGTTGGTCAAGGAAAAAGATTGATGGAATGCTGGATGATATCATTGATTTTTCAGAATTGGATAATCATTTCTATCGATCTTTCAGAACTTATTCTTCTGGAATGAAGGCACGACTTGGTATCTCTGTTGCAACCGCTTTCACACCAGATATTCTAATTATTGATGAAGTATTAGGGGTTGGAGATCAGTCATTTAAGGAGAAGAGCCAGAAAAGGGTCAGAGAGATGATCGATAAATCAGGAACAGTAGTTATTATTTCTCATTCAGCAGGCTTGATGACAAAGTTATGCGATCGAATCGCATTGATGCACGAGGGTAAGATTGTTTTTGTTGGAGATCCGACTGAAGCTTTCATCAAATACAAGGATATTTTAGATTTACGAGAGAGCGATAATAGCAGCGAGTGATTCTTCAAGGTTCTTTGGCAAATCGAATAATCTTTTTGCGACTTCTTTAGTAAATATTGACGTTTTAGATTTTTCAATTTCATTTAGAATGTCTTTAACTAAATCAGGCGTAATCATGCAGGAAATATTTCCATTCTCAATATATGATTTAGTAAAAGGATCAACTTTAATCAATGATCCAATTGCTGGATTTGAAGATAACACTTCAAACCCATCGCTAAGGATGTCTAGTGCGATAACCCTTGCTCCACAAGTTGCAGCTTCAGATATTACTCGCGGATTGGCATCTCTACCCGAGGTCAATAAAAGCACTCTCGATTTTGCAAAAACAGTGAGCGCTTGTTCACGAGATAACTGTCCTAAATCATCGATATCAATCATTTTGTAATTATGATTTAACGCGTTTTGATAGTCGATATTATCACCTAAATTACCAAGGATTGCCACTTTCAGTTTTCTATTCAGAATGTCATCAAAGCCCGAAAGCAATTCGGTAAATAACGAATGATTCTTGGTTTTCTGGAGAGTTGTTCCAGCAAATACAAGATCATATTCCTCTTGTAGATCTGGAGTATTATGAGTTAGACATGGTTTGACAAATGTATAAATTAGTGCTTTTGGATGAATTTTCTTCATTATTTCTCTTGTAGATAAATCATCAACTAGTACGATATTATAAGGTGATTTAGAGAGTTCTTTGAATCTATCATCATCCCACTCTTTTAATTTCATAATTAGTTCGTTTTGTGTGTTATTTCCCGGAGAGAACAGACTTTCTTTGAACCTTTCATGAATTAACGCTGGAAAAAGTTTCTCATTATTGTTGATTAAAAGGCTGATGAATTGATTGAATCTATTTTGATGATTCATTGACTTAGCATGGTTCTTTTCCCACCAATCTAACATATTGCGAAGATGAGGGAGATGAAGGGATGTTGCTGCATAATGAAGCCAAACTCCATGATTTGGATTGATACTTGCTAGATTTGTATGGAGTCTGGGATAATTACCTCTTGTCATCATGAATTTGTTATCAAGAAATGGAATTAGATGTGCAACATTATCAACAGACCAGTAATACATGTTGGGACTTACTTCACGGTAACCCATTCGACTTGAGACCGTCCAATTCTTTGCTTCTGAACTTTCATAACCCTGAACAACATGTATCTCATCAACATTCATTTCTTCTGCCAACCAACGCATCATTCCAACGTAGATATCTGTCTTCATTATGTCGATAGGAACTTCATCTAGATCGAGTTCACACAAAGTTTCCATCAACTCTTCTACAGAGGACGGAGCTTCCTCAGTAATCGACTTCATTCTACTCCAAATAGCAGGGGTTTTGTGATACAAGATTGCTCGTGTAGTCAGAATTATACCCCCTTCTCGGCAACCACAGATTCAAACATCATTCTGTAATTATTGGCCATATCAGAAAGACTTCGATCTACAACGGCATCATGAGCTTCTTTACCCATTTTTTCGATATCATCAGAATTTTCAATAATATTAGTGACGGCTTCGGTGAGGGCACTTCTGCTTCTATCAACAATCCAACCATTAATGCCGTGTTCAACAATTTCGGGAACTACACCAACCTTTGTTGAAATAACTGGTCGTCCACAATGCATGGCTTCGATTACAGGTAATGGGCCCCCTTCATGCATACTCATACAGATTAGAACATGTCCATCCGAGTAGAACCGACCCATATCATCGTGAGATATTGGGTTTTCAGGAGTTGCAGTAACTAGTTCAACACCTTTCAAATTCTCGAATACTGGCTTGATTATACTCTCAAATCCCTTATTATCGCCGTGATGAGATACAGAGGGGTTTCCGACCCACATAAATTTTAACAAATCAGTAGAGGGTATTTTCGACAAGGGGAATCGAGTGGGATTAACTCCATTTGGTGTAAGGAAGGAATTCTCGATGCCTAGTTCCGATTCCAGTAGGCTAGAAATAACTCCACACGCTGCAAAACTCTCACAAATTTCTTTTGCCTGAGTTAATGAAATTCCACGTTTGATCCATGACGCATGGGAATGGACTCCAACACATGTCTTATCAAATGAAAAGCCCTTGAATTCAGGACCAAACCTCATCGCATCATACCAGAGGAAAAAGAAAACGACATCGAAATCACTTACATCAAATTCACTTGGTTTTCGGCGAATATTTACAATATATGCAACTTCACATTGCCAATCATTTAATCCTTCAACGAGGTATTGAGCTAAGATATCATATGCCCACCCAGGTCTATCAGCGATTAGAAGGACCTTTTTCATCAGTTGTCACCCCATAATAAAGCGTCAAGTTTTTCGTGCATTGATTCTATACTAAATTTCTTCCTCGAAAATTCAATCGCTGCACCTTGTGCTTGTTTTTTCCATTCATTTGATCTAATGATTTGTACGATATTTTCGGATAAAAGATCGATATCATTTGCACTAACAAGATGACCAGTAACTCCATCAATAAATGTCTCTGAAGCTCCACCGACATCAGTTGTCACCACAGGTACACCCATTGCTTGGGCTTCGATTAAGACATTAGGCAATCCTTCAATCGAACTAGTCATAAGGAATACATCAAAAGAATTTAGTTGTGCTAATACATCGTTTCTGAAACCAAGAAGTTCGAAGCTATCCTCCAAACCGATTTCTTTTACGATTGACTTACATGATTCCATTCTCGGACCATCTCCTATCAATCTAAAAATCACTTCTCCATTCAATTCTTGATGCACCCTTCTTGCAACCTCAATCCACATCTCAGGTCTTTTAACATCGACAAACCGGAATACAGTACCAACGATAGGGATTTTATTTTCAATAGGATTCATGCATTCAGCCATCCGTTTCATATCGAATCCATTATTCAAGATACTGATGTCATCAATGTTGATGTTTAGCCATTTTGCATATACTTCTGCACTCTTTTTACTATTGTGACAGAGGTGAATCTGTGGTGATTCCAGCAATGTAGAATAAAGTGCTTTCACATATCTGTTGTTGTAATAGTACTTTGATCCCTTATTCGGGAAGTCATCATTTTCATCAGAGAATGGGGGTAGAGATCGTGCTGACATTATAATACGAGGTACGTTGCAAATCATTCCTGCTATAGCACCGATGATGTTTGTAGTATCTTGCCAAAGAAATAGAGTCGATGGACGTTCCTCAATAATAATAGAGCAGAGGTTTCTAATCTTAATCAACAAATTTGGATTTAATGTAGGCGAATCAGGAATGAGGGAAATATATTTTTGGATAAGATTCTCAATATTTGGTGGAAGTTCCTTTTGAGCCGATGAATAGTCATGAATTGTAATTCCAAGTTGTTCTACTTCTTCTATGAACGAATTATCATGATTATTGACATTAATATTCCATACGGCGAGTGATGAAACATGACCTTCAGAGGAGAGACATCTGGCGACTTGGCGTTCAGCTCCTCCAATTTTAAGAGAGTTATTTACCAATAGCACTCTTCGAGGTTCAGCATCATAATGACTTTCAGAAGGTACGATATTATGGAGCATTTCACGTAATATTATGACTTCGATTAAAGATTCATTTCGATCATTATTGGAACTAGCTAAAGGCGACCATCCTGTCATTCGACTAATCTTTTCAACCGATGCTGCAAATTCAATTTCAATGGCATTATGATTGTTAATTTTCATCATTGTGTTGAAGAGAAATGCTATTAAATCCAGCCTGGATGTTTGCCATATGCATGAGATTAATGTATCAACTAATTTTTCATCATCTCTTCTGCAAAGATAGCGGAGGATAACCGACTGAAATCCTACTTTTGCCTTAACATCAAATCCAAAGAGGGAGGCATACATCGAGAGTTCACAGAGTTGTATGGTGTTGTTTTTTGCTTCAAACATCAATTTGTCTAATCCCTTTTCAATGTCATCCATCTTCTTCAAGAGTCGAAGAATAATTTTCTTATTTATGCCAATTCCGAGACCCATCAGGCTTGTGAAGGTCTCAATACTTGAATCAACATCACCATCATTGACCGAGTAAACAAGTTTTGCGGTAAGAATCGCTCCGTTTAACTCATCGATATCACGAGTGGAATTAGCCGACCAATTTTCAATCAATTCCGGATGGCCTATCTCCAACAAAGTATTAATGATTTCATCAGTAAAAGTAGGATCTGTAGTTAGTGGTTTCAGTGTCTTGATTGTCAAGAAAGCATCATTTGCAAGACCTAATCGATTCTGTGCTCTCGCCTTTAGAATAATTGGTCTAGGTTCCTTGGATACGCAATGAGCGATGCATAATTCGTATTTTTTCGAATTGAATGCGACCCTCGCAAGATTATATTGACTTGCTCGACTTTCATTTCTAATGATGCGATATGCACATTCTGAAATAATTTCATCGGAACAATCTGCAAGCAATAGGGCGTGATAAAGACGAGCATTAGTACCTTGATCTCCATAAATCGAGAAGAGACGATTACATAGAAATTCAAGTTGAGTTTTATCCTCGACGCTACCATAAGCAAAACAAATCTCCCAAGCAATTTTTTCTGAGTCATCAAACAATGTTGAACAAGCGATATGGACCCTGATTACAGAATCATGACCGCCAGTTCTGTTGAGTGAGCGCAATAATAGAAGGATATCTTCTGAATCATGAATGGTCTGATTGATGACAGATTCCAACATTCGACTCTGAAGAAGTTTGTCTTTTCGATCATTGTACATTTGGCGCGGAGTAATTTGTTTTCGCGATGGTAGAAAAGTCAAGTTTTCAAATCTAACCTTTCTCAAATCTAATCTTCGCTGTCTGAAACTCAAACCGCTACGGTTTTTTTGTTTGGCCGAATCAACAACATCAGATTGAGAATCTAACATCTACAGCTCACACATCCTAACCAGAGGGTGATGCAGGTTGTAGAAATAACCTCTCCAGCACACAACAGCTAACTGATAGTTTTCTATCTATTGATAGAATCACTGATTTATTCACAGAAGAAAGATATGACCCCTCCAATCAGCGATACACGTGGAGGGCGAGCGATATGGTGAAATCACTACTACCAACGCACGTTTGTTGCGATTCCGCGAAGAAAATCACCGGATTCGCGCATCAGCATCTTTCAGATTTAGTAATCACTTAGTAAAATCCTTCGAAAAACCGTGGATGATACTGCTATTACCAATTACCACCCCACTTCTTCTTTTTCGAATTATTGGTGATACAATAAAAAATCGTAAAATTATATCGAATCCTGAGAAGGAAGTAATTGTAAGAAATTGTTGCATACTATTCAGCGACGACTCCCCCGGCAAGGCGAATTATCAGCGCTCTTTAGCAATCGGAAAGGCGCTTAAAGAAAAATCTTCAGACACCCAGGTAATCCATATCACATTATCATCATGTTCTGAGTATCTAAATTCTAGTAATCAACAGGTGTTCAATTTACCCGCTCGTTCAAAATTTGAAACTATGAGCCCTACTAAGTGGAATAGGCTAATACAGTCACTTCTTGAAGATCTGTTAGATGTATTTAGGCCATCAAATTTCATATTCGATGGAGATTATCCATATAGATGCATAATCAATAGTATCGAAGAACGAGAAAACATGAACCGCTATTGGCTTCGAACTAGCACGAAGGCATTATCTTTGGACATGGTTCCCACAGATTCTCTCTCTGCATTTGATGCCACCATTCACCCATTAATGATGGCAGAGAACGATGTTGAAGGGTTATCTGGAGAGTCAGGGCAGATCATTACTGACCCTATTTTTCTGCGAGCGCAAGGAGAAGCAGAGATATTACGAAAAGATGTATTGAGGCAATACAGACTTCCAGAGGAATCCATATTAATTTATTATTCAGTTGATCATACCGCAATCCAAGACAATACAGTAATACAAGAGTTATTGGGGCAGGAGAATGTTGTTGTCATTACCGATGATTCACATCTTTTACATGAAATAAAGAGTAATTATGCGATAATTACTATGCTCGACCGTAGCCATTCCGAAATCCAATCCATATCCGACGGTGCAGTTATTGGAATTGATTATCATTCAATCCATGCAGCAATTGCGAATAATTTACCCACGATTTGTATTGCTAATAGTAAGTCTGAAGTCGAAGTCCTCGAACGCTGGTTCCCCACTCTCAATAAGGGATTTATTGTTCTCAAGAAAAGTGAACATGATACTCTGGGAGGGGCAGCCGTTGAGAGATTGCTGGACAATTCAGTAAGATCTGAAATGAGCAAATTACTTTCCCAAGTAACATTCGAGAAGGGTTGTGCTCAATTAGTGGACTCAGTTCTCTTATCTTCTTGAATCCGCTCAAGGCTTTCGAGCCATTCTTTCATCGACCACTCTTCAATCATAGCCAAATCTTTTTCATCCATCACTCCCAGTAACATGATTAAATTTCGCTCAGTAGCTTCCAAATGTGAGGGATAAATGAAATCCCGGCTAGGGGAATACCATTTCATTAATGCTGACAAATCTTCTTTGTAGTCAAGCCTAGAAGCAATAGAGGGGGGCAATTCTTTGTCACGTAGTCGTTGTGCTGAGAAAAGGAGTACATTCTCGTGCTTTATTGGGATCAATTTAATCTGCTTTTTGACATCTCTTGCAGCAAGCATTTTCTTCATAACTGGAAGAGAGTACTCCTTTAGATTTAAGCCAGATTTAATCATCTCCTTCCGGAAACATTTCCAGCAATTCATACATGGATTCTCCCATGTTCCTCTAATACACGATTGAGCGATAAAGCCGATTTTTGACTTTGCACAGATTAATTCTGTTCCGACTTCGGATACACCACCTACTGGAAAATTCAAATCGATTCCAGCCCCTGCGAAAGGCTTCCACCAAACCTTGTAATGAGATGTTTTAGAATACTCTTTGAATTCCTTTCGTCCGACACTATACAATGATTCTAATACCGTACCAAAAGCGATTGAATCGATATCGAACCAAGTGGCAGTAAGGATGAGTGGCACAGCGTTTGCTAAATCAGTAGGGAAGCCAATTGGGCTTCGCAAATATTCAAGGTCGCAATCTAAAACTTGGACATTGTAACCGATTGTATCAAGAATATCACATGCTCTTAATGCAGCATCTTTGTCATATAAAGTCCTAGTCAACATTTTTTGTGGCCGATTCATAAAGATTGGAATAGTACTTTTAGGCATTACTGATAATGCAGCAGTCGAGTCAACACCACCGCTGAATGCTAGGCCAGGTTTCGAATTATCACCAGAAACATATGGTTTGATTTTTGCGCTACATGGCTCAACTTTCAATCTTAAGCCAGCAAAAGATTCACTAAATCTTTCACTCACCTCAAATGGCAGATGCAGTACATCTCGGGCCCATGGATAGGCACATAGTATCGCTGCTAGGGCTATGTGATCTGGATGGCATTCATCAATACTCCATCCCACAGGTCCGGCAAATGTAAATGTTGTATTATCCATCTTTGAATTGGCAACTACTGCCTCATCATGCTCTTCAATAAGGAAATGGAAGGAGACACAATTTTCTGTACTAGATAACTCAAGACGCATGATGAGACCTCATCAAATTTCTTTTTTGTAGTAGCCAATTGTATGTTCTAAACCCTCTTTGAGGCCGATTTTTGGTTCAAATCCAAGGATATCTCGTGCTTTGTCTATATTTGCGAACGAATGAAGGATATCGCCTTTGCGGGGCTCAGTGAAAACTGGATTAATCTTTGAGATTTCAGGGTTATCTACTGCCAGAATCTCTCTAATGGTGTAGAATAAATCATTCACGGTAATAGTACCACTGCATGCAATATTGAATACCTCTCCATTTAATCCGACCTTGGAGTCAGTGGTTAATGCGATTAAATTTCCTCTGACAACATTGCTTACAAAAGTGAAATCTCTACTCTGCTCGCCATCACCGAAAATCAGAGGGGCCTCTCCAGATAAGAGTAAATCTACAAATTTAGGAATAACGGCAGCATATGCTCCCGCAGGATCCTGTCTTTTACCAAAGACGTTGAAGTATCGCAATCCCACTATTTCGATATCATAGCAATTGGAAAAAGATTCCTGAAGTAGTTCGACTGTTCTTTTACTAGCAGCGTAAGGGGAGAGTACCTTTCCAGTTTCTTTTTCTTTCTTTGGAAGGGTCTCATCATCGCCGTACACAGAAGAGCTTGACGCATGGACAATTCTCTTTACACCTGCGTCTATTGCTGCGAGCATCAAATTGATAGCTCCGAATATATTATTTGTCAGAGTATGTAATGGTTCAGCAATAGATCTAGGGACAGATCCAACTGCAGCCTGATGGGTGATTAAAGTACAACCATCTACTGCAGCATCACAGGTTTCCCTATCGGTAATGTCTCCATTGATGAATTGGAACCTCTCATGCGCCAATAGGTGTTGAATATTCTCTATTTTTCCCGCTGAAAGATTGTCTAGAGCAACGACTTCTGCCCCTTTTTCGATTAGCGCATCGCATAGATGAGACCCGATAAAACCGGCCCCTCCAGTAACTAGAACTTTTTCAGATGACATGTCTGTCGGTTCAGCCATAAAGTGGGCTCAGAGCACTTCATAGAAAACTTACACCCATCATCGAATGTGCTTCAAGGCGAAACATCGATGATTTTGGATGAGAGAAGATGGGAGGAAATGACATCCGCTCCATTCTCACCTATTTCTTGATGTAATTCTGAGCAATCCAAAGACAATAATGAACTAATATCCTGTTTTATACCTTCACGACTTCTGTTGAGGTTCACCAAACCCCACCCTTCAGAAACTGCATTTTCACATCTTGTTACTTGATCATCCATGCCAGTGTTCAAATTGGGTAAGAAAAGCGTAGGGATCGCCATTTTTCTCATTTCATGGAAAGAATTGTATCCCCCTGCCTGGATCGAAAAATCAAAGCCATTGAGGTAAATCGAGTTTGGATAATCGCGCAGTACATGCACTCTATCTCGATCGATGTCAAGTCTATCCCCCAACATCGATTCACCCAGAACAACATACAAATTTTCTTCTTCTAATAGAGCAGAAATCACGTAACTAATCTCCGAATCAATATCATTAATCTTTCCAGCCCCTAATTGTACATATGCGACACGTGAATCCAATGGTATTCCAAATCGCCTTTTGACCTTCGAGCTATCCCACATTTCAGCTTTGTCAATTAGAGTAATTGGTGGAACCATTAGAACATCCACTTCGTGTTCGAGGTCATTCTGAGCGATTTCTACTACATCCTGTGGATGAATAATTAAATCAAAGTGTTGGATGCTATCGACAGGTATTCTGCTACCTTTCCTAAAGGTCCCTCTTCGTACCCATGTTTTGCGAAGCCATTTTTTCCCAGCAATTGAATTCAACATTCCTCTATAAGGATAAGCACCATCAAAAATGAACTCTTTTGGTTTATGGATATCAATAACTAGAGAGAGCATTTCATCGACCAAAGTATTCCATGTGCTCGCTTCCATTTGTGAATTCTTGTGCCTCCCTGCCAGATGGTAGGTTACGAATCCGTCTGTATATGGTAGGTGAAGAGTTGGCATTGTGGTAAAAATAACTATTTCTAGTTCGGGGTCATCTCTTCGCAACCGTTTGGCTACTGAATATAGTCTGGTAAAATGACCAAAACCAACCCCATTCGTTGGGAAAAGAACTACGCTATTACGGGGTAAAATAGCACTTTCCTCTACATCTGCAACTGGATGCTCCACTCTTCCTAATCTTTCTAATCCTATTTTAAAGATCAATAATGGGAAGGTAAATGGCAATAGCAATAGCATCCAAGGTTTACGAACCGAAGTTGTTAGATGCACTCCAATGCGAAAGGAAACCGAAGATTTCAGTCTTCGCAACTCTCTTTTTGAGCGCTCAAAAGCTATTTTTTGCCGATTACGTGCTAATATGGCGTCATCAATTGAATTGTCCATATATCTCACACATCACTTATTATTAGGCACAATAACATCTTCTTTTTCGACAGGAAATAGATCAACATCTTCTAACTGATAAGGTAAGGGCATAGGCTCTAATTCTTCAACAATCCTATCGTGTACATAGTTTCTCAAGTAGTCTGGGAGTAAATCAAAGCCGGGGGAGTAGTATTTTTGCCACCACCCTAAATCGGATTCCAGTAGAGGTTCTAAATCGGGAACAAGGTGTTCTAACTTCATGTTCTGTAGTGCCCAAAGTGCCTGCATTGCTGTTTTTAGAGGCCTAGTCGCAAGGAATTCATTAATTTCCTTAGAATGAAGGTCAACTTCCCTCCCCAAGGGTCCATTTTTGTGAAAACATTTCCAACATTTGCCACAACCTTGAGAATCATTACCGCGTAAACACGAATTAATCTTATCGATTAGTTCGCTGTTTTGACAGATTCGTAGAGCCCCAGCCTCTGAAATCATGTTAATTGGAAATAATAGGTCCAGCCCAGCCCTTTGAAA
>CAJIYT010000006.1 GCA_905181715.1 uncultured Candidatus Poseidoniales archaeon
AGATAAACCGCGCCAGTGGGGTTGTTTGGGGAATTGATTAAAAGCGCCTTTGTTTTTGAAGTGATGGCGTTTTTAACAGCATCAAGGTCTGGGTGATAATTATCTCTGTTGACTGGAACATGAATCGGAATCGCTCCGATTAAACGCAGCATTCCGTCGTATGACGGCCATGCAGGAGCAAGAAGAATCACCTCATCTCCTGGTTCTAAACAAGTCATCATCGCGTAAAGTAATGCTTGTTTACATCCTGGCGTGATAACAATATTTTCCCCACCGATCTCAATACCGTATTGAGTTAGGTGATTGGATACCGCAGAACACAACTCTTCAGTACCCTGTGAGCGCGTATAGCCATGTAAGCCCTGATCAAGAGCATCTTTTGCTGCAGAGACAACAGCATCAGGGGTTCTAAAATTGGGCTGACCGACTGAGAACCGAATGATTCCTTCAGGAGGTGGGGTAAGGAAAGCAGCAAAGCCACGACCAACATCGGCTAATCTTTTATTTATTGATGGCATATTCACACCTCGTACTCATCGACTGATGCACACATCCGGTAAGACTCATATGACATAATCTATTCCATTGTTATCCTCGATTAATCACCTACTACCAGAGGTTTATTTTATCGCTGCGGCCTGAATTTATGTAATTATAAACACAGGGGTGTTTGCTAAAGATTTACCATTACGCTCAGAGCGTAGTAATCTGATACATATGGCACAATGCAATCATGCATCAGATTTTTTCTGCAATGACAACGTCGTCAAGATTTTTCATCACTTCAAGGATTTTGAAACCATTATCCTCCAAAAACGGAATTAAGTTATGAGCTAAGGCTATTCTTTTGCCTTTCTTGGGAATAATCGCATCAGGGTCATCAAATTTTCTTCGATGGCGGCTATTACACTCAAAAACAACCTTGGTCTTCGAATTAATTTGCTTTAGAAGTACATTAGAATCATTAATATGATAGATACTTCTAATGAAAAAGATCACATCACATTGACAAATCAAAGAGCTATTTGTTGTAGAACCTCCAAGGTGAAAGGACACCTTATCTGGCGACGAACAACTTCTATGGGTGAGAATACGCGCAGCTTCAATATCCAATTCACTAATGTCAAAACCATGAACCTCAGTAGTATTTTCATCACCTAACATCGAACTAAGATAACCTGCATTACATCCGACATCAGCCACGGATTTACCATCAATATGCTGCCTAACCATGTTTACTAAACCTGTGTAGCGAGAGTGGACCTCGGAATCCCCATCAAGTTGTATTTCCTGATAATTTGGATATTTTGATAAAATATAATCATCATAAGCATTTCTAACTTCTGGGAAGCCATTCATGACATCTTCTAATTCAAAAACTAGAACTCTTACATTTGTTATATCCATATCGTAAAGAATACTACTTCGATGTGTGCCATCCATACGATAATAAATTCCACCCCGGATATGAATTGCCATGATAGGAGGGTAGTCGTCAGTGAAACCATTATCGAGAATACTATAGTAGAGCGTATGATACTTTTTTAACCAAACCTCATTTCTTTTCTTAGGACTGGTTTCTAATTTCTCGCCCGCTGCCGTGAGACAGTCATCAAAATCACGGTTATTTTTGATAAATCTGACCCATTCTTTTCTATATTCACCCGACCAAATCAGTGAAAGTTCGAAATCATCAATAAATGTACCCTTTACCGCTTTTGCCCGGTATGCGTCACGAATTAACAGATGATGCCTGAACAAAGTTGGTTGAATTACATCAATCAATTCCGGGACGTCAATACGATTGATAAGTTCAGACATTAAACCTGCGACCCCCCCTTGACTATTTATCATTTTGAGTATTAACAAATACAACTAAACTGAAATTACTCTCAACACCACCTTTTTGGAACACATAAAGATGGGCGGCGGAAACAACGTATGAACGCTATAGCCTTCTAAATGGAGCACAGGCGGAGATTCGAACTCCGGTCTCAGGATCTGCAATCCCGCTCATAGCCTCTCTGACACCCGTGCAGCGAATCGACGACTGAGATGATGTATTTCAACGCGCTCATCAATCAGACAGAGGCAAGCATTCAATAATCCACGACCTCCGCTCATATTCATGGAAGATATCACCGGAGACAAACCTAGCGAATCACCTTCTTCTCTTTCCGACCCTCAAGCAATGCAAGCACCGACTCCGGTATTAACCGGCAATGTCCAACAATTCTCTTCGAATGATAGCACTCCATTTGGACAGAGCGGTGGCGGAAAAATGACTTATGTAACCGGTCCAGATGGGCAAATGTATGCTTATGAAAAACCACGTTTCAACTTGAAACAATTTGCAATCGGCCTTTGCATCCCCCTCCTCCTAATGGGTATCACGGGATTGGGAAATGCTATTTTTGATGAGAGTAATGACCTCCGGGAGCCAGGAATACGAGCAGAACCCATTCAAATGCAATCAGTGAATAATACAACAGCATACATTCTAAATATCGAAATCAGTGACAATGAAATACTAACTCAATGTAACATCGAGACCAGTATAATGGACGAATCTTACTACTGGTGCGATCAGAGAGGCAGAGACGACTCGCATGATTTCACAATCTACAAACAGTCACAAGAAAAAGAAAAAGAGGTTGGCTCATACTCTCACTCCGAAAAGCAGTTCAATTTTGATGATGGCGAGTCACATGAAATCATAAAAGTCTCTTACAGAGTTGCGGACGAACAGGAGTATCAAGATTACGAAGACAAAAGAGATAGTGGGAATGCAGCCAGTGATATTTTTGCAATATTCTGTTTTGCAGCACCAATAGTTGGGATTGGAGGGTCGATTTACGGCTTTGCATCCGGTAAGAAGGACCTGGGTATCGGATTCTTAGCAAGTACCGCTCTATTGCCCTTTGCAGGTTTCGGATTAATCCTCTTTCTATGGTGAGTAAATGGGAGTAAATAGCAACGGGCCCGGTTTTACCCCGTCCGAGGAATACTACTCATGTAGATATTCAACCCTCAGAGAACCGTTGGATTTCCCTAGAGGGGCCGAATTCCTCGAAGATGACGACAAGGCGCTCCACGCATGGTTTTCCACTGATAATCAAATTATTTCTGTGGGTAGAAGCCATCTTATTCCACCTGGTAATAATGGTTCGCAAGCAGATTATATTGGCCTAAATGCACCAAAGTGCCCCGATTTCACTCCACTTCTAAGCGGCAAATATCGGCCAGCCATCCAGATCAGGCAGATGGGAACTAGCACGCAGCACCGGTTGAAAGGATATGCGGCGGAAGTGCTTGAAGAACTCGAGAAGAAATCTGTGGAAATCTTTGCAGCACAGTATGGTTTTCTTCAGGCTAGAATTGAAGCAATCCCTTTTTATCAGAGCCAAGGATGGGAAATAATAGATGAACTTTTTGAAATTCCCGGAATTGGGCCACATCGCTCGATGATCAAAAAATTGTCATGAAGCGTCTAATCGCGCCCTTGAAATAGCAAAAGAGTCGGTGCTGATAGTAGAGGGAACACTGGGTTCCCTAGACTAACCCGTGGAAAACGATGAATTTGGAGGACCTGTTAGACAAAGACCAAGATGTGCTGAATAAGACAACTGCGAGCAATTCCTCGCCTGATTTCGATAGTTCGAATCAGAGTTTACAGCACTTCTTACCCCTCTCTGCGCTAAACGAATACCAGTGCGCAGCATCGCTAAACTCCCGAAACCATCAGCTGACTAGTTCAGCCGAGATTCGGACAGAGAGAACAGCGGGTTCTCTGTTAAAAAACAAAATAAGGAGATATGAAAAATGAATAGAAAAAATATAAGTGTGCTTTTGGCACTGTTTTTGGCACTTTCCGCAGTTTCTGCGGTAAGTGGTGACGGAACCGACCCCTTAGATCCATCCGATGGTGGAGCTGATTGGGACGGCGATGGTTTAACCAACGCTGAAGAACAAACCCATGGCACTAATATGAACAACGCAGACAGTGACAGCGACGGTCTACCAGATGGATGGGAGGTGGCCAACGGCCTCTCCCCCACCAACGGCGGTGACGCCAATGGTGACCCTGATGGTGATGGTCTGACTAACGCCCAGGAATACAGCATGGGTACAAACCCGAATAATGCTGATACCGACGGCGATGGCAAGGCAGACAACGTTGACCAGTTCCCGACTGACGCGAATGATGGAGAGTACTCCGATAGTGACGGAGACGGCATCCCAGATGCTTACGACCCAGATTTCCAAGAGTCGGAAGAAGGATCGGGCAACGGTGGCTCCACAGGCGGTGGTGAATCCAACGCTGGCGGCGAAGGCGAAGGCGAAGGTCAAGGCGAAGGTCAAGGTCAAGGCCAAGGTCAAGGCCAAGGTCAAGGCCAAGGTCAAGGCCAAGGACAAGGCCAAGGTCAAGGCCAAGGACAAGGACAAGGACAAGGACAAGGACAAGGACAAGGACAAGGACAAGGCCAAGGACAAGGCCAAGGACAAGGACAAGGTCAAGGACAAGGTCAAGGACAAGGTCAAGGACAAGGTCAAGGACAAGGTCAAGGACAGCAACAAGGCCAAGGTCAGCAAGGTCAGCAAGGTCAGCAAGGTCAGCAAGGTCAGCAAGGTCAGCAAGGTCAACAAGGCCAAGCTGGTCAGCAAGGTCAGCAAGGTCAGCAAGGTCAGCAAGGTCAACAAGGCCAGCAGGGCGAGCAGGGCGAGCAACAAGACAATGGCCAAGGTCAGCAAAACCAAGGTGGAGAGCAAGGCGGCCAGCAGGGCGACCAATCTGGTCAAGACCAGAACGGTCAGAACCAGAACGGTCAGAACCAGCAGGATCAGGGACAAACCCAGAACGGCCAACAAGGCCAGCAGGGCGATCAGTCTCAGCAACAGCAAGGTCAGCAGCTCGATAACCAAGACCAGAACGGCGAAAACGACAACGATGGCGATGGCATCCCAGATGACATCGACAACGATGACGACAACGACGGATTGGTCGATGACTTGGACGCTAACCCAAACGATCATGACAACGATGGAATAGACGATGCGGAAGATAATGACGACGATGGTGACGGAATAGACGATCGCGAGGAAACTCAAGACGGCGACGACAACACCAACATTTACGATCATGACAACGATGGCATCCCTGACAATATCGACTTAGATATTGACAATGATGGTATTGACAACCGTAACGACAAGGGTCCAAATGGAGAAGATTACTCCAGGGATCACGACAACGATGGCATGAACGATGGCGTTGATGATGACGATGACAATGATGACATCCTCGATGTCGACGAGTTCATGGGACAAAGCGGTGCATACCGCTACGACCATGACAACGACGGCATTTGGGATGCACTGGACACCGATGATGACAACGATGGTTTGTCGGATTGGTTCGAGGCTAACGACGGCAACAGCCTGACTGGGCAATTCGACCATGACAACGACGGCATCGAAGACAATATGGATGACGACGACGATAACGACGGCGTCCTCGATATTCTCGAAGCTTGAATCGAGTCTACAACACAAGCGTTGTGTAGACCGGTCATCGACCGGTGAGCCGATTTCGTCGAGGGTTCGCCCTCGGCGGAATCTCCTTCCTTCCTTTTTTGATTACAACCATGGGCATGATACGCGAAGCCCAACATGATACTCATACACCCATCAGTGCAGCGCGCTTCAAATATCCGATGCAGGTGTCAAGTTGAATTCGGAGAGATAATCATGCTGTCAGAACGTCAATTTAATGAGAAGATGGCTAACCGTCATCGCATAACGCTTTCAATCGGAATGGTATTGATAATGTTGTTCAGCACTATGCTGATCTACGCTACAGCCGAACTAGGAGAAACCACTCCGGCAACCCGTCTAATAGACGAAGAGGTTATCGCAAGAGGAGATTCTCAATCCACGGCTCAAAATCAAGGCCAAGGAGGATGGGGTAGCGCAGAGACAATTCCTTTCATCGAAAATCAACATCCTGCTCTGTGGGACATGATGTGGACCGATAGCGGAATTAGTATTGGAAAGATAATCGATCTCGAAGCACTTGCGCACCAAACCCCTTCGATTTATGGCTTATTAGAGGAAAACCAAGCAGGCGATCACGATAATGACGGTATTGACGATCTGAATGATTTGGATGATGACAACGATGGAATTTACGATTTACTCGAAAGATTCGACGGATGCTACGGCACAGACCCCTACGACCACGATAACGACGGCATTCTTGACCACCTTGACTGGGACGACGATAACGATGGTATTCTAGAAGGGCCTATCGATTATGAAGCATTAGAAGCACTCGGACTAGATCCAATGAATGTAACTATGCACCGTTCAGTTGCATCTGATACAATTCACCCCCTAACTGGATTGGCTGTTGGAGATTATTATCTCGCAGATCAACAACCATTCGATCATGATAACGATGGAGTCCCCGACGAGGATATCGATGGATCTGGCCCAGGACGGTACGATGAAGATGACGATAATGACGGCCGCATCGACCAATTCAAATGGCCATGCGATTTTGACTCCGATGGCTTTCAAGATTATTTTGATGATGATGACGATGGCGATGGTATTAACGATTTGATAGATCTTAATCCATACGACAAATCAGTGACCGGCACCATGAGTGGCAGCACTAACTCCTTTGATGCCGCTAGGCTTTGGACTCACGGCGGAGCATCCGGTTACAGAGACTTTTCTGCAGGAATCAATTTCGAGACCACAGAACAAAACCGAGTCGACGCAAATGACGATTTCGATTGGGAAGGAGGTACTGATGGTGATGGCGCAGCAGGAGTGCCAAGCTTCACCGATATCCACGACGGCGATCTCGACGGCGATGGAAATCCTAACTTCTTAGACCCAGACAATGATAATGATGGGACTCCAGATAGTGCAGATAATGACGACGATAATGACTTATTGCTTGATATGTGGGACCCGGATGACGACAACGACGGCATCGCAGATACTTGCTGGAACATCGATGTTAATGGCGACGGCTTGAACGACTACACACAACTTAACAGCGCTCCTTACCAAACCCCTGGTGCAGATGGCGACGGCGATGGCATCATCGACTGCGAAATAGATTATGATGGAGATTTGGATGACGATCGCTGGCGAGCGTTTGATCAAAACTATAACGGGATTTGGGATTGGCTTGATGCCGACATGGGCGGAACACAAACCCCAGACGATGAAGAAAATACCAATAACGACGCATTCAATTTCGCATATGATATGGACGACGACCAAATTCAAAACGAGAACGATTCTTTTCCATTGAACTCTACCGTTGAAACCAATGGCTGGAATTGCCCAACTCTGAACACCCCTGTCCCCCTAAACCCTGATCCGAAGTGCGACACAATGCGCGCATCATTTGCAGCATTCAATGATTGGGATGGCGATGGCATTTCAAATTGGGACGATGTCGATGACGACGGTGATGGAATAATCGACATCCTTGATATCGATTGGGATTGTGATCTGGATAACGATGCTGATTTACACGATATAGACGGCAGTAAATATCGCGACGACGGGCCAAATAGCCTTGATTCCGATATTGACGGAGATGGACTTACCAACAGTATCGATTGGGATGACGATAACGATGGATTGACTGATTTATACGACCCTGATGATGGTAATTGTGGGATTGTAGATTACGATCTTAGCGATGGATTTGTCAGGCCATATTACCCTCAAGAAGACGGCGATGCACTCGATGGTAGCGCCGATGGCCAAACCTACAGTGATGGCATGGAAGCACACTGGAACATGGTATTCATGACCAACCCCTTCCTTAACGTAGGACTAAATTACAACGGCTTTGATGCGACTACAAATCCTGTTACTAATGGTAACGTACCCGAATTCTATTGGTTTATCTTCGCCCGCTGGTCCTCCTACAATGGGGGCAATGAATGGGATGTTGATTCCGATGGAGACTCTTTGCTTAATGGCTTAGATATCGATCAAGACGCAGATGGAATGCCTGATTGGTGGGATCAAGACGAAAGCAATGATGGTATAATGGACGTTGATGATATCAAAATGGGCGGATCATTCAATATGACAGTATGTGGCTGGGTTGCCGGAAATCTCGTAGCGAACGGCGGAGGGTATACTTGTGGTTACGATTATGCAGCAGCCTATCATATGCCCCTTACTGGAACTAACGCTCAATTCGGGTCACCATATTCTACTAGGCCCGATGCAATTATCGACCAAGGGGCTCTTGTAAGCGCCAATGTTGATTATTCTTGCACACCAGGCGCACAAGGCGGATGCTGGCACTATGAATTCGACCAACAGACCGCAGATAGTGCTTTGACTTTCCAAGAGATAGAGAACAATCGTGATGGATTCCTTCCGTGGATTGGCTTGCGATACGGTATTTGGCAATGGACCAGTGATGCGCCAAACGGTGTTAGCAATTTCCCAGACGAACTAGGTGCAGACAAACTAGACAACCACGTCGATGGCGATATAGATGGCGATTTCACCAATAACTCTCTAGATCTCGATGACGATTACGACTCAGTGTACGATTGGTATGATGTCGATGATGATAATAACGGCTTATGGGATTACTTTGAAGTCGATACCGACGATGACCTTGACACCGACGAGGGCCAATTAAATTCAAACTTCTTTAGTGGATTAAATTGTATCGATAACGACGACGACGGCAATGATGCTGACGTAGACGACGATGGATGGTTCCAACCAGTTTGGGACCGCGGAAATTTAAGCCAAGGCCTCAGACAGCCAAAATTCTACGATGTAGATAATGATAACGACGGAGTGCCAGATCCAGAGGATTTAGATGATGATAACAATGGCAATAACGACGTAGATCAAGAGCTGGACCCAGGGTGTTTCTGGGGAGAAGAACAGTCACCATTCGATCATGATAATGATGGAATAGTCGATTGGAGCGATGATGATTTTGACGGAGACGGCATTTCTAACACTGCTGAATTAGCAGCTAGCGGTTTAACCGCTGTATTTGATCATGATAATGATGGCGCCCGTGACGATCTGGACGACGATGATGATGAAGACGGCATGGAAGACGAGGATGAAGTACTTCTTTGGCCTTCACGCTTCGACCGTAATTCTACAAACCCATGGGATCACGACGATTTCGGTAATGGGGAGGCATTAGCAAACCCATCCGATTTGAGTACTGGTCCAGATGGAATCGATCAAGACGACGATTGGGATTCCTGGAATGATCTTGATTTCGACCACATGGAAGAGGGACAGCAATGTACTCAAGGAGCTAACACTTTCCCTGCTAGCGATTGGGATCACGACAATGATTGTAAGTTAGATGCTGACGATAAGGCTTCGACTTTTATCAATTTAGCAACCCCAGATACCCTTTGGCTAGACGCACAAACCCCGGCGATATTCCGAGGTAGCGTTGAATGGATTAATCCAGCGACTCTAAGCCTTGAACCGTCGCCTGGTTTACCTGTTCAAGTTCATATCGAATGGAACGGAAACAATACTACAGCGATTGAAACAATCGATGTTCTCACCGATGCAGGTGGTAATTTCTCAGTCGGGCAATTCCTCTTCCCAGAGGACCTGCACGTTGGCGACGACACTACCTATCGCATCTATGCAGAAGTAACAGAGATGTTTGCCTTTAATGGTAATCGCTCGATAGAGTATGATGTCGGCTGTAAAGCAAATTTAACCGTCCGTATCGACGATGTATGGGAGTACTTCCGCAGTGATGAGCAACCATTCTGGCTTGATTTCTACAGCCTATACGAAGCGGATTATAATAGAGCGATTTATGATAATCGTATCAGGCATGCACCTATCACTTTCGAAATCACTGGAGGAGACTTCGGTAATACAGCGAACCCAACTAATTTCACAGGCCCATGGGGCTCAGGATACATGACTGATTCAGTAGGACTGGCCACTCTGACCTTCGTTCAAGACGTTGGTTCAGTCGGTTCCTGGAAGCAGATAAAATGGAACTCCACCGCAGATAATGGCCTACTACAGCCGACTGGGGGATACGAAGAAATCATCTGGAATAATCTAACTAAGAAGCACGATATTGTAGATGACGGATCCGGAAACCCAACTAGATATTATTGGACAAATACTAGTTTACCAGCAGGCGAAATACAGGTCATCGGCCATGTTATTCCAGAACTAGCAGGCGAGTGGCCGGGTCATTCCGGATTGGAATGGCCGTTCCCTTACCTGAATGGCGACAAGACCGAACCTCAAAACATCCGTGTAATGCATCGCATGAATATCGAGGGACAAATGACTTTTAGTGGAATCTCACCTGTTTATTATTGGAAAGGAAATATCAATAATTTCGATGGCACTTTTGGTAATTGGGCTTCATTATTCCACCAACAAGCACTAAATGCAGCAGGAATCACATTCGAGGAAGCAAACCTCTACAAGCCATATCCACTACTTTGGGATGGAAATCCAGCTAGTTTAGCCGGCGAAGAAGCAAAATTACGCGGTTTCCTGAGTATTGCAAACTCGACACATTGGCGTATTAATTTGGTCAATGGAGGGGATAGTGATCTACCACCTTGTGGCCCAGTGACCCCTTCAGACCCTGCTAGCCCAATACGTTGCGAAATAGTTCCTGAGATGAAAACTCTTAGTTCATTAGACATCGAAGGCAAGATAACCAACCGCACAAACGAACCATGGGACAAAGATCCAATCTCATTACAAGTGGATATTGACGGCAACGGCCAATTCTCAGGTATTTCAGAAAATGCAGGCACAATTAACGAGAGTAAGTTTGGTGCCGATGCATCATATGCGTTCAATTGGAATTGGAAAAAGACATATGCAGCAGGAAACTATGGTATGAGAGTTGATTTCACCAACGGGAAAAATTACTTCACAGGCAACTCAACAGAACTATCACCAACAGGGGCTTATATCAACGTCACAGTTGTAGGGACTACTCAGTTCCTAATGCAGAGCGTTCCTCGCCTTTATCGTAACACTACAACGACGATCGATGCCAGATTACTCGATCAAAGCGGAAATAACCCAATACGTGATGTGCAAGTAAATTGGACTTGGTCGTATGATGGCCGTCAAGGCGTTAATTATACCGACGGAAATGGTGTTTTCCAAATACCGTTCGAGGTAAACACCACAGACGATCTTGGCAACTATACCCTGACTTTCCAATACGCAGGAAATCAACTATTCGAAGGCAATATTGCAACTCAATCGATTTGGGTGGTTTCACGGACTTATCTCAATGTGGTCCAAACCGATCCTAATTTCAGACAATCGGGAGATCGGTGGGATTTCACAGCTCAGGTTGCAGATGACAATATGACGTATATACGCGATAGTGGAGGTTTGGCTTTAGACGGTGAAAATTCCCCAGGCGGCGGTTTAGTCGATGTTATTTATGAAGGGACTGATTTTAATGGCGTGACACATAGACAAGTTGTGGCAACTCTTGCTCCAAATGCTGGATTGATTTCGCTACCCGAACCTCAACCAGACGGCAGCCATCTCTGTTTCTATGACGGTAATGGCGATATGGTGCCAGACCGCGATATTAACAACGACGGAGTCCTCTCAAGAGAGGAAACCATCGGTTGTCTCAAAGCAAACATCACACCACTACTTCCTCAATTGCTCAGCGAAGACCCTGACGGATTCCTTCCGAATGGATTCGGGCCAGTCAGTGTAATTTTGCGCTTTGAAGAAACATTGCCTAACGAAGGTTGCTTGTCTTTGAATGTAAACACTCTGGGACAGCAAGGAAAGTGGGACCCGTGTGTTGACGAAATAGGCAACGATCACTTCAGAGTCTTAATGTCATACAATACCAATGGCTTCTCATTGATAGGTAGGACCAATTTAGTCGTCGATGATCAAATTGTCTATACTAGTGAAATAAATCCACTAACTGGATTGGTTGTACCAAAGCCGATGGTCGTTACCGGCCAAATCTCTGATGAGCTTGGTACAAATCTTTCCTTTAGGAAGATTAGAGTCAACTATGAGATGGTAAACAGTGCCGAAGGACCAATAGCTTGTCTTAATGGTGTAACCGATATCGATGGAAAGTTTGCAATTACCTGCCCACTCGACGATATTACAGCTGGAAATGCGAGAGTAAGTGTTATCTATTCTGCATGGGATAATAACGACGCATATCGCTATCAGAATAAGACACTTCAGACCGAATTCGATGTATTCAGTAATTCGTCATTGGTACTAACAGAAGTCGGACCATTCAGGTCTAGTATTGAGCAATATATCGCCCCTAATGGAACCATTTACGATGTACTTTACCTCAAGGAGAGTTTCCACATCGACGCTATATTGTCGCAATCTAATGGTTTACCAGTTGGCGGAAAGTGTTTGAATATCTATCTGGATCCTGAACAAAATGTCAGGCCAATCGCTACCATCCATACACGAGAGTCAGATGGAACAATCGAATGGTATAGTAGTGACCCTACTCAAAATCCAACTCTGAGAGGAGTGGAGACTACAGGCGGGAAACTAGAAGGATTTAGAACCTTGAAAATAGCCTTTGAACCAGATCGAAATGTCCCAGGCGGATGCGATAAAGAAACATCAACTGTGCTCAATGGCTCATTTATCGAGAAAACAATTCTTGTTCGCTCACAAATAGATTTGACCATGAAAACATCGTGGGCAAACGCAGGTTCGAATGGCTTATTGGAGGGCGATCAGGTTCTCGGTGAAGTTGCTTTACTCAGAAAGCGTTTGGATTTGGCAGTTGAAAGCGAAGAGATATGGTTTGTCAGGCAATATTGGGACGCATCCAATGGCGAATGGGTTACAGAGGGAAGAAATGAATCTATAACCAATGAACAGGGTATGGCTAACTTCGAATGGGCTTTCTCTGGCAGATCCTGCGAGGGAGAACCTTGTTCGGGTAGATGGAGAATCGTGGCATATTATCCAGGTTCGACCTTCTTTGCTGAATCAAGCGACAATATCACATTAGAATTATCATGGCAAGAACGAACGATTACTGATAGCGCGGGTGGGTTTTTCACACCAAGTACGATTATGGGCACAGTCATCATGCTAATGTCTGCTTTGATTGCAGGAATCCTGTATTATCGTAGATCCGCCGCACGTCGTCAAATAGAGGCTTTACGTGGAATTTTGACCGATACTATGTTGCAATTACAGGCTGCGAATGAATACATTGCTATCATTTTCGATTGCTACAAGCAATTGGTGAAGCATTTCAGACGCCATGGATTTATGAAGAAGGTCTATGAAACAACTAGAGAATTCGAAGCAGCTGTTAGAAATGCATTCTACATGGTCCCAGCGGATCAACTAGGGGAATTCCTTTCGATATTCGAAGAGGCACGATACTCCGATCACGACATTGGTCCTAGCCACAGAGACAGAGCTATGCAAACTCTAGGGGCAATCTCTCAGAGCCTAGATATGGCACTTGGAGACGCCGGAATGATTGCTCGTTCTGAAGAAGACACCGGCAAGTTGTATGACCAACTAACCAAAGCTGGAGAATTCAAAACCGCAGATGGAACTGTGATTCAGGCTGGCCTCGACTCTGAAGCCGAACAATCTAATTTCAAGATTTAAAGCGATTAATTATAGGTATTTGCTTGATTTGATATAGGCGCAGCATTGATGGTCTCTCGCGTACTCGGTTGGGCATGGAGGATTGGAAATCTCTCATCGATCAAGCAATGCAACAGGAATCAACCGATTTAATCGGAGCCCATAAAATATATGGCGACGCAGTGCAAGTAGCATTGTCCAATGCTCAGTTATTACTTGGCGACCTGGAAGCAGTACAACTAATGGAATCTATTTATGGGGCCTTAGTTGCCTATTCACAGCAAGTGATGCTTAGAATGCGTGCTGAAGATCCAGAGATCGGAGGCGTAGATCACGCTTTCAGAGCCGGACAAGCATACGGGGTTAGTTGTGTTCTCAACCATCTGATTGACCAACTCACCGATGTATCAGCAATCACTTCTTTAGAGGCGCTTGATGATTTCTCAGATACACTACATGATGAGATTGTAGTTCAAGCAAGAGGGGCTGGCCTAACCGTCGAATTACTCGATGCAAAGGGCGAGATACTCTACGATTGAGATTTACTAGCACATTATAGGACGCAGTATCGCGTCGGTGCCTTCATAACAGGTTGTCAAGTCGCCGAGATGCTTCCATAGCATCGAGTGAGTCATATGAGCAGACCAACAAGCAAGACCAACCAGAGTCTCATCGATCTAATCGATGAACTAAAGGCCAAATCTCGCGACACCGGTTCAGCACTATGGCGAGATGTTGCCCTACGCCTTTCAAGGAGTCGTAGCAACTGGGTTCAACCGAATCTTAGCCGCTTGAGTAGATATGCCCCCGAGGGCGCAACCGTCCTCGTCCCGGGCAAACTTCTCGGCAGTGGAGATCTCGTGCGAAGTCACAACGTCGCCGCCTACAGTGTTAGCGCTGGTGCCCGTGAGAAGATCGAGGCAGCTGGAGGACGCGTAATGTCCCTTAGTGAGCTGATGAATGAAAACCCAAAAGGATCGGAGGTGATTATCCTTGGATGATACGACCTACGTATTCGATGCCGATGGCCTGATAATGGGCCGTTTGGCGAGCAAGGTCGCCGACCTTCTGTATAAATCAGCACGAGCTGGTGGAGAAGACAAAGTAATAATCGTCAACGCTGAAAAGGCAATCGTTTCTGGAAAACCATCCAGTGTCATGAAGGAATACCATCAGAAGTATGAACTCAACCATGCACGTAAGGGTCCATTTTTCCCACGTATGCCTGATATGATACTCAAGAGAGCCGTTCGTGGAATGCTACCTTATCAGAGGAAAAGCAGTGGACGCAAAGCATTGCTAGCACTTCGTGTTGAAATTGGCTGCCCTTCTAATTTGAAAGGCGACCTACCTGAAGGACACGAACAAGGCGATGATTCAAAAATCCGCAGGGATTTACCAGCTCGATACGTCAGTCTCGGTGCAATAAGCGCAGATCTTGGCGCACCTGCACACCGCTGGGCCGGAGGTGAACAGTAATGGCACGTAAGAAGAATAAGATCGTACACACCTCTGGAAAGAGAAAGACCGCGGTTGCAAGAGCTACAGTAAAGGCAGGAAAGGGAAGGGTTCGAGTCAACAGTGAACCTATCCAGATTCTCCAGCCAGCACTATCCCGTCAAAAGGCAATGGAACCACTAATTATCGCTGAGGCCATGAAGAGAATGAGTAAAGTAGACATCAATATCCTAATTCATGGCGGAGGTGTGATGGGTCAAACCGACGCTATCAGAACCGCTATCGCAAGGGGTTTGGTTCACTATAATGGTGGCGCAGAAGGAATTGACGATGAACTGAGAGATGAGTATCTTCGCTTTGATCGCAATCTTTTGGTCAACGACCCTCGCCGTAAGGAACCGAAACATCAACTCGGTCGTGGCGCAAGAAAGAAGAAGCAGAAGTCCTATAGGTGATATAAATGATAATTCCAGTACGTTGCTACAGTTGCGGTGGTTTAGTCGCTCACAAGTGGGAAGAATTCAATGAGAAGCTTGAGGCCGGTATCGAGTACGCTCAGGCTCTTGACGAGGTTGGTTTAATCCGTTATTGTTGCCGGAGAATGTTTCTCGGGCACGTCGACCTCATCACTGAGATTGCACCGTTTAGTCGATCCCGTGAATGAAGTTCCCGGGCCCGTGGGTTAGCTTGGCCTATACTTGGCGGCTGGGGGCCGTCAGACTCCAGTTCAAATCTGGACGGGCCCATTTCAAAAGTAGCTGTAATCGACAAACAGACTCTTATCTATGGCTATTAGCGATAACCGTAGATGGTCATCTTGATGTGGTATGAACCATACCACAAGTCATGCGAGGCATCTACGCGGTCCTACTTACAATATTGATTTTGACATCTACAATTCTACCACTGGTAGATGCGGCAGATACCGTCACTGCTGGCGATGACGTAATGTCGGGCATAGAAGTGCTTGACGGCAATTATACCGTTAGCGCTGGTGATACGTTGACTATCGCTGCCGGAACAACTCTTGATGCTAAGGATTATTGGATATTAGTCGAAGGCTCACTGGTCGCTACAGATGCTACATTTTTCTCATCGACTCCAGGTTCAGGTCAGAACGGCACTTCTGCCGGGGTTTGGAATGGAATAATAATCGCACCTGATGGAGATGCCGTGCTAGACGGAGTTACAATTTCTGATGCTCGAACTTGTATTTCTGTCGCTGGCCGCTTGGATGCTACTACCCTTACACTTTCGCATTGCTTGATTGGTATGGAAATTTCCGGTACTGCGAATCTTACAGGACTTAACGGAATCGACCTTCAGTCGGAAGGAATAAGGAACACTGGAACTCTAAATATTACAGATTCAAATATTTCTAATACCGGTATGGCAATTTCCTCGTCAGGCAATCTCGATGTTGATAATCTTGATATTGTAGATTCTGGAGCAGGGGTATATGTCACTGCAGGTAGTGCAACAATCGACAATCTCGAAGTGGTAAACCTCTCGATGGGATTACACGTCGAAGATGGAGTAAGCGGTTATATGACTGGTATGACCGGAGAAAGAAACGTATTGGCAATAGATGCTGGAGATAGTTCTAACTTCCCTTTCCAAGATATTTCTTTGGGAGCAGAACGACTCCTTCAAGCATGGAACCCAGGGGATATATCAGTTTCTAACGCACATATCAACGGTTCTTTCAATAGCGAAAGAGCAGCAATCGATATCGTTTCAGACGCGAAAGTTTCCTTTACAGATTTCACTCTAGCCAATGTCAGCCATGGGATTGACATTACCGGGACAGGAGAGTATAATTTCAATAATTCGTTAATCACATCATCCGGTCTTGGAATTCAAGCATCTGGTAGCCTATCCCTCGGTATCGACACCATGGTCGCCGAAGTCGATCAGACAGGAATGATTCTTAGCGAAATAGACAGCGTATTAACCGACGTAACAATCAATATCAGTTCAGTGGGAGACAATGGCATCGAACTCTTGTTTGGCAATCATAATATCAACAATCTGGAAATAAATAAACCATATAATTCTCAAGAACACGATTCTATTGGTATGCATGCATGGTTGACAAATTCGCTAACAGTTTCCGATCAAATGAATATCAGCGGGTTTGCCACAGGGTTAAGATTAGAAGACGGTAAAATGACTATTGATGATCTTAATGCAGGACTCTCAGAGGACCTCTCTCTCGATATAATCAACAGCGAATTAATTATTACAGGACTCCTTTCAACCAGTGCGGCCGCAATGGCGATTATCCTTAGCGAAGAATCTACGATCACAGTAACGAATTGGGCTTCTCAATACCATGCAGATGGAATTACTATCGGCGGATCAAGTACTGCTTCGATTAGGGCATGGACAGTATTCAATACCGCTGGCACTGATGCAAGTGGAACAGGAGTTCTATATCATCCCGTCATCGATTCCCCAGATATCGCCGAAAGTCTAGACTCGGCGGTTCTCAGTGAGACAGCAATAACAATCACGGATTTATCAGATGTAGGTATACCTGCTGTGGTTGAAGTTCACGGCTTCATTGGCACAGCTGCTGGCGATGGCACAATCACCATCCCACTAACTGCAGGTGGAAGTACGGTTGTTGCAACCCATCAAAATGTAGGGGCAAGTGATTCTCTGAGTAGCGGGATTAGCGCCCAAGTCCTAAGAGTGCCAATAATACCAGATGGAGACTGGACTATTTCAGCAGGACAATCTGTTGTATTGAGTGCCCCTGCTGACGACTCATCACACATTGCTGATGGCAATATCACCATCGAAGGTGGTGGAAGCCTCTTTTTGCAAGGTTCAACCCTTGAAATGCCCAGCGGCACTACTTTGACTGTAATCGGAAGCGGAATATTTGGTGGTGCTGATGCAACTCTTGCGGGAGGAAATGTTTCAGTTGCAGAAACCTATGCTATCGCTAATACCGGTTCGTTGACCATCAAAGAAAACCTTAGTTGGAGTTGTAATGGCTTGGCAGAGGCCTCAGGAATAACCGTTGAGGGTAACCTTGAGATTAACGGAGGCACGGGCTGTATGGTGAAGATCACTGACGGCGAAGTCCAAGGAACGGTTACGGTATATTCTGATAGTGAATTACAGATACACACTTCTCTGCAAGTAACAGTTCTCGACAAAGGAGAGCCAGTTGAGGGAGCAACCGTCAATGTCAATGGTAATCTCGCTAGTACCGATTCTACAGGTATTGTAGTTTATTCAACAGCTTCGAGAACCGTTGATTCTACGGGAGAGCAATGGGCTGGCCGTCTGGATGTATCCATCAACAGCAACAACCTTCCTGAGATGTTTACTTGGGACACCAATTACTCGATGAATTACCAATTCATGGCTTCTACTATTGCGCCAGGTTCCATTACTGAATGGATGGTACTCGAAAGAGTGTGGAGCCCATATCATTTACAGGGTGATTTAACGATTCCAAGCGGTGAAACTCTTACGGTTAGAGACGGTGTTCATCTTAGGGTAGGCGATGGTGATTCGATTATTGTCGAGGGTACTGCTGACATCGGTTCTGCGGTAATAACCTCGGTAGGAAACTCGGCCCGTTGGGGTGGATTTGAGACCGGTTTCGATGCAGACTCCGCATTATATCTCACAGGCACTCAAATCGCTGAAGCAGCACCAGGAATCACGATGAATGGCTTAAGCAAAATCGAACTACAATCAGTATTGATATCTCGGTCAGGATCTTCAGACCCATTGATTCGCACTACTGCGGCATCAAGCGGAACTTTCGACATTACTGATAGTGAGCTGAACCAAGGCGGTAGCGGCTGTATCGAATCCCAAGGAGCGATAATTTTAACGATGAATAGCGTAGAATTGAAATCCTGTTCAGGCCCAGCTCTTTGGGCACAGGGAATAGAGGCAGACTTCATGGATTTGGTAATTGGTAGTGGCTCTTCAATTGGTCTAGATTTGACTGCAGTCATGGGAACGATTGCAGGAGTTGAAACATCTTTGCACGATGGTAATAGCGAGGCAATAAAGGTAAACCTTGCAGAGGACTTACACCTGTCGGGCCTTAATCTCTCAGCACCTCAAGATACTGCATTGAAAGTTGTCAATAGTAAAAATCTGGTTGTAAATGGTTTGAATATACTTACCGCACCAGGAATAAAAATAGATTCTACTACCGGTGAATTCGCCGGTATGTCGATCGATTGTGGCGGTACTGGAACAGCGGTATCTGTTACATCTCTTCGTACATCTGGCGCCATTTCCTTTGCCGGATCAGGGATTAGTTCCTGTGATACAGGAATCGAAGTAACATCGGTATCCGAATATAATTCAGCAGTGACATTTAGCGATTTAGAAATCGTCGCTACAATTACATTATCTGTCGACGGAGTAGATATCTACAGCAAAGACGGGTCCTTTACCGGCGAAATACAATGCGCAAACGCTACAGTCGATTTAATCGACGCGGAGACGACAACCACAACGGTTTCTTCGGGTGAGATTAGGCTTTGGAATAGTTATATTGTGCAAGCAACCCTGTATGGAGATGTTGTTAGTGCAAGCTTTTCAGTCGATAATGGCGACGGAGGGTGGTCAACAGAATTTAGTGGCAGTAGTACAGAAGTACTCATCCCGTATGCAGTAATATCTAGTTCCGGAGAAAACACATCTGATTCAGCGTCATTCACAGTAATGGCTGACGGAGCATCTCCAATGACGCAAAACATAGCGGTTGGCCCAACCGTAGACAATCTAATCACAATAATTCTGACTGGCAATTCAGCACCATCAGTTACCATCCTTAGTCCATCTAGTGATTCTAAATTGATGGAAGGCGGATACTTCATGGCGTCAGCAGAAGTAAGTGACGATGTCTCTCAGACTGAGAATATGATAATCACTTGGCAACTTAGCGATGACACGGGAGTATTGATCGAGGAGAAAACCGGCTTGACTGCCAACTTCACCAACCTTCAACCTGGTACTTTCTTACTAACACTATCTGCAGAAGACCAGCAAGGCATGGCTAATACAACCAGTGTTGCCATTGTCGTAACTTTACTCGATAGCGATGGAGACTGGATCGATACTTGCAGCGATGCAACTTGGTTTGATTCACTGGTAAGTATCCATTGCGGACCAGACGTATATGATGAGGACGACGATAACGATGGCTATTATGATGAACAAGATCAATGGCCTAGAGACCCATGTGCGGCCCTAGATACCGATAGAGACGGTCAGCCGAATAGCATTGATTGTCCAGAGGGTTATTCTACACTTCTCGTCGAAGACCAAGATGATGACAACGATGGAACCCCCGATATATTAGAGGGAGCAATATCCGGGCAAGATGATAGTTCTACTCCGGTAACACTGATTCTTGGAATTGGATTGATTATCATATTGGCAGGAATCATATTTTCACGAATGCGAAAAGAGGAATGATATGTCGACCACCACCTTACCAGACCCGAATCTTTTCGCTGGGACTATGGTAGGGGTATTGGCCTTAATTGTAGCGTGGGATGCCTGGGCTCTATCTAGAACCAGAAGCGATATCCCAGTCATCGGCGAATTGGCAAATGGGGGTTATGCTTGGCAAAGTGAAGGCCCACAGGAAGTGATTAGACAATGGGGCAATCTGTTCGCAATGGCGGCAATGATAGCCCTTCCCTGGGCATTGGCCGAAGCATCATCAACCATGATGTGGTGGGTTATTCTATGGGATATTCTCCTCTCACTTCATCTCATTTCACTAATGATTGCAAAACGATATGCAATTACTTCAACTCATTTATTTGCCGATGGTCAGCGCTATGATTGGCATCGTTTGCGAATGCCAATCAGTCAACCAAAGCGACGAATAATGTTGCAAAGAAAGGGCTGGAGTATCTTTGCACCTCTTCCTTTAGGCGGTAACCCGGATATGCTGAGAATTGCTCGTAGTCGTATCCGTGCTATTCTCGACGAAGAAGAATAATGGCAATCACAAAAGGCAGTCACCTCTTGGCTTGACTCATGGAGTGGACACGTAGTGGGGATGATTTGTTTATTCGCCTTGATCCCGGGGAAGAAATTCATCAGAAGTTATGCGAACTGACCGACGAGATTGGTATTAACGCAGCAGCGATAACCAGTGGTATTGGACGCACTCGAGAGAACATCTATGGCTACATGAATGAGGAAGGGGTTTATCAGCGCAGAGACCTAGTTTCACCTTCAGAATTAGTCAGTCTTTCTGGAAACATAGCTCGAACCGAAGAAGGTGCAGCCTTCACCCATATCCATTGCTGCTGGTCAGACGACGACAACAACGTTCACGCGGGACACATGTTCCAAGCCACAGTTCACGTAGTCGCTGAAATACATATTAGGATATTATCCAATTCGATAATGACCCGTTGTCCATTAGCAGATTTCGAACTTCTAGGCTTACAATTTTCGTGATGTTCATATCCTGTTGCATAGGTGAACTAACATGGCCGGAGCGGAGCGAATCCAACATCTGGCCGAGGCGGTCAGATATCATCGTGAATTGTATTACAATCACGCCGCTCCAGAGATAAGTGATGCAGAATTCGACACTCTTTGGGACGAATTAGAGCAATTAGATCCTGATAACGATGTTTTACATCAAGTAGGACCTGAACCATTACCAGGGACTGTGAAAGTAGAACATATCTTCCCAATGCGGTCTTTAGATAAAGGAACTTCAGATGAAGATATAGTTCATTTCGTCACTCAGTCTACCTCTGGTGGGGAACGATATTTGGCCCAACCAAAATTGGACGGTTCAGCATTATCACTCGAGTATATCGCCGGTAATCTTCACAGGGCTGCTACCAGAGGTAGTGGGGAGAAAGGAGAAGATGTGACCTTGAATGCCAAGTTAGTTGCAAATATTCCTATGCGTCTAAACCACCCAGTCGATTGTCATGTACGAGGAGAGGTGGTTATGCCCCTAGCGGTTTTCGAAGAGAAATATAGAGATATTTCACCGAATCCTCGGAATTTATGTTCAGGCGCATTACGCCAAAAACATGGGGATGGAAAGGCTGATGCTTCAGATTTGGTATTTTGTGCTTATGATGTAAAATTCGTTAACAACCCGCCTACTGCAAGATATGATAGTGAATTATTGAGTTGGTTGCAGAAGGTAGGCATCGAGCCCGCACCATGGCAAATCTTTGATTCTGAAACACCGAATAAAGAAATGATTGAATATACCAAAGAATGGAGTATGAGAAGATCTTCATACGAATTCGAAATCGATGGAATCGTATTCAAATTAGATGATCTTGCGCAGCGTGAAAATTTAGGGATGACCGCTCATCACCCGCGCTGGGCATTGGCATGGAAATTCCCTTCTCAGGAAGCCCACTCTGTTCTTTTGGATGTTGATTGGCAAACGGGAAGGACTGGGGCGGTAACTCCAGTCGCTAGAATCGCCCCTCAAATGGTAGGCGGCGTAACCGTTGAAAACGTTACACTGCATAATGTAGGGGAGGTTGAACGATTAGGAGTTAGAATCGGAGACAAAGTTACAATCACTCGTAGAGGAGACGTGATTCCGAAAATAATTGAGAACCTCGGGCCAGCCTCAGATGCAGATTTACAAGATAGATTCCATGCCGACGGAAGCGCTTTTATCGGTAAATTGGTTATTGGGGAAATAAAAATCCCAGCCGATTGTCCAGCCTGTAACAGGACGCTAAGCATGGAGGGTGCATTTCTTCGATGTATCGACCTAGAATGTGATGCTCGAACAACTCGGGCATTGACGTATTGGTGTCGTACGTTGGAGATGGATGGAATAGGGGGTAAGTTGATTGAAGCCTTGCTAGAAAATGGACTAGTGATAACAATCGCCGACTTATATCGCCTCAGTCATACACAAATAGCGACTCTCGAAAGGATGGGGGAAAAATCAGCAACCAATGTAATCGAAGAGATACATTCTTCGCGTGAAATGGGATTATCACAATTCCTTCACGCACTCGGCATGCCACGCATCGGACCAGAAGTAGCAACTGCAATAGCACAACATTTCGTTTCTCTTGAAGCGCTTCTTATGTGGGCGAACAAGGGAGAGTCAGATTCGCTTACCGTCATAGATGGAATTGGCGATAAAGTAGCTGAGATTTTCCTTCAGGGGATACTCGACCGTCTTTCTTTGATCACCGACCTCACCTCACACTTACTTATTTCATCTGAGAAAGCAGCCAGTATCGGGGTCTTTAGTGGGAAGAATTTCTGCATCACCGGTTCGCTTACTCAACCACGCAAGCAAATCCAGGAACGAATAAAGAAGGCAGGAGGAAAGATTGTTAGTAGCGTGGGAGCTAATCTCGACATCCTCATTGCCGGAGAAAAAGCTGGCAGTAAATTGGCTAAGGCTGAATCTTTAGGGGTCGAAGTATGGAGCGAGGAAAAACTGGATTTGAAACTCAACGGGGAGGATCAAACTATTCCAGCCTCTGCCAAGACAATCTTCGATTACTGAAGCATTCATCAAGGGCCACTTCAAGCGGTCTTCAAGGACCCATAGTGTAGCCTGGATATCACCCCGGCCTCCGGAGCCGGAGACCCGTGTTCGAATCGCGGTGGGTCCGCCTTTGAAACTAATTGCGATGTAAATAATGGGTATGGTTATACTTTCAATCATTAAGCAACAGTCATGCGACGCATCATGGTTATCATAGTGGCGTGTACTTTTCTATTGAGTTTGAGCACACCACTAAACCAAGCAAAGGAAACCGGTATGCCAGGAAGTACAGGTTGTTCTTGTCATGGCACTGCTGGATCGGTAACATTTGCTCTTGTAGGACATCCGAATGAATACACCGCTGGGGCAACGTATAGTTTGTCTTTGGAATTAACAGGGAGCCAGACAGGAACTGTTGGTGGCTTTTCTTTCATTGTTTCAAAAGGAACTTTCAGTAACGGAGGACCGGGGATATTACTTGCTGGCAATGAGGCCTCACATACTAATAGCGATAACAGAGCTTGGACATTTGACTGGGTTGCGCCTGGCACAGGTTCGGGCTTGATAACCTTCGATGCTTATGGCGTAACTGCGGATAATTCATCGACCAGTACTGGCGATAATTGGAATTCAGAGACTTGGCTTTCCTTGGAATCCCCTGCTGTTTCCAATGAGCCCCCAGTAGCTAACAATGTTATTTTATCGCCAACCAATGCTAAATCAACAGACGATTTGACAGTCACCTATACCTATTCTGATCCCGAGAACGACCCCGAATCTGGAACGATTATCGAGTGGTACAAAGATGGTATGAAACAAGTTTCACAATCAGGAAACGTCGTTTCAAAAACATTAACCGGGAAGGGCGAGATTTGGTCTGCCCAAGTCATTCCTAACGATGGAAACGAGGCAGGGGAATCAAGCGAATCGAATTCACTTACAATACTCAACGGCGCACCTTCGATAACTATTGCTTCAATCAGCCCAGATAAACCGACAGCAGATCAGGCTCTGTCGTTATTACATACCGCAGAAGATCCAGATGGGGACTCGACAACAATAACCGGCATACGTTGGTTTGTTGACGGTTCAAAGGTTGACACACTGGACGATGAAAGCCAGGTTCCAGTAATCGCTACCCGTGCGGGTGATATTTGGCACGCCCAGTTGCTGATTAGTGATGGCGAATTAAACAGTGATTGGTTCACTACGGATTCCATTGTCATCAATGGTACCAATACCGCACCAGTGGTTGATTCTGTAACAATAAGTCCAACCTCTCCAACAACGACAGATGATTTAGACGCCGATTGGGCTTTTTCCGATGCGGAATCCGACTCTATTACAAACTGGCAACTCCGTTGGAAAATCGACGATGTAATCTCTCAAAATCATGATGGTAAAGAGATAATTTCTTCCGAACAAACCAGTAAAGGACAGTCATGGAAAGTGGGTATAAAGGTATTTGATGGTACAGATTGGTCACAAGAGGTTTGGTCAAGTGCCGTGGTAATAGGCAATACTCCACCCGTGCTAAATACACTTTCATTAAAGCCAGATATAGCTCAAATCAGCGATTCAATAGACTATGATTACACTTTTACCGATGTAGATAACGATGCGATAATACAAACTGAAGAGACATGGTATGTCGATAATACCGTAGTGGATAACATCGCCTCTTTACCCGCCGATTTCAAATTAAGTGATATAATTAAATTAGAATTACGAATCAATGATGGTAGCGCTTGGTCAACAACAGTTTCAGCCCAAATAACTCTACAAAACACACTACCTCTGGTCAATATTAGTAGTACAGTAGTCGAACCGGATTCATTGAGCAATTTGAACATCTCAATCGAGACAAGTGATGCGGATGGCCATAGTGTTACGACGACAATAGTTTGGACAAAAAATGGCTATCTTGTGGCGGGATTAAACGATTCGCTTAGTGTACCTGCGGCGCTCTTGGCTCCTGGAGCAATATGGATTGCAACCGCAACTCCGGATGATGGCATAGGGCAAGGTGTAGCTGCAAGCAGGAGTTTCACAATAGGAAACATTCCGCCCATGGCGGCGATTAGCATAGAGGAAGGGAGCAAGTACGTCGGTCTCTCAATTTCATTGTCTACGACTAATTCTAGCGATCCCGATGGCATTATTGTTGACGCTAGTTGGCTGATTGAAGGGCAGATGTATTCGGGTATTGAAATCAATTTCATTCCGACCCTGACTAGCAATCAAGTAACTCTCACGGTATATGATGATCAAGGAGCCTCACATAATGTAAGCATCACAGTCGATGCAGTAATTCCACCAATGCCTTCTGAGGTATTAGTAGTGCAAGAGGGTAGCGGAATTCGCTTGACTTGGCAAGGAACAGCAGGACAATATCAGATATTGAGAGATGGACAGCAAATCGCTCTTGTCGATGAAAAGACATACTTCGACGAACCTACACTTGGAGGTGAACATTCTTACCAGATCAATTCGATAATCGATGGTTCAGTCATTGATTCAGGGCCTATCCAAAGCGCAAACATCGACATCTCAGCAATTTCCTTCGAGGAATCTAGCGATGATCTAGCCTCGCTGATTATGGCCATAGCGATGATGATTATTGGCGGGCTTGGTATCGCAGTATCTTTTGTCAATCGAGGTGATTAAATTGAGGATAAGAGTTATTGCAATACTCGCGATTCTCATATTCTCAGCATCTTGGACTCCGATGACCTCAGCAAAGTCAGGCGGAGAAGGAGATGACATTCGTTCTATGCAATGCGGAGGATCATGTCATTCAGACCCGGCGCTTAATGCCACCAGTGCAGCAATGGTTTCTGTAGAGCAGCCGAGTTCGAAGTGGGCCGGCCTATTGACTACAGTCACTGTTAATATCACCGATTTCCCAGAATCAGAGACACGAATAGTAGGCGTTTTCCTATTGACCAACGATCAAGGTGCCAAAGATACCCCTCAGCATGAGGGTTGGACAATAGTTGCAGATCCAAACGGCGGAGTAGTGAATTATATCGAAACCAGAGTCTCTAACGGTGAAACCAGCGTCTCGGTAACTTGGACACTAAAAGCCCCAGTTGTTGCTGGGAACTATACTCTACTTGCTAGCATACACCACGGAGGAGTTGGAAATAGCGTTTCCATTCATGGTAATTCCTGGCCGATTTCTTTTACAATAGATGAACCACCCGAAGACCTTCCACGACTAGCATCAACCTTTACTCCACCAAATACAAGATTAGTGAACCAAGAGACAATAATCACCCTTGAAACTGAAGATGTTACTGATTATATTGTGGAGATGAGAGTTCCTGGCGCCCAATCGGTAACTCTTGACGTCGTCGAAGGTACTTTCACAATCCCCCCTGCAATCAATTCCGGTTCAATCGAATGGCGAGCAACACTTTCTGGAGTTGGGCCAGATCAACAGACCCCTTGGTTCACGTTGATAGCAAAGGAAGAAGGATGGCAATCAGATCGAGTAGAACTGTATTTGCAAGCTTTCTCTTTACTGTTTTTGATGACTGGTTTGGTTTTGGTAAGCAATAGGAAGCCTAGAGCGGAGAAAATTGATTTGGTTGGAGTTATGGGACTACCTCAGCCAGATATCACCGCACAGATAATTTCTGAACCACAGCAGCATTCAACCCCAGTTGTCGAACACAACCCCGTAATTTCCACAATTCCTCCAGTGCCAATAGAAGGGCTACCGGCTGGTTGGACGATGGAGCAATGGCAACATTATGGCGAGCAATATCTTCAAGGAGGGTTGAGATGATATCAGCAGGCACCTTCCATGTGATCACTACCGAATTAGTAGTAGGAATGTTTGCATTAGCCGGTATCGCTTATCTGCTATTAGTTTTAGATAAAAAGCGAGAAACCGCAGATATAGTTGCACACTGGGCAATGTTAGGGGGATTGCTTGCTCTTCCTCTAACAATCATTTTTGGGATATATGCAAACCCAACAGAGCAGATTAGTAATCAATTATTGGCTAATAAGGTTCTATTGTCTTTTTCAGCACTTGGTATTTCAGTGGGTGTTTTGCTTAATCGTTGGCTCAATAAGGGTCCAATCTCCGGCAGGTTACACCCTTCGATTGGAATGGTTGCATGCGGGATGATACTATTGGTTGCTTCTTTAGGAGGAATGTACACCCGCGGAGAATCATTATTGTTCTTCTTACCCAAGGATATCGTGCTGATATTCCCTGTATGGGCTAGCACGATTCTATTGTTGATGGGCCTGATGCTTATTTCAAAATCAGCCGTAGATCATCGACGAGGCTGAAGAACTAGTTTCAGTTTCACCAGTGCCTTCTACCATTGAACGCACCTGCTCTTCGATTCTCTCTGCTTCTTCGAGTAATGGTGCGTGATCGAGATCGATGGCAGGTAATAATTCATTGAGATGACTGATTAGAGTGGCTGCTGCTCTAGCATCAGGGATTGTCGGGTCAGCCTCAACCATGATGCTCATGATATCCAATCCTCTTCTCCGACCTTCGCCAAGAAGGACGCCAGTAATGCCTTTGATTACACCCTGTTCAAGCGGTTTAATGCCCAAAGAACCTATTAATTCACGCATTTTAACCGTCGAACCGACACCGAGAACACTGATATCGTCACTATCTTCGTATTCTACAACCGGTTCTTGGCCATTCATCGTACTCTTCATTCCTTGTTTGGCAAAAGCATCGATAAGAACTCCAACTGCAAGGTCGGCACTCTTTGACCAATTGAATAGCGCATCAACGATACCGTGAACCAAGGGTTCTGGAACAATTAGTTCAGACATCAATAAAATTACCTTATCACATTTGGTTAGTTTCGGCGAGCAGATAGGTGTCCCGGCATAAGCGCGAATAGGCGGCAAAGGTTCACCATCCTGAACTAGGCAAAGTGGCGGGAGGTGAGGGTCGATTACACCACCCACAAATTCTAATTCCAATTTTTCAATTAGATAATGCGCGACGATGCTTGAGACCATGCCAACAGATGGAAAACAACAGAAAATAGTTGCATCTTTGGTATCAACTAGGTCACTAATCTTAACAATCGCTTCGGCCATGTTCCGGCCACGGTTCGTATTGCGTATGAACGTCACTACCTTTCGGTCTAGCCCAAGAGAGGCTTGATGACGGAGGAGTTGATGGCCGAACATGACCGAATCGGAAGTTGTATCACATACGCTTTCGCCATCAGCATGGAATCGATTCGAGACATGCCCGCGGCAATATTGGCTCAGCCGGCAAAAACTACCGCGTAAGGCCGGTATGGCCGCTAGCCTTGGTACCATAGTCCATGCCTCCATTGAGGATTTATTGCAAATGGATTTGTCAGGTCGAGATGATCTTGAGATTGGATGGCTCGGCTCTACTGGTGAGAAGTTCTTGCGTCAGCGTTGGGAAGAAGAGAAGGAGATTTTCCATAACACCCCACGTAGGCCTAAATGGAAAGAAGAGGATTTTCCCAAAGCAAAGCGCCAGCAACGAGGAGCAATCCGTATGCTCTTACGTTTTATTGACTCGCCCGAAATTTCCAACGATAAAGTTTCAATTGCTCATTGGCGTAAATTGCATTCACGGGTTATTGCCGTAGAAGGTGAATTGCGAACAGCCGACGACCGCCTCATGGGCCGATTGGACATGTTATTGGCAGATGTCGACGAAAAGGGAAACCTTCGCTCTTGGGTTGTTGCCGATCTAAAGACAGGAAGGGTGCCCGAAGGAGGAATTCTCAAACCCGAAGTTCATCGACAATTACTCCTTTATCGCGATATTCTTGGTTCGAATAATCAGAACGCACCTCCAATACGCGCAGAGGGTTGGTACACCGATGACGCTGGTATTTACACGGCCGAAGGAGATTCGGTGATGGAAGCCGCTCTCAAAGCGTGGGAAGCGACGAAACCGAGCGAGACCCCCCTTGAAGCAACACCAGGAGAGAAATCCTGTGGTGGATTTTGCGATTGGAAAGCATGGTGCCCGCATTGGTGGAATTGGCGAGCCAAAGGCGGAGGAAGCAATTCTGATTTCAAAGACATCGTGGTATTATTGCAACATTACGATTCAGTCTCAGGTGGAGGAGTTGCTGAGATGTGCGAACCTGCAGATGAATCCGGAAGGGTGTTGCCCACGGGTTTACAGATGGCTATAAATTTCGATAATAGAGGAAAAGAAGCTCTCGAGGAGTTGCTTGAAAGCGGACATAAAGGTCCACTTTTCATAGGAAGTGCAATGATGAAACGTGGCACCTGTCGTGTGGGGCATTGGTGTGATGTCCTCGCTTGGTCACCCATTCCTGATGCTTGAAATATATTCTTTCAACTTGCTCCGCGCTTCATCATCTTCGATACCATTAGGCGAGAGAAGCCAATCGATGTATCCAGAATCGTCATCAATTATTTGCGAGACATCTTTGCCCCTGTGACGTCCAAAAGAAAGAACCAATCCTTCACCATCGATACGAATTCTTCCAAGTGGATCTAAGGTTTCCAAATCATCCATTCCACGACCTAACTCTGAAGCATCATCGCGAACATCACCGTGCATTAACCAACTTTCAACATCCTCGATTGAGCGACGAAAGGGAGCGGGGTTTTCTTGCATCAATTTCCACAGTAATAGCAAACTCGCTGCAGCATCAGCAGCAGCGTCGTGAGCATTTCTCAAGTCTATGCCATAACGTTGACATTGAGCCGAAAGGCGATGTGGTCTGGCGATTTTCAATCTCCTCACCAATTCTAAGGTGTCGATTACGACTTTGGGTTCAGGAGGAGATTTACCACAACGAAGAAACTCCTTATCCAGCAACGGCAAATCGAATCTCCTCACATTATGACCAACTATCACAGCACCATCTATCAAATCAAAGGCCTTTTGCGAGAAGGCGGAGAATAGCGGTTGCTCCCTGACATCAGAATCCATGATTCCGTGAACCGCTGATGCTCCGGGTGGAATCGGCCTTTGTGGATTTACCAAGGCTTCCCAAGTGATCGGAGAATCATCTTCCATCGAACCAAGCAATGCGATTTGAACTATTCGATCACGATTAGTCGATACGCCAGTGGTTTCCAGATCTAGTGCCAAGACCCTCTGTCCTGACAACATCTCGGTTACCATCATCTGGGCCAATCTGCCCTGATGCTTCAACCCCTCTACACAAGAATCATTACCGAGATAACCGAATTCTAGTTCATGGGCATCAGAGACTGGTTCAAGCGACCCGAACCAGTTCCGGTTCCAACATTTGCTGAAACAGAGGCTCTAGCGGAGAAAGAGTTAGCCAAGGAATATTCCGAATCGTTCGAGGATGGAGTCAACCAAGCTATCGATTTGCTCGATGGAGAAGAGGAGAAGTTAGTCGAACCCGAAGTAGAATCACCGGCTAAAGAATATGATGTTGGAGATATTGAGGTAGACGTTCTCTTAGACGATGAAATGAGTTCCAATGTTGAAATCAATGTAGTCAACCATATCGATATCAACGAATTGGAATCTCCACTTGAGAACGCAGAGATAGTCGGCGACATCTCTCAAGAAGTCGATATGTGACCAAACATGGACGCGCGCCCGTCATCATTAGATAGGAGCGCGTTGGACATACGCCTATGTCAGCGAGGAGAGAATGGCTCCTCCTGCTCACAACCCTGCTCCTCTTTGCACCAGGATGCACCCAAGTATTGGAATTAACAGTCCAACCGCGCGCTGTACTTACCGCTAACCCAGTCAGTATCCAGGAAGGGGAAATGGTCGGCTTTGATGCTAGGGACTCGGATGCAGTCGAGGGCGTAATCTCCGAGTTTCGCTGGAATTTTGGTGACGGTAGCACCCAGACCACCATCTCAGGATACACCTCTCATCTCTACGAGGATAATGGCATATTCATAGTTGAATTAGTAGTGATGAACGATCAAGGAGGAGAGGATAGTACTACTGTTACGGTAAAGGTCAACGGAGCACCACTTCTCAATCTCAGTATACCAGATGAAGTTAGAGCAGGCGATATCGCTTTACTCGACGCAAGTGATTCAACAGATCCTGAAGGAGTGCCTCTTGCCTATGTTTGGGACTTAGATACCAACACAGATAGTGACGGCGATGGAAATGCGGCAAACGATGTCGACGCGACCGCACAAAAGGTCTACCTCGATACCAATCAAAGCACTACCATCAGCGGATTGTTGACCATAGATGATGGGCAAGGAGGAATAACCTCGGAACCATTCATAATCGATGTTCTTACAAGGAAGTATCAAGTTACCTGGCAAACCAAAGAATTGACTTGGGAGTGGAATGATTATCTTGAGCAGGGAGAGGTTTGGCAGAGTAGTATGTTTCCAGGAGATGGAACCCGCATTATGTCTTATCATGCATTACTAGAATTGGATAATGATTTACCGCCTGCTGATAATTTCACTTTGGAATTGAAAATGATAGATGATGGTTATTCTAAATCTAATGCTACCGAGCCGGGAAACATTACGCAAAATGACCCAATAAAGGCTGAATTATCTGATGATGACATCAATCCAGCAGGCGTCTCTGAAGAATACGAGGCTGATTCTGAGCAGGAATTACTTGAAAGACTCTTGGGGATGAACGATGCAGATGCAGGACAAGGCGAATGGATTTGTTATGTGGTTGCCGACCAGACAGAGCCAGACCCTGCAATCCCAATTCCTGGAACCGATCTTGATACTGGAAATAATTGGACACTGTCTCTAACTGTTACCGTTCAAATCCCTGTTCTGAAGGAAATCGCTTACGATCAGTCTTGAAACGAGACCGGCTGAACCGATTTCCAATTTGCAGTTGCTAACTTTTTTGCCTTACCATCTGCGATAATCGGGTGGATACTGTTGAGGCGACCATGCATACCATGGACTTGAAATTTAACTCGCAACTCAATGCGACCATCTCTCTGAGCGATTTCGAGCTGATTTTCATCTAACTCATGATTTGCCATGCTATCTTCGCCATCAGCGTTTCGAACCGAAAGAGTGGTCCCACTGATTGAAAGACGTGGTTTGAAATCGTGGTCATCAGGGTGATTCATCCACACATTCAAATCTACAGAGAGTAAATCTCTTGTGTTAATACGGGTAATTGAAATCGTATCCACCATCGCAATCAACCCCCCCCATCGGGCGGACATTGATGGGTCTTTCCATTGCTAGAAGTACTTGGGACGCCCCGGGTTTCTTTGATATGGAAGGAAAATGAATCTCGACTTATGTCACCCCCAACAATAGGTAAAGGCGCACAAAAGAAAGCACGATTGAAAAGACTGATAGATGAGGTTAAACGCTTTGTATATGCAAATCCTGGTTGTTCAGCCCAAACGATTGCAGCATCACTTTCCATCGACCGCAATATGCGTAACCACGGATTGACCCCTCGTAAGATTGGATTTTTTATTCCCCGGCATCTAAAGACACATCTAACCTGGTGGTATGATTACAATGCTGGCCGTCGTGTTTACGCCCCAATACCAGAAAATGATGAGACGACAATGTGATGTGTGTCTTGCCAATCGCTGGAGGCATGGGAGAGGTTGCAGCTTATTTCGATCTCGACGGCACCCTTCTCGATGCTAGTAGCGAAAAGACACTGACCGCGCACTTGCTAAAGAAACAACCATGGCGCATATTGATCACAACTCCGGCATGGACTCTCCGCTTGCTAATTGGTTTACTAAGTGGAAAGTCATTTTATGATGCAGCAAGAAATCGCGGTCACTTTACTTTAGCTAAATGGCAGACTCTCGAAGATTATTCCAATATCCTTGTAAAATCTAAATTGGCAACTAAAATACCCGAAGAGGCCAAAGAGAGAATTGAATGGCATAGGCAACAAGGTCACCGATTGGTATTGGTAACAGCGACAGTTGCGCCTATGGCTGAAGCAATGGCCAAAGAGTTAGCAATGGATACAGTATACGGTTGTGGACCGGGAAATAGAGACGGCATTATCTCGGGTAGTGAGAAAGGTTGGTCCGTACCACGTAGAAAGGGAAAGGCTCCTATCGTGCAAAAGGACGCAGAAGAGAACAGTCACGATTTGGCACAGTGCTGGGCTTATGGTAATACTATGGCAGACTCATGGTTCATGCGTATCTGTGGTAATCCTTGTGCAGTTAATGCTGAATCAGCACTGCTCAAGATGGCCAACGAACAAGACTGGCAGAATTTTTCATGGCGTATTTGAGCCATGCGTCGCGCTTATATCAGGAGGGCCGGTGGCCGGAATCCAAGGCCCCATAGTGTAGCCTGGATATCACAGTGGCTTGCGGAGCCACGAACCCGTGTTCGAATCGCGGTGGGGCCGCTTAAGTAAACCGTAGAATTATATGCGACCGTTTTTCCCAGCGGCCTATGTCCAATAAAGTTAGACCGCTCTTCCTTGCGTCTTTGATGATTTTGTCTGTGATTTTAATTGCTCCTACTGCCCAAGCAGCAGATAGTGATAATGATGGGGTTGATGATGCAGATGACGCATTCCCAAACGATTCGAATGAATGGAATGATACCGATGGCGATGGTGTCGGCGACAATTCAGATGCCTTCCCAGAAGACCCCGATGAGTCAGAAGACTCTGATGGTGATGGTTTAGGTGATAATTCAGATTGTGAACCCGAGGATTCAGCAGTAACATACACCAATAATCCAGTTTCATGTTCGGGTTTCACAGAATTATCCTATCCTTATGTGGCACAAGCAGGTTCTAGTGACCCCCCTGGCCTTTATGACGTTCATTTCGCAGTATTAGAGACATCTGGCAACGAATGCACAGAGTGTTCGAATGAAGAAATAGATTTGATGAGTTCCAGCGGGACTCTTGATATCGGGATTATGAATGAATTTCAAAACTGGTCAGATCAACACGAATTCGTAGAGTTCTATTTCCAATATATTGATGATAACAGAAACGAACAATATGATAGCGGCGAAATCTATGTGATATCGTGCGAAAGTAGTACGACTCAAGGCCATATTGTAATCGCCGATGGGCGAATTTACGCATATGATTATGAAGAATTCTGGCCTGATGCTTATGGCATTAATATTGTAAATGAAGACGACGATGAAGAGCCAGAACCTGATACCGACGGCGATGGCTACTTAGACGAGGATGATGCCTTCCCTGAGGATTCGAATGAATGGGAAGACTCTGATGGCGATGGTGTAGGTGACAACTCTGATTGTGATCCTTACGACTCATCAGTAACAAGCACGAATGAAGAATTATGCATGGTAGTTGGTTTGAAAGACTTCGATGAATCGCCTGCAGGATGTGACGGCGAACACGAAGATGAAGGCAGTGATTGCTGGAATGGCTACTTAAGAGCCGATAAAAACGAAGTGAAGATTGTATTAAAAAACTTAGATGATGCTTTAGAATACACATTAAATATTACTGATAGCGAATATGAGTCTGGTTCTAATCAGGTATTCCATTATACGGCATTCCAATATTTAGTGACAGAAGAAGGCCACCAAGAAATGTATGAAGAAAGGGTGCACATCAATTCTGATGAACCTCAATTTATCTGTTCAAGAAACCTAGAAATAACCCTCTCTTATTTTGATCCAAATGATCAGGATAATGATTCGCATCAGGTTCAATATTGGCAGGATGTCAATTATTACGGGTGCGAATCTCGCCCACAACCACAAGCTATGCTAAAACACGCTGATGGTGGAGAGATTAAGGAAAACTCACCCGATGAATTATTCACACAAGGCGCATCTGTAGAATTATCCTTCGAAGTTCATAATTTAAAGAATGACACAAATTACTCTCTACAATGGCGAGCGACGGATGAAATGAATGATGCCGGACAGATGCAAATGAGTTATTTCCATAATGAAACTCTAGAATCTATATCATCCAATAACTCAGATGGTACGTATGAACATTACTGGACTCTAAACATTCCCAGTGATTCTTGCCTGGTAGATATAGAATATGTATTGACAGAATTAGACTATGACGGTTTCAATGAAAAGCACGGCATGGTTGATGTGTTAATTTGTGATTGGCTTGTAACATCCCGAACAGGTGAAGATACTTTTACTTCAGAAGCCTTCTTAAATCTCGACACACAAGGATTGGTTTTGAATATTAATGATAATTATGGCCTTTGGACGCACTATTACGTCGATTATGTGACAGGAAACCGAGATAAAATTCTTACTCAAACAGAATTTGATTCATACTTCGAGATGTTCACCGAAGAAGGGGATGATGATTGCATCAGTGCAGAAATCGGTAATGCTTGGACAATGAACGGCCAATTAATTGAGAAAGACCATTCCTATTGCGAATATGCATTCGACGACAACGGTACTCAATTCTCAGCATATGTTCTTCTTAATGGTTCATGGCAAGCCGATGCAAATGGTGAATGGGTTCTTGAAATCTATACTGGAGATATTTACAGTGATTGTACAATTGTAACCTCAAATTCTTCGGCAGCCGAGCAATTTCAGGGGATGTTCAAATGTGTGAGTGATGAATTAGAGTCAAATTACTATGATAATGATGGTGGAGATTTCGAAGATTCTTGCCAAGTAAATAATGATACTGGCAAATGGTCTTGTAAGTATTATTGGCAACATTCTGAAGAGCCTCCTACTGAATATGATTCATGTGAAAGAGAGACGTATGATGAAGACGACTGGGTCCAATTTGAATGTCAGAACGAAGGACAATATCGAATAAATCACTATCAGCAAGATCAGTGCAACCCTTCTGATGGAGTCTTCTATTGTAAACACCCTTCAGATCCTTGGGAAACCAATTATGGAGATGAGAACACCTGTGTATGGAATGCTGACCCAATGTATTGGGAATGTGACAATGGCAGCTGGTGGAGATATTGTGAAATGCAGCATGCAGATGCTGCAGATTCTAACAACAGCGAACGTATATGGTATTGTACGGATATCTTTGGAAGCGACGAGTCATTCGGTAATACCACTGGAAACAGCCATTTTTCGGACGAAACCGTGCCTTCTGAAGCAGATTTGCAAACCGTTCGATACGGCGTAACTAGTAGTGATAGTTTTGATTTAATTAACGCCAAATTCGTCCGTGATGACGGAGTCAGTTTGATGATGGCTGTATCTTCAGGATCAGCCTATGTCGATATTCCTTATGATTGGGATCAGATGGAACGTGGACGCTTTGTCTGGAAGGCAGTCTCTGATGACTCGAGTAATGGAACCGATGATTCAAACAACACTTCCACTGAAAACAGACTCCCTGTATGTGATGTATTCGCTGTATCCAATGTTGGCGCATCTGGACAGATAGCAGCCTCGGATATCGCTGCAAAACTTGCAGGTAATACCGCTCTTACAGCCCCACTAACTGGAACACTAACTGTTCCACTGACAGCTGGGTCGTATGAGTTCATGGTGGATTGCACAGATCCGGATGGAGATGACCTTGTAATTTCAATCAATGATGGCATAACAACGGTCACTGCAGAAGCAATGGATGGGCACTTCTATGGCGGCTTAGGATTTATTGTGAAAGAGGAATCTACCTTCACCTATGAAGTGACAGTAACATGGACTGATGGAACCGAATCTGGGGAAGTTAAGGTGACATTTGATGCAGTAATGGGAACACCAGAACCAGATGAGACAGCATCTACTAGCGGATTGCCAGGATTTACCGCGCCACTATCGATGCTTGCACTTCTTGGAGCAGCTATGCTCCTTGGACGACATAAAAAAGAGGAATGATTGATTTAAGTCATAGTCGAATAGAGCTAGTTCTCAATTCGTATCGAACTATGGCCTTACGGTGAGTATCATAGGCCATATTTTTGCCTTTGATTGTACTAGGCGATTAGAATCCGGGCTGGGCGCAATTGAAGCAAAGGGCACCGGGGCCGTCCACTACAGAACCACAGCGTGGACATTGCGATGAACCTGTTTGGTTTTTTGGCAGGTCATCACGTAGGATGATACCACCGATGAAGACCATGATAATCCCTACTAAAGATCCCAGCAAACACACTAATTGAATGGTTTTGAAGTCATCGCAAGTGTTACCATTAGTTAGTAAACATTCGAGTCGAAGGTCTCCAGCGAATGAAAAGAGAGGCATGAATATTGCAATTAATAGTACTCCCGATGCCATCAAATGTCCTGCACGCATGAATAGTGTCACTAGTATTCTCATTAGAAACCTATGGCAAAGGTAGAAGCCATTTAATCAGCAATATTATTCGATATCTGATTCAGGTTCCCATCCCCATTTCTGAATGTGTAGAGAGTCAATTTTTACTAAACCAAAAAGGAACGATTCTTCATCATGGAATAGGAAGTTCTCAGCACCAATCGTTCTAGATTGAACACCTGACATATATTTTTGGGAATCTTTATTCTCTTCTTCGATCCAACATCTCCTTCGCATATGGTTTACAACTTCCTCCGGAGTATTTCCATAAGCATATTCTTCTCTGATTTCTCCACCACTTTTCCACCAAACAACAATTTTAAATTTTTCACTTAACTCCTTTCCAATCATAATTAATTCCTTTGCAATCAAAGCATCGCGCTCATCTGGAGTCATTAGTGGTCCGCCCATGATGGTTAATCTAATATCCACATATTCATCCTTTTCATTGATTTCAAAGTTAATTAGTACTAATCGTACAAGTTTACCTGTGCCATGAAGAGCGACGATTATAGGCAAGATGGCTGTTTAACTCAGAACGCATCTTCGAGGTCACTCACTAGGGGCTTCAAGCCAACGACCCTGGAAGGTTGAATCTGAATTGTCGACGCGAATAAAGAGGTCGAGTGAAGACCAAACCAAACTGTTGAACCCACTCTCCATCCCTTCTTGCCCTCCAGCTTTTGCAGTCATAAAATCGAGAGTATCCGAAGGTGAATGCCATTCTTGCCAGAATGAAATTTCTCCGCCCGGGCTAAAGAAATTAAACGTTGGATAGTCGGCAGAAAAGAATGAACAGTGATCTGAAGCGCACGATTCCGCAATCTGCCAATTGATAGGATTGCCTTCAGTTGGTTGATACGCAAGGTCATCGTCTATTATTGTCCCAACCCAGTCATACATCAATTGCATGTTATCATCGCTTGCCCCTGCAATACTGATTTGCCATTCGTACTTTGTTGCAGAAAAAATCTCTCCGCCCGGCCCAACTAATGGCTCAGATTGAGGTATTATTGGATAATTAAGGGAAACCATATCGAAATTCATGTAAGCTTTAACAGTCACATTTTCAGGCAAATGCTCAACATATGCTCGAGAGCCAAGCAATCCTTCTTCTTCACAAGACCAGAGTGCCGCAACAACCGTATGATCAAATTCCATTGAAGCAAGAGCCTGCGCCATTTCTAGTGAAACAGTTGAACCAGATGTATCGTCGTTTGCACCTTCATTCGTACCTCCTCCCGGAGGAGTGAACAGGTAAGCGATGTCGAAGTGCCCTCCAATTACGATATACTCATCGGGATTGGTTCTGCCCCAATTATATCCTACAACATTTAGTTGGTCAGGGTCATCATCATATCGTGTAACCTCAACAAAATCAAAGCCCATATCCCACATCTCATCAGCCATAGCCTCAGCTGCAGCCTCGTATGCATCGCCTCCTTCGTGAACAGATGCACTTGCACACCAGCGGTTGTTATACGAGGACGTGAGCATATCGATTGTCTCGTAAGCACGTCGGCCATCAACCAACATGTATTCTTCACTATCCAGCAGTGTTAGTGTCGCATTCCAAAGCAACTCACCAGCTGAAATTGAAATATCTACACTTTCTCTTTCAGAGTCTAGAATAAGTAATTGCAGTGATTTCTTTTCAGGTGGAAAAGTTGTCTCCACAGGATCTCTAGCAACTCCGGAATCATCAACATAAAATAAGCCAGCAGATCGATTAAATGTCCAATTAACATTTGAATCTACTTCGATCATCATATATTGTCCACGCGTTGCTTCTGAAACATCTCCGACAGTTAATTGAGGAGTGATTTCAATTGTTTCCTCGCCAAAGCAGCCCGAAAGAGGCACTGCTAACAGTAGAAGAGTCAGAAGCATGACTCGTAGCAGGCGCATACAGAGCGCTCGCAGAGGTGCTATTTGTCCCTGATGGTCACACACCAACTTTGTTAAAAAATCAAATGTTTTGTTTTTAGTTATTTTATTGAACGCGAGGAAGAAACGAAAATGGGGTAATATTAATTCTTACCATTACAGTCAGAACACACATTTGAAACTCACTGTTTCAGAGATAGTCAAACTATCTCTATTGAAACCGATCAGCGCATTATCTAGTGATTAGACATTAGTTGGAAAGGACTTGTGAATCGGTTTATCCATAGTCTAGGTGTCTTAGTGCTTATATTCGGCAAAGCTTATCGCAAATCGCGCATCTGAATGAACTCCCAACCATTCGAATTAGCCATTTCAAAAAGCCTAGATAAATCTTCATGACTAATTGTATCTCTAGTTCCGTTAATATCATGTGCATATAGCAGAATCGTCCCCTCTTCCTCTTCATCAATTGTCAGCAAAACATTCTCTAAATGTGACTCTTGACCACTAATCTTTAATGCTTTAAAACCACCAGTATCCAGACAATCAGTATGCCATGGATGAATCTCATCTCCAAAAATCGAACTACTAGAATAACCCACACCCCTTACAATCGGAATCTTAGTTTGAATTAAATCATCCATCGAATCTGTACGTGCTCCGAAAGGATAAGCAAATGAATCGATTTCAAAATCATTATCTTCCATAATCGATAAACTTGTAATCACCTGGCTTTGGAACCATTCCTCTTCACTACCCCCTTCTTCAACAAACGTGACTAAGGAGCTGTGGGTAAGTGTATGGAGGCCGATTTCATGCCCCTGGTTTTCAAAGGAATGCAAGGTGACGTAATCCTCATCTGAGAGTGATTCTTGACGGTCGATGAAGAATGTAACATTAACTCCGTATTGGTCAAAGAGCGGCATGGTAGAGTTCCATCTTTCCAAATGGGCTTTATCATCAAAAGATAATGCGATTCGTTAATCTTTGGCAGGATTCGAACAATCTCCATCAACAAAATAGTCGACTACAAAATAGCCAGAGAAACCAATACCGGTAATGAGGAGTATTATGCAAGCTATTTGGGGCCATCTATTGCCATCTAAAGAACCCATGTTGAGAGGCTGGTGATTCAACTATTTGTCACTTATTTTCAGCCTAGGGGGCAATATCATCTTTGAAAGGCGAAACAATCTAAATTGAGAATTTACATTCCTAAAAAGAAAACCATTACCATTATTACAACTGCTAAAACAATAATTATCTGAGTAAAGCGATTAGGTTTTTCTTCCTCTTCAATGGATTCGATATCGTCCATTATAATCCCTAGAAAAACCATATCATAAAGCAGTATATGATAAAGATAACTACAAAACCGACAACTGTGTAACTCTGTATGTCAGGATTTACTTCCTCTATGCTAATTATCTTATTGATATACCGGATAATTACTGCAAGTAGATTGATAGATAAACCAATCAGAAGAAACCCTATCGGAAATATCATAATAAATCCATCATATCCAGAGGGGGGATAAATTGTGAAATAAATCCACAGACCTACAACTCCAATCAGCCCAATGACCGCAATTCCTGCTCCAATAATATTCATCCATTTTAGAACATTATGGAATAACTGTTTACTATCGCTATCCCGAGAAAACTCCTCATCGCAATGAGGGCATTCGAATAGCCCAAAAGCGCCTTCCTCTAGCGCGATATTTTTGTCACAATGAGGGCACAGAATCTCATTCACATCACGCCTACTAGTCTTCATGCCATAACTGTTGACTAGCCTCCGCGTAGTAAGGGCATTATTTATGTAGCATTATTGGTATGAGATAGATTTATTGAGCAAATGATTGAGGAGCAAATATGAACAAGCGCTTGGTTTCAATTAACCTCGTCTTGTTATTTTTTCTTTCGGCCATATTAGTCCCTTCAGCCAATGCAGACTATGATTCGGATGGCATAACCGACGATGCTGATATTGATGACGACGGTGATGGCGTTGCTGATATTGGTGACTCTTGCCCAACTGGGACATTAGATTGGATTTCAAACGAAACAAGTGATTATGATGGTGATGGTTGTAAAGATCGTTCAGTATTAATTGATTTTTATGATACTGAAGATTGGACTTATCAGGAATTCACATTTACGATAACAGCAGGCCAATCCTTTGACATCTACCATGAATGCGCCCCAAATTGCCGATACGAAACCAAAATCACCATGGAGAAACCAGATGGAAATTCCGTTTTCTGGGGGAGCTATTTTATCGAAGACGAAAGAGAATCGACATTCCCATTCTACGCGGAATCGAGAGGGAGACTCTCACAAATATTCGGAATGCTGGGAGATGTAGTTTATGGTGATAATTCCATAACAAATTCATGGAATCAAGCAGGAACCTATTCAATTAATATTACCGATTATAATCAGGATTATTACAATGATGGATACGATGTTGATAACGGGGGCGTCTCTCTTTTCGTGTATTTGGTTGGTTCTGAGGACGCTGAAGATATCGATGATGATGGCGATGGCGTAGTCGATTCTCTCGATCTCTGCATGCTTGGCGAAAGGAATTGGATCTCTACAGAATCTACAGATGCAGACGGTGATGGATGCCGAGATTTAGACGAAGATGATGACGATGACAATGATTTATGGGGCGACCACATGGATCCGTGTACAAATTATCAAACTAGCCCAGTCGATGGCGTAGGGGTTCGAGAATACCTCTTGAGCGATTCATTTAACGAATCGAATTCCGAAATCGAACCTGCAATAGGTCATGGAACACCAGTCTTTGAGGACCTGAACGGCGAGAGTGCGCTGTATCTGGGCGGCTATGATGCAGTCGAATTTCCGAACAGTCTTACCGATGGATTAAATCATTCAGAACGAGTTCAGTTTTCTTTTGATTTCAATCTTAATGATTCTTATTTTAACAATTCACACCTAACTGCTGGTAATTCTAGTCCTGACTATCAAGGACAACCCGGAGACGGAATTAGAATTTTAATTTCTAATCAATTAGCAGGGTTTGGCAATCTCGGTTATTCATTATGGGTGAAGAGTGATGTTGATGATGCTAGAAATTACGGGCTTTCAATGCAGATTACCCAACCAGGGATTGGAAACCATTTCCTTAATCCCATGCTCAATCGTAATCTGTCCTTTGAAAAGTGGTATACTTTGACAATCACATATGACTTTGCCTTAGAGAATCCAACAATCGAAGTTCTTCTAAATTCACAGCGGTATGTGTATTCATTAGGTCCGAAAATTGACGATATTGAATGTATTAAGGCGCATTTGATCGAGACTCCTGTTCGAATCGGCTCAGATTTAACCGGAAGTAAATTTGGCACTGAAGAAGTAAACAGTGAAGGTGTGTTTGGCAAAGTAAATTCAACACCCTCCATTGGAATGTATGTACGAAATTTCAGTGCTAGTTCACCCGTTCCTTGGGGATCATCGATTGAGATGAATAGTGCGTTAAATGCGCTGATTGAACATATGAATGGCAATATCACACTAGATGAAATAGGAATAGATGGGAATTTAGAAAAGGTCGTTTCAAATCTCTATGTTCCATGGTCTGACATTGGTGTAAACGCAGTGCGCTATATCGATACATATGCTGCAACTCAAGGCGCAATATTTGATGCTGGAGAAATTAAGTGGACTCCTTCTACAGATCATCCTTTGCGATATATTGGCTTTACAATGCAAGTCTATATTTTAGAATCAGTATTTACTTCCGAAAACATCCTTCAATCAGAAGGGATTGATTTTCCTGATGCTAAATATTTCCCAGGCCTCGTGGGCGAAAATGCCGTGAGAGTCGCAGATGGGAAAGCAATGATACGAGGAACCTATCAAACAGATCCAGCGCGAAGTTTCGGCGACGATAAGCGATTAATACAGCCGACTGGATTTTTTGCACCAGCAGGTGAAATAGTTACGATTGAGGTTGCAGGAGAACATACCGATGGCGGATTAGTGGCTTGGGTTGGTGCTCATCAAGCCGATCTTCGAGTGGTCACAGATGGCGCATATGCACGGTTTCCCAAAGTTGGAATGTCTTTCCCGATAGATTCAGCAACTACACATGTGGCCAATCCATTTGGTGGTTCAATATACATCATGACACCAGACGGTGCACAGGAAGGAGATCTCGAAGTTACAATCTCAGGAGCTGTATCTTCGCCTTTATTTTCAACCAGAGAACTCAGCCAAACTACCTATGAAGAATGGAAGATTGCGGTGGAAAGCAGAGATGCGCCATGGGGAGATATTGCCTCCGACCGGTTCATGGCGAGTTTCCCTCTAAAGCACTTGGAATATTCAAGGGATTTACTGTGTTCTTTCGACGGAACTCCCGGGACCTTTAGTTATCAGAGTTGTACCTTTTCAGTGCCCGAAGGAGAAAACATCACACTAGAACCAGCTGTTGGCCACCACGATGAAGAGGTTACAATAAAAATCACCTATCCTGGCTCTACTACTATAACTTATGATTTAGACACCCTGTACGAAAATTCAGCACAGGGAGAGGGTGATCCAGAACCAGAATGGCATACATCTGGTAGCGGCGTTTTTTCAAAGGTTTCTAATCAAAGCGGAGAGTATAAAGTTGAACTCATCAGTTCTGAAGGAAATGGCGGAGCAACTTTCTATGGCGCGGTGATGAATTATTCTAAGGTTTACAATCCAACTGAACTGCTTGAAGTTTGGGACGGTGCGATTGATTCATACTTAGTCCTTGGAGGGTGGCCATTAGAGAGAGGAGATGCACAGCAACATATGTGGCTATTACCTGATATCCAAACCCCTGCTGCTGGAACAGTAGCACCTGCTGAAAACCCGATGAGTATGGCGGCAGATGTTAATTCGATTCGGGAAAGTACCATGGCCTCACGCCGAGACCTTTCGTGGTGGGCCGACCCTCGATTTGTAGTAGAAGAAGTATTCAACAAGGGAATAATGACAGTTTGGCATGAATGGGGACATATGCACAACATTCCATCACTGTTGGGGGAGGGTGAATCGACAGTCAATGTCCCAGCCGCAATAATTCTTAATACCATATTCAATCAATCGCTCGACGACTCATTAGCGAATGCAACTTTTCAAGGATTTAATCGTAGTGAAACAGCAATAGATTGGATGGTTACTTCGAATTTCCGTAACGGTGAACGGATTGGTGAAGGATACAAGGGCTATACCGCGGAAGGATATCCACTCGACCAAGTAAGTTACCAGGCGAGAGGAATTGGAAGATATATTGATATGGCTTATCTCTATGGTTGGGATTCCGTTGGCGGGACACACAATGTGTTCTATCAACGTATAGTTGACGGTTCAACGAAATTAAGTGAAATTGGCGTGACCAGCGATTCTGATTTCACCAAGACATCATCTCAGGTAATTGGCGCTAATATGGCGCCATTTTTCGAGTTCTGGGGGCTAGAAGTAGATCAAGAAATACTCGATGAGTTGAATTTGATGCCGCGTTCAGAACCCGTAAAATCATTACTTCTGGAGTATAGGGAGATTCTTCCAAGGAATATCGAAGAATTTACTGAATGGCATGACTCAACCGAATCACGTATGGGAGCATGGCAAGGTCCTCAGGTAACCTCTTATCTAGCTACATACAATAATTCCACAGGGCAGGCAGGTTTAGATCGCATTGACACAATATTATGTCTCTATTTCGAAGTCAATTGTGCGAATGTACCTGGTGTTATTCCTAACCCCGCGCCTGTAGAAAACGATCCACCATCTGATGACAATGATGCTTCTAATGAAGAAAACGAAACATCTTCAGATGATAATGAAACCTCCACTGGAGACAACGAGACTACTTCTGATGGCAACGAGAGTATAGCAGGAAACTCAACAGACCCTGATAATGAGACCACAACCCCTGATAATAATTCGACAATAAATAATGGGGATGGAGATACTGGAGTTGCTAAAGATAGTGCTAGAGAATCAAATTCAGAAACCTCACTAATTATATCAGCATCAATCATATTAATTGTCATAGCAATTCTAATCACAACCCAATTAAAAAGAAAGAAAAACCTAACCCCAGAAATAGAAGAAGAATAAAACACGGCTTCTTAGTCGATGATTTATGGTAGAAGTAATGGAATTGGGCAATTCAGCTCTACAGGGGTTAATACTCGGGGTTTTGGCAGCATTTGTGTTCAAATTCGCATCAAAGGCAATCAAATTTCTACTCGTAATTCAATTCATACTTTTGAAATGGCTTGAATCTAGACAGATGATTATCGTTGACTGGCATAGAATTACCTTTGGACTGGCCGAAGAAAAGGATTTACTTCAGCAAGCAGATACCATCGTCTATTCTCTGATCGATACAGGTTCGTTTGGCATAGCTGCCATTATCGGTTTCGCTTCTGTAAGGCGATTTTTCAAGTGACAGAAAGAAGAGAAAAACCTAATCTAACTCTTAATTCTTTCAGGAGTGACCCATTCATCCCAACTTGAATCAAATCCAACATAGTGAATCAGATAGGACTCTCCCGAAATATCTTGGATGATTGCATCCCACCAAGTCCCTTCCCATTCAACTTGAATTTGCATACCTCGGGAATATGTGTTATTGAATGGGTGCTCATCAGGCCTTTCAGTCCACCCAGTTGGCCCAACTACATACATCGTGTTCCTTGTTTCAACCCTAGCAGTTGCCCTAGCATCGTATGTAACAGATTGAATAGCTGAGGACTTGATCTTACCTTCACCTAACTTTGGATGAGCATATGCATACCCTCTTAGTATTCCATCGGAAATTATAGCATCACGAATGACGACTTCTGGTTTGGTTTGCGATAATTCTGAATCTTCAGAACCAAGCATAAATTTAGCAAGAGAACGATAGTCAATTTCTGAATCTAATCCAATTCCCATTTCGCTAAATTCTTGCATTACATCATCTATTGATATCTGTTCATCACTCATTTCAGTGAGAATTGTAAAATATTCTTTCGCAGAAATTGTTCCGCTATTATCTGCATCAAAAACTTGGAATGCTTCGATAAGTTCTCTTTCTTCTTTAGATTCGTTTTCGATATAATCTTGAACTTCTTTAGATTCTTCATTTAGAGGTTCGATCCTTCCCCATTCGACATTATACTCTACGTCTCCATCATCAAAATGAATGTTGAATGTAAAATCTGCGTTCTCACTGGCGATTTTGCCAGGGAAATAGTGACCATGGTTTTTCCAATTAACGAATACTCTGTCTCCTGATTTTAAGGGTATGCTTGCTGGGCGTATAGTTCCTGGTGACGTCCCAATCACAACGGCTAATTTAGTTTCGATTGCAGTGTCCTTAGGAACTTCAACCCTGTAGGTACCGTCATCATTTATTGCTACTACTTTACATCGATTTAGCCATCGAGCATTTGTTGGACTGTGGTACTCAACATGGTCTCCAACTTGGAAGGATTGAGGTAGTTCAATATCGGGAGCAGGTGGGGCTTGAGGAGGAGTATTATCTCCGAGCATCCCTAACTGTTGCAGTGCTGCTATAACCGCTGCAGTAACAGTTGCAGGGTCATTGTTAATCACCGTATTACTAACTACATCTCCACCTATTACTGAGTCTTGCATTGAGAGCGTTTGATTGTTATCGGGAGGGGTCAAGGGTTCTGATGCAGGAGGAGCGGGAATCCATTCATTACCTATCCATATGAACTTACCATCTGGACTGTAAACAGGAGCATCGGTCATAACTATCGCATAATGTTGTAATACTTCTGCTTTGAGAATAAAATCACTCTTTATAAATTCAAGGAAGGCCTTCAGAAGAATCTTCCTTAGGGGTGCGGTCACCCGAACTGAACATTAGATACATCAGTCCAGTTAGACCAATTCCAATCATTAGCAGGTGGCTAATAGTGAAATGTTCGAGTATCGAATTGTAAAAACTTTCACTAGTCGCAGCCGTCTTGTGTGATGCATGAATAACAATCGATATAATTGGAAGAGCCCCAAGAGTCGCGAAGAACTTAACTGAGTTAATAGTCACTTTTTCGACTAAATCAGTAGTGAAATCTTCTAACATATTAGTTATTGCAAAGGCTGCAAGAATCGATCCAGGGATAATTATTGCATAATGCAGTTGTCCAAGTAGGGAGGGGGGTGAAAGCAATGTCAGTCCAAAAAGAGCACCAAGATAGATTATGAAACTTCGTTCAACAGGCTCGAGTATTTTGTCTAGGGGGATGATTGAGAGGATTGCAAGGAATGGTGTGAAAGTCAGCAGACTAGCTACTATTCCGGCCACCATAACTCCTACGACTGACTCAAGATCAGTTAGTATATTACTTACTAATAGAGCCGTTGCAAGGCCGCCTATTACAGCGAATAGAATCGCTAATGCCACCTTTTTACCCATCGAGCGCTCCCCCTCATCTTCAGTAAGCTCACCAATGATTAGGAATAATAGGACTGGTAGTACAACTATTACTCCAATCGGTGATGACAAGATCGACAGTATTATCGCAGGTACAATCAGAAATGAATGAGGCTTCTTTCCTGCCAATCTACTGGTTGAGAATAGCACTGCAAATAGGGTGAACATTTGCGCCATAGCAATACCTAGGGGCAGTGAATTTACATCTGCTTGAACAAGATAGAAAAAGTACGAAAACATGGCGATAATAGAGAACATTTTCGCCATCATCGAGGGCTCATCTTTAGCTCTTTTCTTGGCAATAGCATGTTTATCAACCTCCTCTTCCGAAATTGTCGAGGATGCAGAAGATGAGCTCTCATCATTTCTAGAATCTAATTCTTCTCCTAAAGTAAGAGGATCATTTGCCACTCTTTTTATCGCTCCGAGAGATTCTTTTCCTTCCTTGATTTTCGTATTGGCTTCAGAGATTAATGATTCTGCATTCTCAAGAATATCGCCAATTTCTTCGACAATACCCTCCATACTATCTCCTACTTCGTCAATATCTATCGATAGGTTAATGCCTCCTAATTCTTGAAGTGTCCATATCCTCAGCGTAATCTTTCGAATTAGTAATAATGAGACGAATGAACAGAAGATATTGATGGCTAAAACAGAGTTACCTACTGATAATTTTGTTTGAAGAGCCTTTACTGCATAGGCATGAGCAAGAGGTAAACCATCTTTCCAGTCCATATCCTGCCAACTAAGGGCTGGAACCCAATTGTCACCTATGTCATTCGAATAATCAATAGATGGATCATCTGGATTATTCGAAATTTCCTTCATGTCGAAATCTACATCAGGTATCCCTCCGGGGTTATGATCTATTGATAATTCAGCCATGCTGAAGGTTACAAGTAATGCAAGCATAATTGGTAGCGACCAATTCAGAACTCTTTTGAGGATTATATCATCAAGCTTAGTCAGGAAATGCAAGGCGCCCATAATCTTAGATGTGAAACTTTTCATTCATCAACAATTCGGTGAAGTATTCAATTCAGCACTAATTATAGTAATAATTTTGAGTGCGGGGGGCAGGATTCGAACCTGCGAACCACTGAGGACCGGGACCTAAACCCGGCGCCGTTGACCAAGCTTGGCAACCCCCGCGCAAACCGTCGTTCCGACTTGTGCTTTTCAATTTGTAGGCTGCTTCATCTAGGGGTGCCTTGACGGTTGCACATGGATGAACCTTCGGTCACTAGGTTTGCTCGCTTGGCAGATTGGTTGATACCCCGTCGAAACAAGGTTCACATCGCTGTTTTCCTTCTTTCAATCTTGATGATTCCCGGTGCTTTGACCGCATTGGAACCAATCGACATGGAATCCTATGAGATGGAATCTCCTGAGCTGAACGCACAAGAAGTAATCGAGACTAAATTCGAGACTACTGAGATCATTCTCGGCTTTGCAGTTTCATTGCGAGATACATCATTTATCGGCACGACACCGTCTCCTGTTCCTTTCACTAGTGACGGCACACCAGATTGGCCCTCCTTTGCTCCTGCAAATCAAATTGCACCTGCAGGTGAGGCATGGGAAGGCGTTGAATCTCCAAATGGAGGTATCCTCAACTTGACAGTGTTACGCGAACTAGATGTCAAGCACGAGGTGATTTACGATCATCCATTGGCGCCATACATGAAAACATTCGTCAATGACGTAACAGGTCTACAGACCCCTGGAGTAATGTCATTAGTCGACATCTTCCGAGGATTCATGAACAATTCCTCCGTACTGACCGCACCCCGCGTGACAGTAGGAGGGTTAGAACCTCCACTTGCAGATTGGAGTGATTGTGGCTCATTGGCTTGCTTGACTTTTGATGATGAAAATTTGACTCAGGCTCACATAGACCTAGCGGCTAATCGAATGGCTTTAGCCGATGGTGCAGCCTTCTTGCGTTGGACTTCGCTCGACCGAGGATTTGTTGCAGATTCGACTTCAGCAGTACTCGGACCAGTAGGCGGCGCACTTGCAGAAAATGGGACATGGGATGGTGCTACTTGGCGTGGTGGTCGTTGGGCAGCCTCTTCCTCTTGGCTATTGGTCCAACTCGACCATGCCAAATTGAAAGCAGACGGATTCACTATATTTTGGAAAGATAGCCATCCAGAGAAGAAAGTCCGCTTTGCTGAGGATGGCTTTTTGGTGGGGGGGTATCGCTTGCATGATTCACAATTGGTATTGCATCCACCAAATTATTCCGCAGAGGAATGCCCTAGTGATGATGGTCTCCCCTGTTCGGTAGAATGGACATACATGGATCTGGAGGGTAGACTGCGCAGTACTGATAATACGGTTGTCACTCTTCTAGTTGGTCAAGCGATAAATGTTGAAGTCAACCGTGAGATGCAATCCTCTTTTGCGTTAATTATTATGATGGGCTTAGCGGTAATCATACTACTCTACTTGAGTTTACGTCGCCTTTCAGACGTGGTTATTGTGGGCATCGCTTTGACCGGTGCCCTATTGTGGATGCAGGGGATGATAGGCCATGCCTCGACTCTATTCAATTTCTTGAACTGGGATTTATTGGCTCGTAGCCAATTCTCTAATCTATTGCCGATTTTGGTTTTGGCATTGGGCATCGATGATAGTTTACACGCGTTACATCGCTACAAAGAGGAGAGAGGCTTGGGCCATGAGCCAAAAATAGCAGCAAGGACGACTTTACATAGAGTCGGAAGAGCCATTCTCCTGACCACGTTGACAACAATAGCAGCATTTTCGGCCAATCTCTTTTCTGATGTTGCCGCTCTTCGCTCGTTCGGCCTCGAAGCTGCTTTTGGATTAGTAGCCGCCTTTTTGTTGACCGGAATGTGGGTTCCATTGCTTAGGCTATCTGCTGACGAATGGCTTGAGAAGAGAGATAGGGCATATACAGAAGGCGGTAAATCACACTTGATTTCCCCTGAGAAGTTAAAACGAATTGCACTATTCTCTGGCAATCCTCCAAACTCCATCAAAATAGCGCTTGTCGCAGCTTTGCTAACTATTCCTGCAGCATGGGCAATGGTAAACCTAGAAGGGGATTTCGCAGTAGAGGATTTCCTCGAGGAGGACGCGGATATGGTTTATAGCATCGATCTTGTAACCGAGAGGTTCAGCGACGAGGGAGAACCAGCTCTACTCTTGTTGGAAGGGGATGTAGCAGACCCGCGTGTATATGCGGCAATCGATGAACTTAGGCAAAATATGGATCAGAGGGTCCCCGGTGTTCCCGACAAAGTAACCCGCGAGCCCGACGGTAAAATCGACCTCTTAGCAATAGATGAAATGATTGAATTAGCAATTATTTCGATGATAGAAGACCCCTCTCCATTCGAGGCCGCAGGCTGGAACGAGAGTAGTTGTGAGAAGGTAGGTATTCTATCATTACCGAATCTAGAAGATCGTAATTGTCTACTCTTTTTGTATGGATATCTGGTGATATATGGGGTTCCGGGTGGGTCTTCTGTTCCGGCAATCCCTGCTGGTTTGGTGGGTTTATTCATGAATCCTGATGTGGCGATTGACACGTCAAAACCATGGCTTGACATCGAAGGAAATGAGGTGACATGGAGTAGGATGTTACTGCGTTTTGGCGTTACTGGTTCTGATGATTTCTCTAGTATGGGAGCCGGCCTTGCCAAGTTGAAAACGGACTTAGCCCCATTGAATAATCTCAGTAGTGGCACATGGGATACGCCTGGAGACATCTCGAACGAGGAAACCCCATTGACTTGGGTAGTCGCAACCGGTAAGCCGGTAACGCGCTATGTTGCAAGCAATGCTATGCAAAACGAAATGCAATCAAGTATGATTCTGGGCTCTCTCTTTGTCTTTATCACCTTGAGCATCGGTTTCAAATCTCCCAAGCAAGCAATTATCGCGCTGATTCCAATTTTACTGGTTGTTGTTTGGCTCTATGGTTTGATTTGGCTATTCGGATATAGTCTGAACATTGTTACAGTTACGATTGCAACTATTTCATTAGGCGTCGGTATTGATTATTGTATTCACGTGACTGAACGATATCGGGAAGTGCGAGAAGAAGGAGGCGATCACGAAGCAGCATTACTCGGTGTAGGAGGAGCATGCGCTTTAGCACTGGTCGGATCGGCAGCATCAGATATTGCAGGGTTTACTATTATCGCATTCTCACCAATGGGCTTGTTCAGCTCCTTCGGTATCTTTTCAGCAGCGATGATTGCTCTTTCCCTAATCGCTTCACTGATACTTACTACAGCGGCTCTCGGGCTGCTTCAACCCAAAGTCAATCCTTTGCCGGTTGATTCTTGAGGGGCTGGCAGTTGGGCAATGTGTTGCACGTGGGGTCGGCCCCTGTGCAATAGGTGATGATATGACCGAGACTGAAAAGGATTCTGAAAAGGATGAAGAGTGGCTAAAGTTCGCTAATACTGGCTTTGGCACTACCGACTATTCACTTTGGGACGATGCGGCAGAAGCCGAGGAAAAGCCGTCCGAAGACGACTTTGGATACGACGATCAATTGGAGGTTGGTGATGAGGAGATTCCTTCAGCTCCACGTTTAGCTGGACTCAAACATCTGCTACGTATCGGCACCTGCGATCATTGCCTTGGGCGTCTTGGCGGCAAGAAACGCTTTGGCCAAACATCTCTTGAATCGGGCCTAGAGGTCCGTGAATCGATTATCGATGACGCGCTAAGTATTGCGGCTGCCAAGATCGAGATGTGCCCATTTTGTGAAGATCTATTCGCCGAAGCCGGATTATTGGCTGAATTAATCCATGAAGCATCAAGGGACTATGAACACACCCGATTGCAACTTGGTACTCGTATTCCAAAAGACCAGGTAGAGGACGAGGAGCATCTGCGCAAGAGATTCGGTGCAGCCGGCTCAAACGCACTGAAAACCAGTTTGCTTGAGGAGATAGCGCTTCGGCTGAGAGAAATGAATCCAACGACCAAACTGGTTAATGACAAACCACAGATCCTAGCACTGATAGACGTGCTTACTTTGACTGTTGAGTTAGATATTCGCTCACACTATGTCTATGGGCGCTATAATAAATTTGAGCGCGGTATTCCACAAACACGTTGGCCTTGTCGTGCCTGTAAGGGCCGTGGTTGCGAATCTTGTAAGCAAACAGGATTGCAATATGCGACCAGCGTTCAAGGATCAATCGGCGACCCTCTAATCGATTTATTCGAAGCGAGCGAGCACTCCTTCCACGGCATGGGGCGCGAGGATATCGACGTACGTTGTCTTGGACGTGGACGGCCATTTGTTCTCGAGTTCAAAAATCCGAAACGCAGAGACCTCGACCTTTCAGAGGTAGAGAGAACGGTTAACAGTGTGTCCAAAGGCCGTGTGGAAATCAATAGTCTAAGGGTATCAAACCGAAGTGAAGTGGTCAGAGTAAAAGACACCCCTGCAGAAAAATCCTATACTATCCGTTTCAAGATCGCACAACTTTCGGAAGAACGCTATGCCGAATTAACCCAAACCATTGATATCAAGGAAGAAGCGAAGAGTGGGAAGAAAAGTAAGCGTGGACGTAATCGTCAACGACAAAAGCCAAAACCCCAACCGGCGAAAGAAGAAATAGATTATTCGGGGATGAAGAAAACCGAGTTGGTTGCTCTTTGTGAGGAGAAGGGCTTAGCGAAAAGTGGAACAAAAGATGTATTGATCGAACGGCTAAGCACTAAGGTCATGCTAGCATTACCAGATGGGGAAACCATTCTCAACGCGATAGAGGTATTGTCTGGTTGTATGCTAGCTCAGAGGACCCCACAACGCGTCTCACATCGAAGAGCAGATTTAGTGCGTCGTAAGCGAGTTGTTGAAACCACAGATGCTACTATTGAAGAAATGGATGACGGCAGTCTTGAGTGTATCTTCTCCCTGCGAACTGAATCCGGCACCTATGTCAAAGAGGCAGTTCATGGTGATTCAGGTCGCACTCAGCCCTCGCTTGCATCGATGATAAAGGCCGACTGCGAGGTTGTTTGGCTAGATGTCAGCGAGATTCACGCCGATTGAGACATCGCGTCACTTATATGGAGCGGGAAGGTCGCCGATTTGCTCCGAACTTAGTTCATGAGCATTGGGGGATTCCACCATGCAGAAATCCAAGGGCCAGCGCCAAGGTACTCGTAGTATTCTAAAGAAAGGCCGTTTGGAAAAAAGCCGCCTAAATATTTCTCAAATAATGCATGATTATGAGGAAGGCGACCGAGTCGCAATTGTCCTCGATGGCGCCCAGCAAATGGGTATGCCTCACCGCAGATTCCAAGGCCGTACCGGATTCATCAAGGGACGCCAAGGCGCAGCATGGGTAGTGGCTGTCAAAGACGGTAACATGCAAAAAACCGTTGTCGCACGCCCTGAGCACCTAAGGGCATTGGAGTGAGGTGAAAATAATGACTGAAGAGACATTTGTCGATTTTTCGACCGTACGTGATTTACTTCTCGGAGCCCAAGAACGCCGTGGTTTCTTGACCTACGAGCAAAAAGCAGCACTACAGCACGCTGAGTGGGCTGCAAGCGACGCTCGCAATGGTTATCGAACCGAACCAAAAGTATTCCAAGGGATTTTCAAAGAACTAGCAGAATTAGCAACCTTCCAGAAATATCCAGAACTCGCTGCTAAATTAGCTGAGTTGATGCCGATGAGTGCTCAAGATGTCAGAGCAGTTCTCGCTAGTCGCCGTATATCGGTAGAGGATAGTGAAATAGATCAAGCTCTGGTAATCATCCGCCAACATGTTGGCGTTGAGTGATTACCATACAGATGAGGTGTTTAGATGGCCTCTCATCGCGGACGACGAATCGAAGAGGTAGATCCTCTTGATGGTGTAGAATGGGTAAGAGTTCTCGACCAAGAAAAAAATGATGGCGAGATATGCACTATTTCCGAACAAGGAATGTTGGTGCTTAGGGTTGCACCGATCTCCGGTCTTGGTCCTATAGCAGTTAATTCTCGCATCTATATTGGTAACGATTCTGCCAAACGAGACATATTCTCTGAATTACTCGGTTTCTCGCGTATTCGCAGCATTAGTAGTAGAGCGAGATTGGAAATGCCAATCGTGATAGAAGATATCATCAAAGATGACGAAGAAGGATATATTTCACGCTTTTTTAATCGAGCTGGTAACCTTTCACTGAAAAAACATGCATTCGAACTCCTTCAAGGAGTCGGTAATCGCAAGGCCCTAGACATGGTCGCTGCTAGAGGACGTGAAGGATTCAAGAGTATGGCTGATTTAGAGGAACGTTGTGGTATCGCCGGCGCTGAATTACTAGCACAACGCTTCGTAATCGAAATCGAAGACAAAAAGCTTGAACCACGGCTTTGTGAACTCATCTCCCGTTCGGAGTGATGATGATGGCCCACTCGGCCCGGCAATTGATAGATCAATTAAAAGAAAAGCAGAGTAGCAAAAAAGACCTTGGTCAGCACTTTCTACACGATGAACGCATCCTCGATGCAATCATGGACATCGCCTCTCCCCTCACACAATCAAACGTTCTTGAAATCGGCCCAGGCCCTGGAACTCTGAGCGAGAGACTCTTGGCTAGAGCAGCACAACTGACAACAATTGAGATCGATCCTGGTGCATGCGAACACCTCGCGCAAATCCTTCCCGATTTAGAAGTGATAATGGGCGATTGTCTACAAATTGAATGGCCGGCTGAAATAGATACTATAGTCGCTAATATCCCCTACCAAATATCTTCGCCACTGATTGAAAAGATAACCACAATCCCATCCATTACTCGAGTCATCATCATGGTGCAAGAGGAGTTCGCCCAGCGTTTGTGCGTTGAAACACCTGCCGACCGCGGCAGTCTTGGCATGACAGTGATGCTAGATTGGGAGACAAAGATGCACACCAAGGTAGCGCCGCATTGCTTCGTACCCCAACCGCAAATCCATTCGCGTGTAGTTGAACTAACGCGCATCACCTCGCCACAAAGAGCCACCCTTTGCCGAATGATGATACATCAGTCCTTTACCCAACGCCGTAAAAAACTCCGGAACACTCTAAGGTCACCGCCAAAAGGGATTCAAAATCTTGAAAACTGGGGCCATATTGAGTGGAAGCAAAGAATTACAAAACTCGAACACCCTCTATTCGACAAGCGCCCAGAGGACCTCAATCTTGGAGATTGGTTGGAATTGGCGGCCTGTTTAGATTCGGCTTGAGGTCGGAGGGTTGACATCTGAACCCCTACTGGCCAAGGCTCGTCGGAGGGGATAGTAATGGCAAAGAAGGACACCTATCTCGCTCTATTACGCAGAGGAATCGACGAAACAACTGCAATGCAGTTGGCCGACTCCGGTATCAAAATCGGGGATTTGAAGAAGATCGACAAGTCCAAGTTGGTTGAAAACTATGGCCTAAAGCCGGACATCGCAGATGGTGTTCTCGATATCATCACCGCCGGGCCACAAAGCCACGGCAAGGAGCGCTATCTTTCCAAGGTCCTTGCACCTCAGCGTAAGAAGCCAAGCAAGATTGAGGAATTAAAATTCCAAAGGGAGCAAAAAGATATTCTCGCTGACCTTGCCGAGCAAAAAGAGCGTCTCAAGTTGGCTAAAGTCGAGGCATTCCGGGCCCAGAAGCTTGTGATTAACCGCTTGGGCAAGACAGTCGAATTAATCGTTAAACTTGAAAACAATCTCTATGATGTTGGTAAGGATGACCAGAAGGTCAAGATTCGTGATCAATTGGAAACCAGAGGTTTGGAAGCAGCACGTGACCACGAGTTGCTTGATTTGGAAGGGACACCACAAGATGTGGTTGATTTCCGCCGTCAACTCGTACCGGGTTTGATTTTCCATGCATGTCCTGAGTGTAGCGAAGAGATGGACCCCCGCTCGTGCCGCAACCCCTCCGATCCAGAGAATTGGTCGTTGATATGCTGGGAATGCGAAACAGCATTCAGTTCAAACCTCGCGAAAACAGTCGACGCAAAATTCGCTAACGGTGGCGTGATAACCATTGATGAAAACGCAAGCCCTCGCAACTCGGTCCCAGCGAAACCAGCCGCTCAAGATTTCAATACTATCAGCCAACTTATCCAAGAGGATATGGCCAAGACTGGTGCAAATGCTGACGAGGTTAGCAAGGCTGCTGAGGAGAGTGTCTTGGCAAGTGGTTTGATGAGCATCAATGATTGGATAGACCAAACCCTCGCCGCCAAGAGTTACATTCAGGCACAAGAGGATCGTGAAGACTTCATCTTGCGTACGGGTGCTGGTGCAACCAAGTTCAACAAGTGGATGAAGAAGGCTGGATTGTACTTCAATAAGCAGACTGGCCGCTGGACCAGATGGGAAGATCGTTGAGGCCTTTCCATGGGCTTAGTTCGATTCCTTAGAGGAGCGAAACTTCTCGGACAAACTCACTTGATGGAGGGTGAGACGTTAGTCGAGCATGCTATTCTCGCCGGTGTTAAAATAGCCACTAATTGCACTTCGGGTAATTGTGGTACCTGTATGGTCACATTGGTTGAAGGAGAGGTTAGTCTCCCCGATCCACTCACTCCTGGAATCTATGAGGAATTAATTGAAGATGGCGCCCGATTGGCTTGTATTGGAATCCCCTTGTCTGCGGCCGATGTCGACATATTACCACCACTCTAGATGTGATTGAATGGATAATTCAACCACCATTATTCTGATAATTGATTTAGCAGTAGTTGTGTTTGTCATCTACTTATTACGCCGTAAAATCCTTAGTAAATTGGACGAGGTCGAAGATCGTCACGTGATGGGCGGGGTTCGGCAGCGAAAGGCTTTGCCAACTAGCGAAGAAGAGTGAAAGCATTTCAAAGACCAGTGCGACCCGTAGGCTATGGCCGAAGTTCGTTTGCAGACTACTGGGGGGGGAGTCATTGCTAACGAAGACTTCACCCTGGATAATCTACATCAGTTTGTCAGCGACAAGGGAGTTGCTTGGCTAGATATCAACAAACCCGATGAAGAAATAAAGCAATTTCTCGTCACTAAGTGTAATGTCGATGAATTGGCTATAGAGGATATCTATGGTGACAGCGCCAACACAGTGCAGCGTTTCGAAGATCATCGATTCGTTGTGGTTAGAGCCAGGGATGCAGATTCTCGTCTTGACACCGAACCGGTTGCGATACTCATCTTTGATTCGTTGATAATCACAGTTCGTCACACCCGCATTCCTGCTCTGAAATCATTTAGACGTCGTATGAAAACCGCTGACAAAGAAGAGATTGGCTATGGTGTTGATTTTTTACTATACGAGTTACTTGATTCAATCGCTGATGATTGGCAACCTATTCTTGGTGAGTATTCGGATGAACTCGATGAACTTGAATATCGTGTATTCGACCCAACAACTCGTTATGAGGGATTGTTAGAAGGTTTACACGGGCTGAAGAGACAATTACGTGAGGCCAATAAATCGATTGAATCATTACATAGTGCAACTATTCGTATTCTCAAACCAGGTGAGCGTTTAATCAACGAGGAAACCCTTCCTTATTTTACCGATTTACAACAACTGGTTTCGACCTTGGTCAATCGTGCTAACAACTACTCCAGTGGGGCGACCAGTACCAGAGATACCTATCTCTCACACGTCTCACTTTCACTAGCCCAATCCAATGCCCAACTCACCGAAGTGATGACTACCCTAACTATCATTGGTGCGATAATGTTGCCTCTAACTCTGATTGCAGGAATATTTGGCATGAATACTGCCCTGCCAGGGATAGTCGAAAATTTCGGTGGTTTTTGGACTATTATGAGCGCAATGTTACTCTTTAGTGTGCTGATGATTAGCTACTTCATTCGTAAGGGATGGATTGGTTCTAGCGAATAAGAGGGCTGAAGATGAATCGGAAGCATGCAGCCCTTCTGCGCCGAGTTGCCCGTTTGATAGGCAGTTGGAGAGATGTTCACGAAGAGCAATCTCTTTCAGCAAGCGACCACGTTCGTAATATCGATGTAGGTGAAGACGGTGAAGTGAAGATTACCATCAAACCTTCTCGACCTCATTGCCCTTGTTGCCTATTGGATCTCGATTTAATGCGCAAGGAGATTTCTAATGTAAAAGGTATCACTTGGGTAGAATTCGATATTGTTGAAGTTCCTGATGCAGAACGTTGGATGCAGGTTCTAAATCGGTGATTATACGTGTCGGTTCAAGCGGTTTTGTAGACGTTCAAGTCCACCGCCTGCCCAGTGTTCTTTCATTTCTCCTTCAACGAAGATTGTGTTGAACGGTAAAACATCGATATCGGAAACCCAATTGTGTTCGATTTTGAACCGACCTAGGCCGATATCATCCAAGTTTAATTTCCCAATATTAATGGGCGCTTTGAGTGTAAGGCTTTCAAGTTCTTTAGACCAAGATAAACATGCCTGACAATCATTTCTTTCAATGATTAATATTGCAGTTTTTGCATGCAAAAAACCTTCCCAATTATCACCTGTAATCTTTTGCAAATCACTCACCTTATTACAACATCACAGCCGCTATTTAGTGGCAGATCTAACTAGTACAAATCGTTAGCCATGATGCACAGTTTGATATGGGGGAAGTATCTCGCCCAAATGAGTATTATGCGTGGAATAGATGGAGATGGTAAGTGCCCCGTAATGCATGGCGCACACAGCACTAGCGTGACAGGAACAAAAAACACAGATTGGTGGCCAAAGCAACTTAATTTGGGTATCTTGCATCAGCACGATGTCAAATCTAGCCCCATGGATGATGGTTTCAGTTACAAGGATGCATTTAATTCTCTAGATTATGCTGAGTTGAAGAAAGACCTCCATGCAGTTATGACAGATAGTCAAGATTGGTGGCCTGCTGATTACGGACACTATGGTCCATTTTTCATTCGAATGACCTGGCATGCTGCTGGAACTTACAGGATAGGTGATGGCCGTGGTGGCGCAGGAACTGGTGCTCAGCGCTTTGCTCCTCTAAACAGCTGGCCAGATAATGGAAACCTCGACAAGGCTCGACGTTTGCTGTGGCCGATTAAGCAGAAGTATGGTAACAAGATTAGTTGGGCAGATCTTCTTGTCTTAACTGGTATTGTTGCGATTGAATCCATGGGCGGCCCTGTCTTCGGATTCGGTGGCGGACGTGCAGATATTTGGCACCCAGAAGAAGACATTTACTGGGGTAGTGAAGATGAGTGGCTTGGCGACAACAGATATGGAGATACACGTCAAGACTTAGACAATCCTCTTGCTGCAGTTCAAATGGGTCTCATCTACGTTAATCCAGAAGGACCAAACAGCAACCCAGATCCGCTTCTCAGTGCACAAGACATCAGAGAAACCTTTGCTCGAATGGCAATGGATGATGCTGAAACTGTAGCTCTTACAGCCGGTGGTCACACTTTCGGTAAGGCACACGGCGCAGGAGATGCCGGACTTGTTGGCTCTGAGCCAGAAGGCGCATCTATCGAAGAGCAAGGATTCGGTTGGAAGAACGCATATGGCTCTGGAAAGGGCCGTGATACAATCACCAGTGGAATAGAAGGTGCTTGGACAGCTAATCCTATTCAATGGGACAATGGTTACTTTGACCTTCTTTTCAAGTATGAAGATGCATGGACACTTGTAAAGAGCCCTGCAGGTGCAAACCAATGGACACCTGCCAACCCTGATGAAACCGACATGGCTCCAGATGCTGAAGATGCTACTATGAAGGTTCCAACAATGATGACTACTGCTGATATGGCAATACTTCGTGATCCAGAGTACAGAAAGATTTCCAAGCACTTCCATGAGAACCCAGAAGTGTTCGCAGAAACTTTCTCACGTGCTTGGTTCAAACTACTTCATCGCGACATGGGGCCAAAAGGAAGATATCTTGGACCAGATGTCCCTAGTGAAGAATTGATTTGGCAAGACCCAGTTCCTACTGGAAACACGTCTTTCGACATAGATGCAATGAAGCAAGCGATCAAAACAAGTGGCCTTTCAATTACTGAAATGGTTGAAACTGCTTGGGCTAGCGCTTCGACGTTCCGTGGCTCCGACATGCGTGGAGGAGCAAACGGCGCTCGTATCCGCCTATCTCCTCAGAAGGATTGGGAAGCAAACAAACCAGAGCAATTAGCGAAGGTCCTTGCAACATTATCTGATATTGCTGATGCGCACGGTGCAAGTATCGCCGACACAATTGTATTAGCAGGAAATGTTGGTATCGAAATGGCATCCGGAGTTCAAGTTGCATTCACGCCTGGACGTGGTGATGCAAGTGAAGAGCAAACCGATGCTGCATCATTTGCTGTCCTAGAGCCTGTTTCCGACGGATTCCGCAACTTCTTATTGAAGAATTACAGCATCAGTCCTGAAGAAATGATGCTTGATAAAGCACAACTTCTTGGACTATCTGCGCCAGAAATGACAGTTCTTGTAGGGGGACTTCGTTCACTTGGAGTCAGTTCAGATGACCGCGGACTCTTTACAGATTCGAACACCCTTTCAACAGGATTCTTTGCAACATTGCTTGACATGAATGTGGAGTGGAAGGCTACTGGAAGCAATTCTTACGAAGCACACGATCGTTCTACAGGCGAAGTCATCCGCCGTGCATCTCGTTATGACTTGGTATTCGGAAGTAATTCCCAACTCCGTTCAATCGCTGAAGTATATGCCCAAGATGATAACAAGGATAAATTCGTCCAAGATTTCATTACAGCATGGAACAAGGTCATGAATGCTGACCGTTTCGACTTAGATTAATTATCAAGAGTTTACAATTGATAGTACTTTGTCATAATCAGGTTCTTGGCCTGCATTATCAGCGATCCATTTCCACATCAGGTTTCCGTTTTCATCGATGATGAAAACAGATCTTTGAGCTGCAGTATAACCATTCATTCCAGCGAAGTTTTCCAAAGCTACTCCATAAGCATCAACAGTTGTTCTTGCATAATCTGAAAGGATTGGGAATGTTAGGTTGTTTTTATCGATGAAGGCTTGATTGGAAAAGGGAGCATCAACATCGATTCCAAGAACAATTGCATTGGCATCATTCAAGACAGCAAGTGAGTCTTGAAAAGTGCACATTTCAGTACTACAGACACCTGTAAAAGCTGCTGGGAAGAAAGCTAAAACTATTTTCTTTCCTTTATTTTCACCAAGTGTCACTATATTTTTTGCACTATCATGTAAACTAAACTCTGGAGCTTCTTGGCCAACTTCTAACATCTTTCCACCAATCAATGCTAAAGCAATGGGTTTTTAATTGTCTTGACTCAAAACAAATCAATCAAATGGGTCAAGGTGAACCAATTGTTCGATGTCGATTCTCTTGTAACCGCGCTCCTTAGCATCAGCCCCTGCTCGCTTCAGCATCCGGCGCATCCATCCGAGCATCATCAAATCCTTCATTTGCCCAATAGCGGTAATGAAAGCCGCAGGACTACTGCCCAATTGTGAGTGCTTACGAATATCCTCTTCGGTTTGATCTACTACGTCATAATACAGCAATAGCAATTCTTCAACAGCAGCATCGGTGACCGGCATTCCACCAAACATCCTCGCCATCCTCCTTAGTGAGACCGGAGTTAGTGCATTGCCCTCTATCTGCCCCTCTAAGATGTCCTCTTCACTAGGCTGGTGAACGCTCTCCTCAGAACCGGTAGATTCTTCCTCAGTTGTAGAGGATGGTAAATGACGAGGTTTAATCGTATTAACTCGATCTTTTTCAGCAGCCTTTTCAGCATTTTTAATCAATCTAGAGAGATTATCTTCGAGATGGGCTACCATCGCCTGAACCGCTTCTGAACCCACACTATCGACCTTGCTTACTCTCTCTAGCATTAATTCACGAGTTCGACTATAGTTGAGGCGAGTACGCTGGGCATCGTCAAGAGTCTTTTTCTCGGGGTTTGCCTCAAGGGTAGCATCCTCCATTTCTGGAACTTTTTTATCGAGTTCAGCGATCAATAAGCCGACCAGTGTGTCCTTTACTGCACCAGACATTCTCATCTCGGTAAAAGTTGAAGCAACTGCACCTATATGGCCGCTGGAATATGGTTTTGCCACTCATTCCACCAACCCATCTTCACGGCCAAGGTCCTTCCTTACCTGCCATGCATGCAAGCATTCGTGACCACCGATGAATCCACCGGCTTCACGACTGGGGCCGATGAACTCAGCACCACAGAATTGACAGAAAACTTCGACAATCATCTCATTGCGATAGGTGCCATTAGCGGTTATTCTAAGTGGAATAATCTTACCGACATCCTCCTCATCCCAACCTTCTAATTTTTCACAGACATCTGCATCGATTATCATATCTTTATTCATTATTCCACCTCATTACACTTGGGATTGCTGAGCCAGCACTGATGCTACGCATCCCATCTTCTGTCCTTAACCATGTATCTTCAATACCAATTGAGCCGGTTTCGTGGACTACTTTCGGTTCGATAGCCATAACGCCGGCGACCGGTAATGGCCTGTCAAATCCTGCTGCGACCACGGGGGTCTCATCAAGTTGCAAACCGATAGAATGGCCAAGGAAACGTGATTGATCTGGAGCCATGCCCATCAAATGATCTGCATGACCTAGTTCTTCTGCTAGTTGCAGGCCTTTGTGCCATGCTTGGGAGCAATCCTCGCCCTCACCTAGAGATTGGACTACACAATCGCTGACATCTATCATGTCATCAATTCGGTCCTGCCATTGTTGAGAAAGTTCACCGGCGACAAACATACGAGTCGCATCTACAACATAGCCACGATGAACATGAACCAAATCAACTAGTACAGGCTCGTCTTTGACCACCTTGGAAAAGCCCGACCCCATCGATGACATTGGATGAGGGCCACTTCCACCGATAGCCGAATCGAAAAAAGAAGGGATGCCGCCTGCACGACCAGCCACTATTACTCCACGATCACATTGCAACGGAAACCGGCGCATCTGAACATTGCCACCAAAACCGGACTTACGGCTGACAGACTCGGCTGCCGCTACCAATTCCAATTCAGTAATACCAGGTTTTCCTGCCGATAAAACAGCCTCAAACATCTGACTCTGAATGTCAGCAGCTTCGTCCATCATCGAGATTTCCCATGCACTTTTCACTTCGCGCTGATTATGGATTAACGAGGTGCAATCTTGTGTTGATCTTAGTAGCGTAGCGAAACGCGAGATGAATGAATGGGGAATCTCGCCAAATTGTAGAGCAGGGCTTTGGCCTAGAATTTCACTAAATTGGCTTAGAGATGGAAATTTAACAACCCGATGAGGAGAGTCTCCTTCGCCCGATTCATAGAGTGCTCTTGATAGGGAGCGGCGAACGAAGAGGGTAGCCTCACCTTCTGCTGGAACGAATAATGATGCGTTCTGCCGCCCGCCAGAATAGTAGTAAAGGTCAACAGGGGTTTGGATTAATGCTCCACTAAAACCCTCATCACGCAATCGATTACGGAGCCCCTCTTGACGAGATTCTAGTTCCGAAACAGGGACACGCCAATCCTCGCCTTCAGGGCCACAGATCTCGACCCCCATCTCCTGCATATCACTCGGGTATAGCCGATGGTTCAAAACCACTCGCATCTAGAATGGTTCTAGTTTACTCGGCCTATTCGACGATTTGTAACTCACGAGCGCTAGTATTTGCCAACCGCTGTTCGGCAATATCACAATAATCCTTGAGCAGATCCATGCCTATCCAATGACGGCCACATTCCTTTGCAGCAATCGCAGTTGTTCCTGAGCCTAAAAATGGGTCGAGAATTACATCACCAGCGAAACTGAACATCTCGATACAGCGCCGTGGTAATTCGATTGGAAACGGAGCCGGATGGTTTACTCTTTTGGCTGATTCAGTTGGAAATGACCATATTGATTTGGTCTGCCGAATGAAATCATCTCCCTCTATTGTATCGATGCGACCGTCAGATCTTTGCGATTTACTCCTGGGTAACTTGTAATTTCCTTTACTGAATATCAGCAAATATTCGTGAATATCGCGTAAACATGGATTGGAAGCGCTCTTGAAACTACCCCATGCACAAGACGAACCAGCACTGGCACTCTTGTCCCAAATCACTTCACCACGGTGAAGAAAACCAATGCTATTCATCATGAGATTGATGTGACTAGAGAGAGGGATATACGGCTTACGTCCAAGGTTTGCGACATTAACCACCATTCTCCCACCCGGGGCTAATACCCGATAGCACTCGCTGAATACAGCATTCAATAATTCGAGATACTCGGTTAATGACAAATCTTCATCATACGCCTTACTCGCATTATACGGTGGCGAGGTTACTACCAGATGTACACAATTATCCGGCATATCCATCTTCCGACTATCGCCACATATCACTCGATCTTTGAATTCATCTGGCAGTTTTTGCTCAATACCAACATCGCGTTGATTGGCGAGTTCATCATACATACGGGCAGAATAGTAGGTACTAGAATCATGACCTTCACGTTTGGAAACCCCAAAATCGCTAGTTGAAGTACGCGCACGTGATCTCGGCCCTTCAAAGGAATCGATCCCCTTATCTTTATCCGCCATCAAATCACATCCTCCTCAATGAGATTATGATGTTTTGCAAAAATCTGACTTGCTTGACGCGCGTTTGGACCGAGTTCCTCAAGAACCAAACGCGACTGGAGCGGATTGATGGAGAGGGTTCTCACCATTGACGATGTCCAACTCGATGGACGCACTGTCCTTGTTCGCGTCGATATCAACAGTCCGCTCGACCCAGAGTCGAAGATATTTCTTGATTATACTAGAATGAAGATGATATTACCAACTTTGAACAAGTTGGCTAAAGCCAAAGTTGTAATTCTTGCTCATCAATCAAGACCTGGAAAGAAGGACTTCATTTCCACACATGCGCATGCGAGAGAGTTGCAGGGTATGATCGGAAGGCCTGTTAAGTGGGTAAACGATATCCATGGTCCTACTGCTCTGAAAGCGATTGAGGAGATGAAGGATGGAGACATACTGCTATTGAATAATGTACGGATGGATAGCGATGAAGTCAACCTAAGGGGTGATTTCAACACACTCTCTGATTCCACTTTAGTGCAAAGATTAGCTAGCGTCGCTGATGCGTTTGTCTACGATGCTTTCGCCTGTGCTCATCGCGCCACTCCTTCGACGACAGGCTTCACTCACCTTCTGCCTTGTATCAGTGGCGAATTGATGAGGTCGGAAATAAGTATTCTCGAAGGCATCATCAATAATCCAAACCGACCATGCATCGCTGTTCTTGGTGGTATCAAAGTCGATGATTCAGTCGGAGTTGCTGATAATATGCTGCGCACAGGTGTTTGTGATAGAATCTGGGTGACTGGCGGTGTAGCTAACTTATTCCTAGAGATCTCTGGGATAGAAATAGGGCAACTAAACCATAATTTCCTAGTAAAAGAATTGGGTAAAGCTTGGAAAAGCACTGTTGAAATCGCTAAATCGTTATTGCGAGATTTCCCTGATAGCATTGTTTTACCAACCGATGTGGCTGCCAATGTTGAGAGTAGTCGTGTCGATCTACGTGTCGAGAATTTGCCTTTGGAAGCACCATTATTCGACATAGGTATCAACTCGATTCGAGCCTTATCGAAGGCGATTAAGCAAGCAGGCACGGTGATACTCAATGGACCAGCAGGTGTTTTTGAGATACAGGATTTCGCCTTGGGTACAATAGAGATGCTCAACGCCTGCGCAGAAAGTTCGGCATTCACCGTTATTGGAGGCGGTCATACCGCAACCCTGGTTAAGAGGATGAATATATCGAAACGAATGAATCATGTGTCGACTGGAGGGGGGGCTTGTCTTGAGTTATTGGCCGGAAGAACCCTACCGGCATTGGCAGGCTTAGAGGCTAGTGCAAAGCGCTTTGAAATGAGTATCCAAGAGCCGATTGATAATCGGTGATGTCTTGAGCGAAGCCGGTGTGGCTTGAACATGGACGATGAGGGCATCCTTTACACGAATGCCATTCTAATCGACGATTACCAACAGCGACACTTAGGCGATTTCATTCTCGGTGCAGATGGCTCGTGGTCCAGTGCTAAAGGCGATGAAGATGTCAAGGAGAGAATCGATGGTTCCAACCGCCTCATCACACGTGGTTTGCAGAATTGGCATACCCATCTTGCTATGCAATTGAACGCTAGGGATTTTAGCGATGGTGCTCCGCTTAATGAATGGCTTAGAAATTCAATTTTCCCAACAGAATTACGCTTGAGCCGTGACATATGCCGATCAGGAGTTGCAGCTGCAGCCGCTGAGATGATTAGCACCGGCTGCAGTTTTGCCAATGACATGTATCACTTTCCTGAAGCGATTGGTCCTGTGCTTGGAGATGCCGGCTTGAGAGCGCAAGTCTCAGGTCCGGTGACAACTTGGCCACCAACTGCGACCGGTGATGACGAACAAGCCCTGCGCGAGTTGCGAAACCTACTATCCGAAGGGCCAATCGCAGGTGGTAGAGTGAGTTATGGCGTCGCTTCACATTCGATTTACACCTGCAGCGAAGAAACCCTGTTGAAAGGTAGAGATTTAGCACTTGAATTCGATGCAAATCTCCATATCCATGTTTCAGAAACCCGTAAAGAAGTCGCTGATTGTTTTGACGCACATGGTATGTATCCAATCGAATACCTTGACTCGCTTGATTATTTCATCGAGGGGAAGGTGAACTGCGCTCATGGTAGCTGGGCCAAGAAAAACGAGATGAGAATCCTAGCTGCTAAAAGTTCTAAGATGATACACTGCCCTTCCTCAAATATGAAGCTCGCGTGCGGAGGTACTCTTTCTCTTCCAGCATATCTCGAAGCAGGAGTGGATGTGAGAATCGGCACCGATGGTAGTGCTTCCAATGGCAATGGTCTGGATGTGTTGGCCGAAGCGAGAACTGCAATTCTAGTTCAGCGTCATGATCATTGGAATGCTGGAGAATTGACCGCCGCTGCTGCTTTTGCTATGGCTACTGCAGGTAGTAAGGATTGGGCTGTATGGAATCTGAATAATATCCGCATGCACCCAGTTGGTCGATCCAATAACCGACACATTGCTAATTTAATCTATAATGGCGCTGAATGCCTCGACCTTTGGGTTGATGGTAAGGCATTACGAAGAGATGGCATAACGCTTACCCTAGACGAGGAAAAGGTCATCGAAGAATTGAATCATGCAGTCGATGATTATTATCGAGAGATCGAGTGATCATCCAACCTCAAAGAAAGCAATACCAAGAACCACATAACAAGCGATTAGCATTGCACCCTCAAGCCAATTTGATTTACCATCAGACAAAATCATATTGGCAATTAGAATTGAGATGAAAGTAGCAACTGTCTCTAATATCCCGAAGTCCATTGAGAGGTCGACCCCCATTACCCAGGCGAATATCACCATTAACGGTGCTACGAATACCGCTATTTGCACGCTGCTGCCGATAGCGATGCCAAGAGCGAGGTCCATCTTGTCCTTGCCCGCTACCAATACTGCCGAGAAATGTTCTGCTGCATTACCAAAGAATGGCAGCAATATGACCCCGATGAATAACTCTGGTAATCCCCAACTACTCGCTGCATCATGGATTGAATGGACTAATATCTCAGCCATTATTCCAACGAAAATAGTTGCTAAAATCAGCAAGGTCCAAGCATCTTTAATCGTCATAGTGGGATTATCATGAGCTTCCTGTTCATGTGCAGGCTCGTAGAGATAAGTATGGGTTTTCAATTGGAATATCAAAGCCAGACAATAGATCAATAAGAGTACGATTGCAGCATATCTAGATAACTCAAGCACAGCAGTTGAAGTTCCACCTGCCATGCCTAACGCGAATGGGATTATCAGTGCCATTACCGCCAACATCAGCAATGAACCATTGGACGAATTAGCATCTGTACTGAATTTTTGCTCGCTGTGATTTATTCCACCCCATAATAATGCTAACCCTAGAACTAGGAGTAAATTACCCAAAATAGAACCGATTAAAGATGCTTTAACTACCGTAATCATGGTATCAGCAACCTCAGGTGAGCGATATGCAGTGATTATCGCAAGTGTAGCGATTATTATTTCCACAGCGTTACCAAAAGTAGCGTTTAACAGACCCCCTATTGATTCGGAGTAACGCAGAGCAATCTCTTCGGTAGCTTTACCCATCAAGAAGGCTAAGGGCATTATTGCTACCATTGACGTTGCAAAGGCTAAGGTTGGATCGTGAGCAAAAAATTTCGCCCACAAAGCTAATGGTACCGCTAATAATAGCCAATTTAATTTATTGGAGAAAGGTGAAAACGACTGAAGAAGAGCGTTGCCACTATTTGCTTGAACGACCTCTTCAGCCATCCTATCACCCCTCAATCCTTCTTACGGGTGACTTTGCGTCCAACTTTGCGGGCAGCTGGCTTACGAGCAATCTTCCGCTTTGGTTTTTGCATAGCCCCTTCAGTCTCATCATCATCAAAACCAAAGTCGTCGATATCCTCATCATCCTCATCTGGAATCTCAACAACCTTCTTTTTCTTTGGCCGAGTCTTGCGCTCCAACTTATTTGCGGTGTCAAAGGGATCGTCTTCTTCCTCTTCCTCAGGTTCTGCAGATACTGCTTTTTCTTCTTTAGCGCCGCCGCCAGTAGCGATATCATCCATGTCTGGATCAGCCGAGGTGCCGATGAATTCTGACATCCAGTCTTCATCTTCCTCATCATCATCACGACGCTTCTTTTTAGGTGCAGAAAGGGATGTGATTAAGATCATAGCAGCAGCGATCAATGAAAACATACTGACGCCAGAGATTATCCAAACCAGAGTATAAGGTGCATCTGCAAAGGTCGGGTCATTATAGACGACTTCAGGATCATCAGAGACAGGATTTTCGTTCTCACAGATGGTCGCACCATCTTCGCGGTGACGGCACCAATCGACAACGAAAATAACACTGCTATCTTTTTCATTTCCTGCAGTATCAATGGCTCTGATGATTACTTGGTGTTGACTAAATTCGAAATTCCCAGCAGCGAATTCCATTTGGAAAGACCACTCGTTATTATTCACATTTAGGATATTGAGTCCGGTCACATTACGCCATGGCTCATTTACCGCTCCTGCTTTACCATAATTACGCACGAATTTTATTTGTAATGATGCCAATTCAACATCATCGGTAACCCCTGCTATTACTACGATATTATTACCATAGAGATATTTTGATCCATCGGATGATGGTGAAGGTGAGTAAATTGTAATCTCCGGGCTTTTGGCATCTAAGGAATAACCCGATAGACTATGCGTGACTTGATTGCCCGCCAAATCAATTAATTTGACTTGAAACAGCAAATCTCCAGCAGACGTACTACTTGAGATATCGATTGGGAAATAATATTTCCCGCCTTGAGGGAACATCGGTTGTTCGCCATTTGAAAGTGAGATGCCACTACTACTGGAGACATTGATCAGAGGGTCGGCATCAAGAGTTTCATCCGATTCAATATAAATCGTATATGATCCTGCTACCAAAGCACCATACGGCTCCGCACTATTGCTGTCTTTCAACTTGAGTGTGATCGTCGCTTCAGGTACCTTTGTATCCTCATTTACCAGAATCGCATTACCGCCAGGTCCGCCAAATACTTCTGTATCGGTATTTCCTACTGAATCAGTGATTAATACAGCGTACCATAATTCGCGATCGACATCATCTTCGATATCTATGCTATGAGTGACATATTGCCCTACGGCAGGATCTCTAATGCCATCAGCAATCAATTCCCAACCAGCATCTCCAATGCTGTAAGATTGGCTATTACCAGCAGCAAAAGGCGTATCAAGATGGCGATAGACACTATATGTCTCGTTTGCTTCATTTGAAATCTGCCATTTCAGATCTAATCTTTGCATCACGCCTGAAATGACAACCTCGGAAATCAGAGCCTGTGTCGGTGGTTTGATGTCTTGAAAGATTGGCCCTACTCCATTTTGGTCTAAGCCCTTATAGTGATAGTTACCATTTAGATTGCCGTATCTCGCATTCGAAGTGACAAAGTAAAACGAGGTTATTTCTTCAGGTATTGTCCCCGCAGCAGTCCATTCGATTTTTACTTCACACATCTGGACTCCATCTGGAACTTCGCATACTTGAGTAAGGAAATTTGGATTATTAAGCCATTCATAACCCTGGACATTCCAATCGCCTTCCCAAACATAGTAAGTTTCGCCTTCTGCGCCTACTTGATCAGTCCAACTGACAACAGTCGTCGCATCTCCAATATACTCGGCCTGAACATTTGTGGGTTCAGCAATCCAATTATTGAATGAATTTTCGTAAATTTCTTCTGTACAGGCGCTGGAGGTAACATCATGGGAATATGCCCCATATTGGTCGACTACAACCACACAATAATGGGTATAGCCCAGTGTTCCAATTGGTACGGTATAGGTGTAGGTTCCCAACCCTTCTACCACTTCTGCCAATAAAGCGACACCATTTTCATAGGTATTATTGAAGGATTCAGCCGAGTAATAGATTCGGTATTTTTCTCCACTCTCTCCGTCCAAGTCGTTCCAAGTGATAGTAGTCTCTCCACTCCCTTGGCCGGTTAAGTCAGAAAATGTACCATCTGTTCCAGTAACAACTGCTGGAGGAATATTGTCCTCAAGGATTGGCGTAGACATGGCATTACTCGACAGCATTCTTAGATCGTGGTATATTACTCCGGGAGTAGTATAATTAGGCAGGTTATAGGTGACTGAATAATATGATTGACGATTGGTACTTTCTGGAATAGAATAAGTATAGGAATTATTTCCAGCCTCGAGAACAACCAATGGGCTGCCTCCTCCTAATACAGTTCCAGCATTTCCGCGATCGAGAGGAACGATTGTTCTCCATAAATTTGTGGTGTATGAATCATTACCTTCCACGGGAAGAACCGGATTGATATCATTATAGTTAATCCAGTTAATTGTCGTCATACCGCTTGCAGGGGTATATTCCGCATCGATATTATACGGTGAACGTATTGCTGAGGTTACCTCCATGACACCAGTCGAAAAACTCGAAGCTCCATCGTCAAGTAATGTAGTGACGTTTTCATCATCTAGAGTGGTGGTGATAGCATAATAATAGGTGCCATTAACTCCCGGTGGAACTTCGTAGACAACAGCGTGCCCGGGGTGTGGGTCTCCTGCAGTAACCGGCTTGCAGTTA
>CAJIYT010000007.1 GCA_905181715.1 uncultured Candidatus Poseidoniales archaeon
TGAAAAGTGATAAATTACTGTGTTGGTACGATCCAGAGGTACTAAAAAAATCTCTCCCGGAAGAATATGATTTATTGCTAATTGACGGCCCTTTTGGTGAAAGGGGCAGGGATGGTTTAATAGAAAATCTAGAATTATTTAGGACCGACATACCCATTGTGATAGATGACACAATAAGAGATCATGAATGCCGAATTGCAAGAGAAATTGCTTTTTTGATGAATAGACCATTGTATGTATTCTGGAATTTTAGTGTCATTGCGTCTGCCCCGTTACCAGAAGAAACGATTGCAAAGATTCAATTAGGCGCACTACGAATACTTGAAACTGAACATAATCAATATCTGAGGAGACATTTTAAGAAAAGAACTACATTTCTGCCTATCGATACATCGGTATGGAGGCAATTTGAATTAGAATCTCGATCTGACAGAAAAAGAATAGAAATGATCGAATCTTCGTTTACTTGGCGTATTGGAAGAATCATAACCAGGCCGCTTTGGCCAATTCACAAATTAAAATCGATGATTACTAAAAGAATGCGTAAGTGATTTTAGTTTTTGAGAACTTCCCTGTACTTTGTGATGACTGCATCGGGTTCGCCATCAATAAGAATCTCTCCGTCTTCAATTAAAATCATTCTAGTACACATGTCCTTAAGCATTGCAAGAGAATGAGAGACAATAATTACTGAACCTGATGTTTTAATTAAATCCTTAACTCTGTTCTGACTTTTTTCTCTAAATGACACATCGCCCACACCAAGTACTTCATCGATTAGAAGAAGGTCTGGCTTAAATGCTGTAGCAACCGAAATACCTAATCTTGCCCTCATTCCCGAAGAAAAAGTTCTAAATGGCCGATCAAAATGATGGGTCAATTCAGCAAAAGATTGTATTTCATCGATTAATTCGTCTATTTGTTTACGACTTCTTCCCATCAGTGCCCCATACAAATAGGCGTTTTCTCGACCTGTTAATTCCTTGTTAAAGCCGACCCCAACACCTGCAAGTAGAGATACTGCTCCTTTGCTAGAAATAGTTCCACTATTGGGTGGGAAAACTCCTGCCATCATTTTCAATAGTGTACTTTTCCCTGAACCATTTCTCCCAATTATTCCAAGAACCTCACCTTGTTCTAATTCAAAAGAAACGTTTCTAATTCCTGATGGTTTTATATTGTCTTTTCTGTAGCGGCGAGGAACAGGGTATTCAAGAGTTATATTTTCTAATCGCATCACTGTACTCATATATTCACCACCGCTTTATGCGCACTCCTCATGAAAACTATTGAGCCGAAAAGATAGAATATTACTGCCATTCCAATACACATTCCATACGCCCATGAAGGCATACCTGAAGAAGTCCCTAATACTGCATCACGCATTTCTGTCAAAGGCACTATTGCGGGATTTAGATGCGCAACTATCGATTGCCATCCACCTCCGAAGCGTCTTGAAAACATATCGTATGTCCACATTACTGGTGATAAAAAGAATCCAGCACGTACTAAAAAATTGACGATATTCATTACATCTGGAATCTTACATGAGATTGGAGCAACTAATAGACCAATTGACCATCCAGTAAAAGAAAGGAAAAATAACCAGAATGGAACAATTAGTAGATTTATTGTAATCGGTAAATCATGAATGATGAAAAATGGGATTAAACTTAGTAAAGAAAACAGTGCAAGTATGATATTTGTTATCGGTCCATTTGTTGCAAATACGCTTTTTGGCACTCTTGCGAATTGAAATAAATTAACTGAATTTGTTAATGATTTTGCTGAGCTGGTTACAGAACGTGAAAATAAACTCCAACCAATAACGCCGATAATAACTTTTGCTGCATATAGCGGATCGCTACTTCCCACGAGTATTGTGAAAACTACTGAATAAACACCTGCAAGAAGTAATGGCTCCAATATTGCCCAAGAAAACCCGAGATATGCACGACGATAACGTGTAGCAATATCTCGTTTTACTAATAATGAAAGTAAATGCCTTGAACCAAGGATATCTGAAACCATCACAAATGGATAATGATAAAAACTTCGTTTACTCCAAAGCGGAGTCAAATCTGAATTATCCACGCCTGTTTTCAGAACCATTTCATGGTCATCCATGTTAGTGCGAAGAGAAGTTTGTTTTTCAATACTATCAGGTACCAGATAATTAAGGCTAGGAATTGACCGTGTTACTAGTTCTCGTACATCTCTTTGAGAGAGCCGTCCTCATGCATCTCTAGAGCAATGTCACTACCGCCAATTAATTCACCGTTGATATAGATCTGAGGCATGGTTGGGAAATCCGACCACGCACATATCGAAGGGATTGCTCTTGAGTCGGATAGAACGTCGACACTAGCGAATACCGTGTCGTTTTCTTTGGCAAATGTTTCCATAACTTGAGCTGCCCGATTTGAGAAGCCACATTGAGGTGCTCCTGGGACTCCTTTCATGAATAAAACGAGTCTGTGCTCGCTAACAATCGCTTGTAATTCCTCTGGTGTCCAATCCATATGTGTCACTCCTTGTTCTGATGCTTCAGATTCCTCTTGATATGGATGCCGGTGCCGCCGCCATGTGGGTCAAAGACGGTATCCCCTGAATTTTGGGCCTGTGCAGGGGTCATACACTTGAGGTCAATCGCATGTATTGGTGAAGGAATATGTTCGCGGAAATGGTTGAGAATCAATTTTTGACGCTGAAGAGGGCGCATCTCGGAAAATGATTCATCCACGATTCTAATATGAAAATGATCCCTTGTGCCATGTAAATCAATCGCCTCGACATGACTATTTGGCAATATGGATTTTATTTCGGATTCGAGCCATTCTGTGGTCGGCATATACTCCCTCAGCCTGACCCAACCACAGGTGGGCTTTCAACCATTGTCTGCAAGCCCTATTCATGCGCAGTCCACAACTAGGGCGAGATACGGCTTGGTTAGCCGGCTCCGATCTAGTTGCTATTATTTTCGGGTTGCTCGGCCAGGTATTCTTAACAAGGGCATTATTGCAAACCGAATACGGCCTATTCGTTGTTCTTCTCGATGCATTTGCAACGCTATTCATTTTGATAGATGCGGGATTACCAACTCTCCTCAATCGAGATGGTGCGCGGGCCCCGAGGCATGCATTATCTGCAGCTCATCGAATAATGAAATTACAAGCAATTATCGCGGTTCCATTCATCGTTATTGGTTTGATTTCGGGGCAGTTGCTGTGGCCGGATATACCAGTTGGATTAATGTGGATTTGCGCAGCAATAATGCTTATTCAAATCGCCACATATCCCTATCGTAGTCTCCTTAGATGTTTAGGAGAAGCTAGACTTGAAGGTGGGGTGAAAATGATTGAACGTATCACAACCACTAGTTTCTATTTCTCTCTGTATTTATCTGATGTTTCTGATGTCCGCATATGGGCTGCTGCATTCCTTTTTGGTACAATTATTGCATTCACTAGTGCAACATTATTGGCCCTAAGAATCGGAAGAAGTGCGCATGGAGAAGGCCAATTGCCACCTGAATGGAACAGTGACAAAACCCTACTGCTTGCAGCCTTGCCATTTGCAATAACCCTTGGAGTTCTACCCTATGTGACTCGACTCGAGAAGTTTCTTCTAGCTATTTTTTCAAACTATGATGATGTTGGATTGTACAATGTTGCTCAGTTGGCTTGGATGGCGGGCATAATGTTACCACAAGCTATGCGTGCAGCATTATTACCGGTATTTGGAGAGGTTCGAGATAATCTAATTGAATGGCAGAAACGATTTATTATTGCTCGCCATTATACCATTATTTTACTACCGCTCGGTCTTTTCTTTGGCCATTTGATTGTGGCTTACCTACTACCGATTGCTTTTGAACCCAAATATCATGACGCTGTGCAAATATTCGACATATTGTTAATCGGTTGGGCATTTACTATCTTGAGTGTACCATATTACGTAGGATTACAAGCAGGTGGTAACCCTTGGAGATTTACAACTCTCCTTGCGATTATTGTCATTGTTGCAGGTCTTGCAGGATGGATCTTAATCCCTAACCATGGAGTATTGGGTGCAGCTTGGGGTTCTGTGTGTGGTTCAGCTGCCATGCTTATCGTTGCCCGATTAATGTCAGGCCAAGGTCGCTGGTGGGATCCGCTAATCGACATCCTTGCCCTTATCTCAGTCCTTACCGGCTGGCTTCTGGCCAATGGTAGTTGGTTTGCTATGATTGGGGCACTCACAGTGATTCCAGCAATACATTCCATTCGCTGGCTACGTTCTGAAGCGAAAACCTCTCAGGAAGAGTGATTTGTTGCCCATCACGCAAGATGCTTTCAATCCCGTCGGCTAATGCGCTAGGATCAGCGGCAAAGACATCCGGTAGCCAAGATGACAAATCACCAACATCGACGGCTGCGACCGGACACCCACAGGCAATTGCTTCTCTAGCGACCAAAGGACCGCTCTCTCTTGTGGAAGTTATCATACAAATATCAGATGTTGACATACGATCCCAAACGATTGAACGAGGTTGCTTTTTCATTACCGTTAGATTGACTTGCCAACCTCTTTTTTCTAACTCGGCTCCGGTTTTGAGGCATAGCACATGGTTTTTTTCAGGACGGCGCGGGTCGGCCGGAAATAGCAGATTTATCGATTGATTACGCCACGAGCCGCGCCATTTACGCAGGGGATTTAGCCATTCTTTGCCTACTGCGACATGACAGGGGATAACTTTGGCAGAAAATTTTTCAATCACTGGAGAAACCACCACCAAGCGATCACATGATAGTGCTATTTTTTCGATTCTTTTACTGAGTAGAGAATTATGTAAAGCTACAGAAAAATCATGCCCATGTACTACTCCAACCAATGGTACTGTGTATTTTTCTGCTAATACTTTAGCAAGAACTGCTGCAGGCCACAAAGTATGACAAATCACAACCTCAGGCTGCCAATCTCCTAACTCGACTTTTACTGCTGCAACTCTCCAAGCGGTAATTGAAGGCCAATTGGGGAGTTGTAGATGTTTGTAAACTTGAACCTCGATTTCCTCATGAACGAATCTTCTTGGGGCTTTGGCTACCCCCTCAAGAGTTGATCTTCTTGACTCTTGATATCTAAATAAACGTGGTAATGGATTTACCACTTTGACCTCATGGCCTAATCCTCGTAATAATGATACATGATCTGCAACAAAATTTCCGCGTGCTGGATTATCTGGGAGAGGATATAGCCGAGTTACCAGCAGTATTCGCATCTGTATCACTCGAGTGCTTGATGAATCACAGCGAGGTTGTCAGCCACCGAGGAAGTTTGGTTGAATAATCCTGAACCAACCACGCAATTTCTTGCTCCCCATTCGTGAAGCATGGCTATATTATGTGCTTTTACACCGCCATCAATCTGAATCTGTACTTCGCGGCCGCCATTTTCAACCTGTTGTGAAATAGCCTTTGCAAGAGTCCTAACTTTATTCTCGACTGTCGAGATGAAACTCTGTCCGCCAAAACCTGGGTTGACGCTCATAACCAAAACCAAATCGATTTCCGAAAGTACTTCCAATGCTGCATCTACTGAAGTTCCTGGATTAAGCACAACTCCAACACTGGCACCAGCTGCCCGGATTGCTGTGACACAGCGATGTAAGTGCCTTACGGCTTCAACATGAACGGAGATGTGATTGCAACCAGCATCGATGTATTGTTGAAATGATTCTTCTGCGTTTTCAATCATCAAATGTGCATCAAAAACAGGTCCATCTCCGAGTGCTTGGCGCAATTTAGCGATTACCGGTGGGCCAAAAGTTAGATTCGGTACAAAGTTTCCATCCATCACATCAAGATGTAACCAATCGAGTCCTGCTGCTACTGCTTCTTTGCAAGCAGCCCCCAAATCGGCCAAATCGGCAGTAAGAACTGATGGTGCAATAATCAAGTTACCCTCTCATCCCATGCCAAGGACTGGGGTCTGATGAAGTCTCCCTTTTGCAAATGCTCATATGAGACCGACCAGAGGACTGCATAAGTGAGTGATATGGGACAAGTCCTAGAAGTGAGTGATTCTGATTTTGATCAGGTAATGAGTGATAATAAATTGGTCTTAGTTGATTTCTGGGCTCCTTGGTGTGGCCCTTGTAAATCTCTTTCTCCTATCTTGGAACAAATAGCTGGCGAGCGTGAAATTACAATCGCTAAAGTCAATACTGATTCGGACAGTGGAAATGCGGCAAAATATGGAGTCCGTGGAATCCCCGCTATGTTCTTATTCAAAGATGGAAAGATGGTTGATAACAAAACCGGGATGATGCCAAAAGCGCAACTTCTCGGGTGGTTGGATCAGCACATCACCGCTGATGACTTTTAATTAGTTCAAACGCTTTCTTCGTTTTTCGGCAACATCGCCAACTTCCCTTAGCAGTCGCTCTCGAAGTGCTTCATGTAACCACATCCCGCCTTCTAACTCCATCAATAAGCCGTGACTAATCAGGCTCTTTGGAGGCTCGCCATCCCATTGACAAGCCTCAGCAAGTTTTTCCCAAGCAATTGGTTCAGAGCTTTGTGCTAAAGTCGCCAATAAATTTCGCTCTTCTTTCGGCATATGAATAATAATTTCCTCGTCGAGGAAACGCAACCAATCCTCATGCTCAGGAGTGCCATAAAGTTCCAATAATTCCATTGCAAGTGGATGACCTCCTGTCGCATCGTGAATCACCCCAGCGGATGGTACATCTTTATCTTCGAAGGACTCTAACCATTCTCCAATCTCGTCTAGTGACAAGCCCTTGAGAGATAATTCACAGACAATATTGCGAGTGTGAACATCGCGACGGTCGTATATGTCCAAAGTGGTACGAGAAATCATCACTAGTCTCAGTGGGGCTTTGGTGGACATCTGTAAGAGAGCCCCGAGAAGTTCTTTTGAGTGATTGCAAATATGATGAATATCATCTAGAACGATTAACCAATATGGTGGTGGGCCGCCCGCTTCATCCTTGAATCGTTCACGAATTGCGGTTGCATCGGTAAGGTATGCAAGCAAGCGTCTCCGCCATGAATCTACATCAAAAACCGCACCTGGCGATAAGGGTAAAGTCTCCATTAATTGATATGGGTCGTGCTTTTCATCGATACCAAATCTATGCAAAAGGCTGGTTGCTAAACCGAGTTCACGGTCCCAGATTTGACAAGGATACCAACATACAGAAAGATTGGGCTCTTCCTCGATTCTTGCCTCGAGCCAATTTGCAACTAAGGTTGATTTGCCAATTCCTGCGATTCCATCGATTACCATGCATGGACGCCTAGATTCAAACCATTGATTCATTTCCTCCAATTCACTATCACGGCCATGAACCGATCTTGTCTTTGGGGGGTGGAAGTGATAGGTTGCATGAGCACCAGCCAATAGGGTCAGTTTTCCAGGAGTTGGCAATGCGGCAGACTCACCTTTTCTAATAGGGCCGAATCGGATGTCGCCGTAAGTCAATACCCCTTCATGCTGGGCATGAAGAAGAATCTGTAATAAAGTCAAATCCGCTTCCAATCTTTCAGAGACCTTACCTGCTTCAAGTTCTAGTAATGTCCCTTCTTGATCTCTAATCAAAACCTCAGTTTTTTCATGTTTCTTGAGTGATTGTTTGGCGCTGACGATTCCTTTTTCGGTCAACTGCCAAGTTTTTTGACGCCTCTCATCGCCAATTATTGAGCGAGAATGCTCACTTACAGCGCCTTTCTTCAATAAATCACGCATTGCCCGAGAAACGTTTGGTGCATGTAAAGCGCAAGCCTCAGCAATCCCTGGCCTTGTGAGAACACTTGAGACCATGAAACGGTCGTTTTGATCGAGATGTTCTGCCAGATGCAAAAGAATGCGGTCTATGACCGGGATGTTTACCTTCGGCAGTTCTGCGGTCACATGCTTCGCTCAAAGAAGAGCGATTCAATGCTTGCCCTAAACTGATGATATTCTCGCGCACAAACTAACCATAACACCTATGAAGAGAAATAGAACGGAAGTTTATGTCTGAGGGCCTAATTGCCGTTAAAAAGCGTTGGACATCTTCCCTACTAGTATTGATGCTAGTCTTTGTTTCATTCAATTCTGCTGCTGCCGATACCGATGGTGATGGCATTGATGATTCCTTAGATGATTGTCCGGTTGCAGAAGGTAATAGTACTGTTGATAGAATCGGGTGTCCTGACAAAGATGGTGATGGCACTAGTGACAAGAATGACCCTTGGGCTATTTCAAATGGGGGTTTCTTAGAAGATGCGCGACAAGCTAGCAACGACGACTTTTACATTACTATATTCGGCCGAGATGGACAGCAGTACTTGACTTCTGACGGTTCTACCATGCGCGTTTGGGATACTGCTACAAAACAAAATCTCAGATCGGTTTCGATTTCTGGAATTAGTGATGTTGCTTGGTCGCCTAATGGAACTTTTGTCGCCGTATCAACGAATAGTGACGAATTGAAAACCTACTATTCAAACAATATGACACTGCTCTTCTCTGTAGGCACTGGTGGCGAGGATACAAATGAATTGGAATACAGTTCAGATGGCACAATGATTGCTGTTGTCGGTGCTCGTGACGGTAATAACGGGGATGGACAAGTCGAAATATTTGACTCAATGAATGGAACCCTGATTCGTTCATTTGAGCCAGCAGGTGAGGACCAATTCTATTCTGTCGACTGGAGTCCTGATGGTAGTCGAATAGTGATAGGTGGCGATGAAGACATTTGGGTATATGAAACTGAAACATGGACTCAAAATGCAACTCGTAACACCAATAGAGGTTCGATTAATGCTATTGCTTGGTCTCCTGATGGTAATTCTATTGCTGTATGTGAAGCTTATACAGGCGGCGGCGCAAGAGTCAGAATGATCGATTACCATTCCATGGATGAAAGATGGGTATATGATACCTCTACCTCTTGCAATTCAGTTGTATTTTCTCCAGATTCCACCCAAGTTGCAGCAGGACATACTTACTATCAATCAGATGGTGCAAGTATTAGGATTTTCAAAACCCATGACACTACTGCAACAATCATTGATACATTAGCAGCACCACGTCCTGGCGGTTGCACTTCAAGTGGTAATGGAAATAATTGTGGGTCGATATATGGAGTAGATTGGCACCCAAATGGGATGTACATTATTTCAGCTCATGGAAGAAATGATGAGGGTATTTACCATTGGACGGTTAATCCAGATATCGACAATGATGGAGTACTGAATCAAGATGATGCTTTCCCCGAAGATGGAACCCAGTGGAATGATACTGACAATGATGGATTCGGAGACAATCCCTTGCCTGCATCCCAAGGAGATTCGTGTTTAACCGTCCCTGGAACAAGTTGGCAAGATAGATTCGGATGCCCTGATGATGATGGTGATGGCTACTCCAACGATGGAGATGATTTTCCTAACGATGTAACCCAATGGGCTGATTCAGATAGTGACGGTTATGGTGACAATTACTACTTTGAATATTTACCCGGAAATGGACTCCATCACAATCAAACCGGTGACGCCTTACCGATGAACCCCACTCAATGGAACGATACCGATGGTGATGGCTGGGGCGATAATTTCGATAATATCTCTTGGCTGACCATTAGGCCAACTAATTGGCCTGGTAATTTCGATGAGAGTGCGACTCAAGTCGACGCCTTCCCCCATGATTCTACTCAATGGCTTGACTCAGATGGTGATTGGTTTGGAGATGAATCTGCACCTGCAAATTCACCCGACTGGTGCCCCAGCCTTTGGGGTAATTCCACAGAAGATCGAGGTGGTTGTTATGATGAGGATGGCGATGGATGGTCAAATCCAACCGCTGGTTGGCCTGCGCTGTTTAACCTTGACTGCGAAGATGGCGCAGATGCTTTCCCTACCGATGTAACCCAATGGTGTGATGGTGATGGAGGCGATGGTTATGGTGACAATGCAGACGGTAATAATGCAGATGTCTGCCCCGGAGAATTCGGCACTTCATTCCAGGATCGACTTGGGTGTGCAGATTCTGATAATGATGGTTGGTCCAATGCATATGATAGATTTCCAAACGACCCAACTCAGTGGAATGATAGTGATGCTGATGGCCAGAATTTAACTGCAGAAATTTCATCCTGTGGCGATAATCCTGATGGTAATAACCCTGATTGGGACTCAGAAGACAGTAGCCAATGTAGCGATAGAGATGGTGATGGTTACGGCGACAGGGATGTTCCCGGTGGAGATGCTTTTCCTGATGAACCAACCCAATGGTTAGATTCAGATGGCGATGGGTTTGGTGACAACAACAAGACCGGCGACTACAATGGTGATATGTGTCCTTACGACTATGCTCTTACGACCCTAGAAGGGGCGCTCGGTTGTCCTGATACCGATAAAGATGGGGTTGTCGATCCTCTGGATGGTCCAAACGGTCTTTTCAAAGATGATTTTTATCAGCAAAGCGATAGAGATGGTGATGGCTGGGGCGATAATCAAAGCGTCCAAAATGGTGATGACTGCATTGACACCTATGGCACTTCAAATAATAATAGCCGTCAAGGTTGCCCAGACCAAGATGGCGACACATGGGCTGATATCGATGATTACTTTGATGAAGACCCGCTTCAATGGTTAGATTCAGATGGAGATGGTTGTGGTGATAATCACGGATGGGAACCTACCACAATGTTTGAAGAAAGTATGCAGATAAATGTCACAATTCGTCAAGAATGGGGGGATGCTTTTATCGATGTTCAAAGCCAATGTCATGATGCTGATGGTGATGGATATGGAGATAATAAAACTGGCTTAAACCCCGATGCTTTCCAATTTATTGTCACTCAATGGCAAGATGCAGATGGTGATGGCTTTGGTGATAACTTCACAGTTGGGGCTTGGCAATCAGATGATTGTCAGACTATATTTGGCACATCATACATCGATGTCTTTGGTTGTCCGGATGAAGATGAAGACGGGGTGAGTGATACAAACGACCCCTGTCCTTACGACCCTTCGATTAAAACTGGTTTGGTCAGCGATGTTACTTGTTTAATCACAAAAAGCGATGCTGAATTGCGCGATGAGGCGAATCAACAGGTAGGAAATGCTCTTGACTCTACCACCCTGATAATAATCAGTGGCTCGATTTTGTTGATGCTTGCTTTGATTTTAACCGCGATGGTTTCAAAGCAAATGGCACGCAAGAAAACAAAGAAGACGATGCAAGAAGAATTGTACATATCTAATCAATTGGATGATGAAGAGCAGAGACGCTTGGAATGGATTGATTTCTATGTTAAAGAAGGTAATTTGGATAAAGCTCGAGAATTAGGCTGGACCGGGGATGAAGTAGTGCCACAGTGGAAGCAATATGAAATGGATCAGGAAGCAGTACAAGAAGCTGCAATCCCTGGTATGTTGAGTTTAGATGATTTGTGATTATTGATTCATCGCCCTTTGTCGACGGGCTTTTTCAGCCATATTATCATCAAATGCTAAGAAATTTAGACCATTCCATTTGTCATCATCGTCTACAGCCATCAATGCTTCGTTACCTACCAATAATTGCTCAACACTGAGAAATGTTGGATTGGTTCCATCTTGAAGCGGATACTGATGTCCAGGTAATACTAGCCAATTTTTTGGTATCTCCTGCAGTTTTTCCTTTAGATAAATCAATGATCTCCTCTGTGAGTCGATGTCCCCTCCGAATAAATCGGTACGGCCACAACGGCCAAGGAATAGACAATCGCCAGAGTTGACAAATCCATGGCCGATAATCGTAGTATGACCAGGAGAATGACCGGGTGTGCAGTGGATTGCGAACGTTAGATTGCCTAATTTATGACTGGCTGAAGTATTCGGAGGATGTTGCCATATGTGGCTACTCGGGCCGTTCCAGCCGCGTTCAAATTCGAGTTCATGCGCCCATATCTCACAATCTTCAAGTTCGCTTACACCTTTAGAATGGTCCCAATGTGTATGGCTCAACCAAACTTGATTTAGTTTCCAATTATTTTTCTGACAAATATCAAGCCAATACTTACCCGAAAAGGGATCTATTATCGCGGCCTCACTAGTTTTTTTACAAACAATAAGATGGTTCAAGTTATCCCATTCGCCTAATTGCTTCTGTAATACGATAATTTCATCGTCCTCGATAATGCATTCAACCATTGCGCTCACCAATGGTACATACCACATCCCTTCTAAGGGATGATGGTCCATGAGGTCTCTATGGGAAGGGAGCGGAAGCTGTACTTCGTAATTTTGGCGGCATTGATTCTGGCGCTGCCTGTCTCGGCGTCCAGCGTTATGGAGCCATCTCTGGAAGCCACATTGGTTGATTATCCAGCAAGGGGTTGGTTCACCGCTGGAGAAAATGTAACACTAGATGTCGATGTCATCAACCAAGGTGATGCGATAGCCATTGATACAGACCCCTCTTGTAATGCATATTTTGTTATTCACGGTCAAACTGAAATCGTCCTTGATGGGTCTTCAGCTTGTATTGGGCAAAGCAGAGGGTTGGATTTGGGTGCAGATAGTATCACTTCACTCGACCAACTGAAATGGGATCTAAAAGATGATGATGGCCAATTAGTTGAAAGTGGATTATATTCAATAGAAGTGATATTGGAAGGAAGTGGGCTGACCACTACCATACCTGTAGAGATTCAATCAGCATTTATTATAGATTCCAACCTTGAGCTTGACCTTAAACTATCAACAAGAGATGGTATTGTGCGCGAAGGGAGTGGAGCACTACTCACCCTAAGCCTCTTCAATCCCACTACTTCCAGTATTGCATTCGATGAAGAGGGTTGTAAAATAACCTCTGAAATCGATGGTTTTGAGCAGATATGGAGTACTTGTTTACCCGGCAATCAGGTTTTGCTTCCGTTTGAAGTCAGACCATTACTGCAAACCGTAATGGATTTATCAACTGGACAACATGATATTTCATTTGCCTTAGGAGATAATGTTTTGAGTAGCCAAATAAGTGTTATCTCAGCCAATGCCGCTAATACAACTGAAAACTCAGGTCTTCAGATGGGGATTATCTTAGGAGAATATGATTCAGAGACCAGTTCGATACAGAATAGTGTCGAATTAACCAATCAAGAGGACGAGGATATCACTCTAATCTTCACTGATACCTGTCGAGTGGAAACTTGGTTGATGGATCAAAATGGTGAAGTTGTTCACGACTCAAGGTCGTTAAAGACCTGTAATGAATTTGAAATTTACAACCTTATCGAAGCGAATGGTGGAATTGAAACCTTCAACCAACCAGAGATATTCATGTTTGACAATGAGGGCTGCGGTCTTCCCCCTGGCGACTATACGCTCTTTGCTGAGGCACCAGAACTGAGTATTTGGACTTCGATACCGATTTCCTTTTCTGAAGAAACTGGAATAATATGTAATGATGCAAACCTTGAACTGATAACTGAATTTAATCAAGAAGACACATTACTCACTATAACTCCAATACTGACTACCGATATTGCAACCGATATATTCTGGTCTGAGACTTGTCAAATATCAGTAACAATCATTACTGCTACTGATGAAATTATCGAATTAGTTACCGATTGTGTAGACCGAAAGCTGGTGCAAAGGATTGACACCGGTGCCGCTCTTTCGCTTCCAACTCTTTCCACCAATCTGGATGATGGGCAATATTCTTTTCAATTATCAATAACAAATGCATTCAGCATTAATCCTCTACAATCTGGATTCGAATTGCCTTTACCTACACCTGAAACAGAAACAAATACACAGCAAGGCGAAAATGATTCTTTTGTTGCTCCCAGTGAATCCCTAAAAAGTGGTACTTGGTCGATGATTACCACTCAAAACGGTGAGTGTTGGCTACTTGATGATGGTAATTCCATGATGGCATTCGCCGGAGCGCCAACTCAAATCGGTTGGATTCCCGCGGTAGGTGTTATTGGTGAATATTCTGCATTGGAGGCAACGATACCGTTTGTCTGCTCTGAATTCGATGTCACAGCCTTTACTATTACTCAAATTATATCTGAATCTATACCTGAAGTATCAGAGGATATTGAAGAAAAGCCTGATTCTATTTCTACTGTGCAAACCGAGGCTGAGGAAATCAATCCATTCGTGACCACTACGATTGTTGTAATTACTTCGACGAGTATTCTCGGGATTCTATTTGTATCAATTGCAACCAATGAAAGTTGGAGGATTCCTGCCACTTCGGCTGGACTTTGGCTTCTCGGTTTGCTTGGACGTACCAGTGAAACCAATGATGGCCGATACCAAAGAGGACGTTTAATGGGATACCTTACCGCTAACCCAGGCTGTCATTTCCGTGCCCTAATGCAAGAATTGTGTATGTCAAATGGCCAGATTACTCATCACCTGAAAATACTTGAGGACGAGGAGATGGTTTGGAGACTAAAAGATGGGCGTTTGGTTAGATATTACCCTTTCACCAGTGATCTTCACCCCAGTATCTCAGTCGATAAATTACCATTACCACCTCTTACTCCAGATCCAAATAGCCTTCAAGGGAAGATATTACGCCTATTGGATGATGATGAGCAAATGAAAAAGTACCCCACTCAAGCAGAGTTGGCTGTTAGACTAGAGAAGTCTCAGCAACTTATCAGTCACCACTTGAGAACCTTGCACAAGTATGGTTTGATTGAAAAGCGAAAATCTGGTCTCAAAAACCGATATCATTTGACTAAAGAAGCCCTATTCCTGCTAGAGACAACAGAGTTCTGACCATATGGTTCAAATCGAGTCCTGAACTCGCCTCGACGTAGCCCTAGTGGAGTGTTTGTCGATGTCGGAGTCTTACCCCCCACATTCAGAGACAAAATGGCAGAAGGCTTGGACTGATTCCGGCGCCTTTCAACAGGGAAAGCGTTCAGGTCGACCTACTTTCTATTGTCTTGAAATGTATCCCTATCCGTCAGGCAAAATGCACATGGGACATGTTCGTAATTACACCATAGGCGATTCTATTGCTCGCTATCGTCGATTAGCCGGGTTTGATGTCCTTTACCCGATGGGGTTCGATTCATTTGGCATGCCTGCCGAAAACGCTGCCAAGGAAATAGGAGCCCACCCTAGAGAAATCACCGATGGCAATATCAAAACCATTACCGCCCAATTGCAGAGGATGGGGTTCTCTTATGATTGGAGTCGCAGAATAATGAGTCATGACGAAAAATATTATCGCTGGAACCAATGGTTCTTCTTACGAATGTTGGAACAAGGGCTGGTTTATCGAAAGCATGCTGCTGTCAATTGGGATCCTGTTGAGCAATCAGTTCTAGCAAACGAGCAAGTTATCGATGGAAAGGGATGGAGATCTGGGGCGGTTGTCGAGCAACGGGAGATTCCACAATGGTTTATTCGCATTACAGATTATGCTCAGCAACTTTGGGATGGTTTAGACGATATTGATTATCCAGAACACGTTAAATCATTACAAAAAGATTGGTTGGGGCGTTCTGAAGGAGCGACCATCGGCTTTGCTATCGAAGGTGATACCAACTCGGTTATCGAGGTATTTACCACTAGACCTGATACTATTTTTGGTGTTACTTTCCTGACTTTGGCTCCGGAGCATCCTTTGGCCGAGAAATTGTTAATCGGCACTGAATTCGAAGATGAATGGTCAAGTCTGCGAGATGAAGTTAGAGTGATGAGCGATTTCGATAGAGGAATGTTAAAGGAGAAAAAAGGGGTTGCAACTGGTAGATATGCGATACATCCGTTAACTGGTGATAAAATACCGATTTGGATTGGAAATTTTGTAATCGCTTCATATGGTACTGGAGCGGTTATGGCAGTTCCAGCCCACGATCAGCGTGATTTTGATTTTGCTAAAGAATACGAAATTCCGATTCACAACGTATTGGCCGAAAAGCAAGATGCTGAAGTAAAAGATTTGGAAAAAGCATTCGAAGGACATGGATGGATGATAAACTCGCCTCGTACTGGTTTCGACGGCTTATTCGGTGAAGATGCGAAGAGAGCGGTTATCGATGCAATTGAAAAAGAAAATTGTGGCAAAGGTTCGATTCAGTGGAAAATAAGGGATTGGTTGATTTCACGACAGCGATATTGGGGTACACCGATTCCAATCATTCATTGTGAATCATGTGGGGCTGTGCCGGTACCAGATGACCAATTACCAGTAAAATTACCAGATGATGTGAGTTTTTCTGTTCAAGGTAATCCGCTAGAATCATCGCCAACATTTCAAGAGGCGGATTGTCCATCCTGTGGAAAAGCCAGTAAAAGAGAAACCGATACCATGGATACTTTCATAGATTCATCATGGTATTTCCTTCGGTATACAGATGCTCTTAATGATGAAAAGTGCTTTGAACCCGAGGTTGTAAATCACTGGATGAATGTCGATTTCTATTGTGGCGGAATTGAACATGCACAGATGCATCTAATCTACTCAAGGTTTTGGACCAAAGCATTACGTGACCTTGGTTTGCACGATATCGACGAACCTTTCCAATCATTACTTTGTCAAGGAATGGTGACTCATGCTACCTTTGCTAAAGAAGATGGCACATGGGTATTGCCTACTGATGTCAATATTGAAAATGGTGTTGCTTCTTTGAAATCAACAGGTGAGCCGATAATTATCGGTAGAGTTGAAAAGATGAGTAAATCGAAAAAGAATGTTGTAGATCCGGCAAGTATCATCGAGAATTATGGCGCTGATACACTCCGTCTTTTCATCCTATTTGCGGCCCAGCCAGTAGCTGAAATGGAATGGTCTGACCAAGGGATAACCTCTGCATGGCGTCAGTTGAATCTACTGTATGGTTTACCACAAAGCATTGAATCTTGGGGAACGGATACGTCGGAAATCGATGCATGGCTTAGCGCTCGTCTCAGCCAACGTGTCAATCAATGGCGTGAACTGATGGAATGTAATGACTTGAGAGGCGCAGTTGAAATAAGTCACTTTGAGATTCAAAAGGATTTGAATTGGTACCGAAGGCGTGGCGGAAATAACCGGGACTTAGGGCATTCGTTTTTCGAAACCTGGGCACACCTTCTTTCTCCAGCAACTCCCCATTTGGCAGAGATGTGGTGGAATGGCTTGGGTAATGGCGACCTTCTTGCTGCTAGAACATTACAAGAAACTGGAGAATTATCAACTGGGCAAATCGCGGTTCTAGATAGGGAAACCTGGATTAGAAATTTTCTTGAGCATGCTCGGCGCGTTTCAAGAATCGCTGAAAAGCACATTGGAAAGCCGCCTAATTCAGCCCGTATTGTAATTTGTGAAGAGTGGAAACGGGATCTTGCTATCGCTGGTTTAAACCATATAATCAGTGGTGAAAATGTTAAATCATTTGCTGCTAATATTTCAAACCTTAAACTCGTTGAACAGCAAGACTTGGGTCAAGTAATGGCTCTCTGGGGTAAGAGAATGTTGCCACAAATTTTCAAATGGAGTGATGAAGACCGCAGAATCCTTCTCGGGGCTTTGAACGAGGCAGAGGTCATCAGTGCTGCTAAGGAGTTCATCTGCTCTGAATTAGGGCTATCCTCATTAGAGGTGGGGATAGATGAGGAAAGTAAATCTGCAATGCCAATGGCACCTGCTGTTATCTATTCTTGATTCTCTATCTCTGGTTCGAGAGATTGAGCAACTTCTTGTTCGACTACGGTTTCTGGATTATTTTCAGAACCATTATCGTGCCTAGGAGCGGATATCGATTCATCCACTTCGTCTTCCTTTCTCATTACAATTACTAATGCCACTATGAAGATCAATCCTGCTATTGAGAATAGTATCGTCGAAGTTGCGAGACCATCATCGGAACTTTTTGCCTCTATATCATCTTGAATTAGTTTTGTAATGCAACCATTAGCAGATACAAGGGCGCCCGCTTCAGAGTTTGGACAAAGGTCGTCAACGTTTGCAACTTCATCGCCATCGTCATCCAATTCTGAATTAGAACAACCATTTGGGTTCACGGCTAATCGTGGGAAGGTGAATTTACATTCATCATTTGCATCATCTATGCCATCACCATCGTCATCATCATCCTCAACAGGATCTAAACATCCGTCTTCATCATAATCCTGTAAATAACCAGCTGGTCCAATCACGATGCTTTGCGGGCAATTATCAAATTCGTCGAGATATCCATCGGCATCATCATCATCATCTTCAGCATCACTACAACCATCTTCGTCACGGTCATAGCTTGCATTCCAAGACATTAATCCGCGTGGGCATGAGTCGCTATCATCGAGATAACCATCGGCATCATCATCGGTATCAATCTCATTCTTGCATCCATCCGAATCATGATCGCTACCTTCATTGGATTGCCATAATGGAGAATCTACAGGGCAGGTATCGATTGGATTACTAATGCCATCTCCATCGATATCATCATCACATGCATCTCCAATTCCATCATTGTCTAAATCATCCTGTGATGAATCTGCAACATGTGGACAAACATCCATCTGATCAACAATGCCGTCTTCATCGGTATCTTGATCTGAACAGCCATCGGCATCTTGGTCTTCTTCGATGGTCGAAATCCAACCGATGGAGCCTTCTGCACAATTATCCTCGACATCATCGATGCCATCATTATCTCCATCGCTGTCTTCCGAACCCGCATTGCGGCAACCATCACCATCATAATCGGTATTTTGATTTGAAAGCCACCCGGTGTCGCTATCGATATTTGATTCGGGGTCACAATCATCATCACCGTCTAATACACCGTCATTATCATCATCGGGATCACAAAAATCACCTTCGCCGTCATCATCATAATCCTTCTGATCTGGATTTATCACTTTGTAACAATTATCTTCGCCATCAACAAATCCATCGCCATCAAAATCACTACCATATTGCCAGATGACAAAGTCATTACCTCCGACGCTTGAATTGTTATTACCATTCATTTCCGCTTTACCTTTGAATACAAAACTTGCCACAGGTGATGATGTAATAGTGGAATCGATTCCGATTGGATGGATGTCATAACTACTTGTTATCGCTACTACCCAAAGCCATTCGTCATCGGCAGAAATTTGTGAAATAAAGCCATCCATCAGATATTTGTTACCATCCACATCTTGTAATTCATCATTACCTATGGTTAAATTTAAGCCGTATCCCCCGTTAATGAAAATACTACCTTGTGGGTTTATCTCGATGCCTGCAACGTTATCGGGACCATTTCCACCGGCGGTTAGATAGCCCTCTAGAACACCACCTGTTGAAAACCTTAAAACGAATATATCGGAATAGCCATTGGAATCAAGTGTCTCGTTCTGAATTACCACCTGTTCTTCAAACTGCCCAACGACGTATAATTGACCTGCGCTATCCACTGCACATCCACTTGGCCATTCATATCCGCTACCGCCAAAGGTTTCAATCCAAAGTACTGCACCCTCTGAGTTAATCTCTGCTACCATGATGTCCGAGTTTCCATTTGACTGGACTCCTTCACTATTTCCAGTAGCGATTGAATCTACAAAGGAAGAAATGACGTATAGATTGCCATTTGGCTCGTAACAATGGTAATTGAATTCTAATAATCCACTACTTGAATCAAAAAATGTTAACGTAAGAAAGTCTCCATTCTCATCTAGTTGCATTATTGATAATGCCCCCCCAGATGGGTAATCCTCACCATTCATCTCCATTACTCCGATGTTTGCATATGAAAATGCAATTGTGCCATTATTCGCTATAGAGATTGTTTTGGGCTCAATTGCAATGCTGTCGGTAGCCTGTACTGCCCAAATCCATTCTAAACTACTTCCAGTAATGGCAGCGCGTGCAATAAAAATGCCACCGCTATCATCTGAAGAACTAGGTTTTTCAAGAGTAATATTATCGGTGAACGTCAAATTGCATGCACTACGAGAACTTTCACGGCAATAATACCCCAACACTATGATGTCGCCAGATGGATGGAGTGCTAGATCTACCGCTGCATCATCGCCTTCACTACCGACTCCAGTGGTATTTGTCCAAATTCCTGTCGATGATCCTTGAGCAATAAAAACATCACTGTTGCCATTATCATCTGCTGAAAGACCATCCCAATCGAATTCAATGGCACCAGAAAAACTACCAGCAACCACCAATAATCCTGTATCGGTAATGATATGCTTTGCCAACGTGTCATCTAAGGGACCACCTGCAGAAAGAGTCCAATCAATACCCTCTTCTTCGGCAGAAACGAGAGAAAACGGCATTGACAAGAAGAGGACAAGTAGTAAGGTTATGCTCCGTCGCATGACCTTGCTTTACCCTTCTATCTATTCAAAGGATTTCATCTATTGTCCCAAAAACAATGGCTGGATTCATGATGGACCCCCCATGGGTGGACCTACAGTGCACTGTATTCGCGCTGAACTTCCGATTGACTCTGCCGAAAAGGCAAGAGAATCATTACTGAACATCGACACCTGGCCTACATGGAATAGCAATACAATCAAAGTATTAACTTCTGATTCAGGAAAGATGATTCAAGGCCAGAAACTCGCATTTCATTCTATGAACAAGGGAGCCCTGCTTGAGACTAGATGGGGTGTTGATTCGATTCGTGAAGGAGATGGCTTTTCTGAAATATGCTTCTCCCATCAAGGGCAATTGCGTATGGAAAAAGAGGTTGCTAAATCCATTGCAGAACTCAATATCTGTATCACCGTACTTGCTCGTGAAGGAGGAGGAGTGGAAATCTCAACCGCTTGGCGAATTAAGGGATTTGCTAGAATTTTTAAGCAAAGTTTTCGCCGTTTGATAATTTCCTACAGTCAAAGGTTGTTAGATGATTTAGTAAATCACTCATCCAAGTGAAGGGTTGAGCCGGTTTGTTCATGGAGTGTAATGAAGAGCAGTTTGTATGGCAGGTGATGAAAGAGGGAGGGACCGCGATAAAAAGCGCTCTCACCACAAACGCTCACCTAAACCATATGGCGGCCCAAAAAGAAGTGATTTGCTGCAAAGACACGCTGAATTTGATGATAGTGCAAGAGATTTTGCAATGAAACGTTTCACGATTAGGCCATTGCCGATGGCGATTCCGAAAGATCTTGAAGAAGTAAATAACTTTGAGTTTACTTGGTCCAATTCTCCAGTACCGTTGAAAACCGAAGGTAAAATTGCCAAGATGGTAGTACGTAAGGGAGAATTCGGATGGCTTTCGAATCAAAGAGTTGATGAAATTGGCAAAGAAGTTGCGCCGTTCAATATGACACTGGATCAAGCATTATCCCTCCGCAGTGCCCTATTACAGCAAAAAACCGTCTACACCCATGGGAAAATGAAATCAAGATCAAAAGCAATGACTAATTTGTATAGAGAAGGAATGACGGTTTTACAATTAACCAAAAAGTTTGATTTTCCCCCGATGAATATTTTCCGAGAGATTCTAACAGAGATGGGTTGGTCGAAAACAAAAATCAAGGAAACACTACGCGAGCCGTCGCGTTTCAAGGAGAGGGAGAGGCAGGAGTTTGAAGCGGCTGAGGCTGCTGATCGTGTAAGCAATGTCGACCAATCCGAGACCCAAGAAAGGGCTGATGCCTTTGAAGATATTATATCAGACTGGTTCGAAGATAAGGGCGTTCGAATCAGACGACAACCAGAGATGGTTAAAGAACAAATGAGCGAACATGGTAGGCCAATAAACACACCAGATCTATTATTCCTCGATCACGTCACTATCAATGGTGAGCCAATCGCTTGGATTGACGCCAAGCATTTCTATGGAGCTGATGTTGGTTTTCAAAGGAAGAAGATGGTGAAGCAAACCAGTCGCTACGTAGAATCTTGGGGACAGGGGGCAATTATTTTCAGACATGGTTTTAGCGATAATCTCCACGTTCCTGGTGTGGTATTACTAGATAATGGCCCATTGGACATCTCAAGGATTACTCAATCCTAGTCAGCATTACACCATAACCAAGATGTTTTATTTTTTGTAATAATTCCTCTGTGAATACGGGTTTATTCGTCAAATCTTTGGGAAGGATCACAAGTGAAGACCCTAGCATACACAGATGACAACTCGCAGTTTCTCCAAATCCTTCCTGGGTCACTAAAGCATGTACATCGGCTAATAAATCACTGCGATCTTTTTCATTTAACATTCCTGACCCAATAGCGAATCTATCTGATTCCATTAATAATTCGGGCCATGCCTCTGGCTTCCAATCCCTATCAGCTAATCGCTTAACTGAAGAATTGCCAGCTTTATTTATCGCGCGTTTCCAGTCTGCATTGTCGATGTATTGTGAAGTGTGGCGGCTAGCACCAACGACCCAAACCAATATCGCTTCTGAATCTATACTGAATCCTCTCGCTTTGCCTGGATAAGGGGGTGAACCGGGGTTAGTACGTAATGCAACCCCTCCAGCCCAAAGACCAAGGACATCGCCCAAACCAGCAGAATGTTGTCTCTCTATTCGATGAGCCAATCTTACTAGAGGGCCAATATCGTCAACGCCATGAATCTCGCCCAATGCTAAAGCACACGCCAACAAACCAGCTGCAGACATACCAAATCCTTGCGATAATGGCAATTCGCAGGTCATCACGACCCGGTGTGAAATGTCTCCTGAAAGTCTGTAGGTCGAATGAAATGCTTCTAGTAAATCTGCTAATAATTCATGTTCACCTTCGATTATTTGATCATTATAATCATTAACAATAATCTCAGATGAAGATTCTTCATCGTTATTGTCATAGCGTTCAATAGTGACTTTTACTCCATCCTTCAAACAGAGACCTGCTCCTCTCGACCCTTGTCTTCTTGGCAGTAGTGCATCATCGCTAATCGAGAATAGCAAAGTGATATGGCCGCCAACGTGAGTTGTTGACTCTCCCATGCAACACGCAGATGCTTACCGCACATCAGCATTGGTACGTCGGGGAATCAAGCTAATGCTAAATCGACTTCTTCCTGAATCTTATCGAAACGGTTAGCCAATTCCTTAATTGCGTAATTGAATATTGTGACTGGGTCTAATGCACCATCGCCTTCGAAGGTCAGAATGAACTCGCCTGGAACCTCTTCAAAGATAATTGCGTTATCGAAATCGCCTTCGCGCCCGGTGCCATCTCCAACTTGATGCATTGCACGTTGAAGAGCAATGACATCATCGATATCTTCACATACACCCTTGGTGAATAGTTTTCCATCGACGCTTTTGCCGGTTGTTAGTGTTAAATCGAGGTCGTATAGTACCTTTGCTTTACGTGCTTTATCGAGCTTTGCAAGTTTGCGAGGCTCGAATCCTACAGCTGCTGCAGGTGCCCACTTTGCATGGTCCCTACCACGGCCCAAAGAGGCATAGGCATAAAATTCGATATATTGACCAGATGTAAGTAGAGTTAATGGAATTCTTGCATGTTCGTCACGAATCTGTAATTTGCTTTCACCCAATACGTTAAGATCACTTGCATGAACTATTTTGAACTCCTCTTCGCTATCTACCTCAGGTCCTTTTACAGAGCAGTGATAGATAATCTGTGATTGAGGGCTACCCCATTGGTCTTCTGCAAGATTCTCATTGTTTGGATCATCTTCTGGGAAGAGAAACTCATCGAGAAATGTTGGGATTGGAACCATTGCTAAACGATGTGCTAATTGCTCATCGGGCAATACATTGATCGATTCCATAGTTTTCCCATTCTCATCGATGGTGGTTCCTTGTTCGATTCTGACTTTGGTAATCGCCATCTTTGGAACATCCGAAAGGATGGTTCTTCTCAAGGAGTTAACCTGAGATGCGTCACTCTCCGTAAGTAAAATACGAATTCGGTTTTCCTTAGGCCAGCCATCAACTATCTGTGCTTTCATCGAAATCACCTCAAACCCTACGGCCACGACGGCCGCCCTTGCTCTTAGTCCCGTCGTGAGCGATTGGGGTAACATCCTCAATCCGAGTAATCACAACACCGGCACGGGTAAGTGCACGGATTGCTGCTTGAGCGCCTGGTCCTGTGTTGTTCGACTTATTTCCGCCTGGCGCGCGATATTTTACAATAACTTGTGTGAACTCTCTCTCCTTCAAGTGGTCAGCCATCTTTTCTGCGGCTCTTGTTGCTGCGAATTGTCCGCCGCTATCTTTGCTCGACTTGACAACTTGCCCACCAGAGCAGGTTGCGATTGTCTCAGCACCGGTAAGATCGGTTGCTGTCAGGAGGATGTTATTGTATGATGAGAAAATATTTACTATTGCTTTACGTGACATCATTGGTCACCTCCCTTTGCCGGAATTGTATCCTCTGCTTCTGGTGCAGCACCCGCTGCTTCGTTTACTTTGGATGCATCTTTACCATCGAATTCAGGATCTACTTCTTCTTCAGCGTATTCAGCATTGTCGCGCATTCCCATAATGGTCTGGCGAATCTCGTGATTCTCATCGTTGAGCATACTGCTTGGATGGTAACGAATCATTTCCTCGTCATCTCTGTTTACTGGGTAAGAAGGAATCGTAACCTTTTGATCGCCTAGACAGATGTGTCCGTGAATCACTAATTGGCGTGCTTGCTTCATGGAACAAGCTAATCCCTTGTAATAGACTTGAGCTTGAAGTCTACGGTTGAGAATATCTTCTGTTGATAGTGTGAGAATGTCGTCAATAATTGCATCTGAAGAAATCAAACCTTTGCGATGCATGGATTGGAGTAATGCTTCTTTCTCACGAGACCAGTGGCCTTCTGTGGTATCTACCCTACCAATCAACTTCATGGCTTGGCGACGATGTCGGCGGAGTTGGGATTTGGCCTTCCAAATCTCTCTCATGTTCTTCAGGCCATGGTTGGCACCGATTGCATGCTCCTCCTCGATCCTCTGGGCTTTCCAGGGGTGAGATGGTGTGTCAAACTTAGGGCGTGAAAACTTTGGATGTCCCATTCTAATAGCCTCCTATCACTTCTTCCTCTGAACTCCAAGAGTGAGTCCAAAACGACCGTTGGAGCGGCCTCTTTGTCCACGTACCTTGTGTCCGCCAGCGTGGCGGATACCGCGGTATGCCTTGATTGCACGAAGGCGGGAAATATCATCATCATTCATCAACATCAGATCTTGGCCGATTAGATGCAACTCGTCGCCGGACTCTAAATCTCGTTGGCGATTCAACATCCATAGTGGAACATTTTGATTGTAATTATCGAGCGCTTCTCTTAGAACATCTTGTTGTTCCTTGGAAAGAGTGCCCGCAAGAGTGGACGGATTTACGCCAACATGTTCGCAGATTTGTGCCGCTGTTCGGTCCCCTACGCCCCTGATTGAAGTCAATGCAGTATTCAATGGCTTGAGACCATCCATGTCTGTATTAGCGATTCTTATCAGATAGGAGAAATCGTCGCCTAGGTCTTGTTCTTTTGCCATGCAATCACCTTCAAGTGCGTACCAACACAATGTCGAGCGACAATCCGACTGACCCCCCATATATCAATACCGCGATTGATTAGCGGTACCCCTTAACGCGAGAGTAAAACGCAGTGCCCTTGTTATTATTAGTAATCGTTCATTTCATCAAGCACAATAGTAATGACCCATCTACCAAATCATTACAGACAAACGCGATGCCTTTTGCTCTATCATCCAAGCGCCTGTCGAGCATTGATTGTAGCCGTGGTTGTTCCCTTGGATTTACTCTTGCCCGGACACGGATATCACCGATTGATTTTGCCTGTGCTTTATCGATTATAAGTTCGAGGATCTCTTCGTCCAAAGGGGAATTGAAAGTAGCGATTACCCGTCCCTTGGCCTGTATCAATAAATTATGCTCAGGGGTTGGCAAATCAAACAATCCACTATGGCGAATCGTCGGTCGTCTACCTTTGACATCTAACCATTCTACCGATTGACCAGATAAGACATCTTCAAACCATGAATATACCAACCCTGATTCTACTAATGCTGAATCGATAATAGCTATCATGTCTCCCGGCTTAGAATATCTATTTGAAACTTGAATCTCACTTTCTCTGCCCGCTCCTTGAATTATTAAAGTAGGTTCGAAGTCGGGGGGGATTCGAACAAATCTACGCTTAATTCCAATTGAAGAGGCTGCTCCCAACCATAATGAAAGGCGGTCGATTCTACCCCTGCCCCTACTCGTCCATTCCCAGGTTCTACCAATATTGGGCCACACAGAATCGACTATCTCTTCGACCTCTGTCCGCAAACTATCGGTCAATCGTGGTGAAAGATCAAGCATTATTGCCGGGCCACGTTCTCCGGTTGTCAAATATGGTTTCCATGCAGAAAGGGTTTCACCGATCTGGGGGGCCATCTCATCTAGCCCATGTGTGCGTGAATTTTTTGGTCGCGCAGGATCGAGGTGGAGAAAGCCGACAGAGTCGCTAATCTCTGCAGCCTCAAGCGCCAACTTTGCCTCTCGGCCGTCGCCGATAATAATGCCGCTTTTCCCCCTTATATTCGGAGATGATACTAACACAGAGCCAATGTTTTGAGCTGCGAATTCACCTGTACCTTCGTCTAATTCAATGCCAAGGGCCGGTCGAGAAAGCACATTGGCAAATGCAACCATTTGTATTCCACTACCGCAGGCAGGGTCTACAATCGGTCCATCTGGTATTGGGAGGGTTGCTAAAAATTCCGCTCTGTTCATTGCCACTTGCCACGGAGTTGCAAGCCTGTCCGCTCCTTTAGCATAATGAAAATCGAGATTTTCACTGGGAACGGTGGAGAGTTCAATATATCGCAAATGGACACCTAGCCTGAAATATCAGTTCGTACAAGCAAACTCTCAAAATGAATTCCTGCATCGTTGAACATCTTTGCTCCGCCTTCTTCTCTATCGAGTATACTAATTACAGCAATTACCTGACAAGCCGTGTCTCTCTCTATTCTCTCAACCGCCTTAATGGCTGAGCCTCCAGTAGTGGTTACATCTTCGAGAACAACCACATTGCCGCCATCTGCAATCGACGTTCCCTCTACACCTGGGGGGTTGTTTGTCTTACGGCCCCCTCTGCCTTTAGCCTCTTTGCGAACCATAAATCCAAGACGATTTGAAGACGTATCAGTTGCTACAACTAATGCAGTCAGTGGCACTGCTCCTAATTCTAAACCTCCGACAAAATCACAACCTAGAGTGTCAAGGCGGGAATTTATCAGTTCTCCGAGCAAACGTGCAGCATGTGGATGCATCATTACTGGTTTCATGTCGAAGAACCACCTGCTGGTTCTGCCGCTGGCTAGGGTGAATGCATCATCGCTACCTCCATCGAGAAAGGCGAGCTCCTTTACCAACTCTACTAACTCCGCCCAGCGGGGATTTGTGCGCATACCTTCGGGAACCGTCATGCGCGATGCTCGACACGCTTGTCGATAGACCTTACGAACAATATTTCTCCTTGAGAGTTCCTCATAAGGTGTCGCCAATAGGCACATCAGGTCGTCATGGTAGTCTCCGCGCCAGCAACGGGTTATAATCCGATTATCGGACTTGATCTCGATGCGTTACAGCAAGAGATTGACGACTACCATTTATGGATGGATGAAAGGGCTGATGAGGCCTACGATGTCGCGGAAAAGGCGCGTTCTAAGGGTCTTGACCATCAAACATTTGTTGAAATTCCCCGGGCCTCTGATTTAGCTGGGAGAACTGAAAAGTTACTGGTCAACCACCTAGATGGTTTGGAAATCGCCGATGATATTCGAGTAATGCTTGACAATGAAGATCGTGAAACAACCGCTATTAGAATGGCTGAACAGGTTGCGATTCGTTGTAGAGATGAAGGGCGAGGCACACAGATGAGCATTGATGTCGGCCTAAGAGTGGGTCTCGCCATTCTAACCGAAGCGGTACTGGTCGCGCCGCTAGAAGGAATTAGCGAGGTTAGATTGCTTTCGAATCTAGATGGATCCCAATTCGTTTCGATTCATTTTGCTGGTCCAATTAGAGCCGCCGGGGGAACTGCACAGGCCTTAGCGGTTCTAATCGCAGATATGATTCGTCGGAAATTGGGAATTGATTCTTACAAACCAAGCCAGCCGGAAATAGAACGGGTCAAGGAGGAGTTTGCTCTTTACCGGGGAAATTTGCAGTACCGCCCTTCACCGGAGGAAATTCAAGAAATTGTCAAAGCGTGCCCGGTGATGATCAATGGTGAATCTACTGAATCCATTGAATGCGCAGGCTACGGCAGAGTCCGAAATATCGACGAGCCGAGAATCCGCGGTGGGGTCCTACTGGTAATTGGCGAAGGAATGTGTCTAAAAGCACCTAAAATCCAGCGCCATACTGAAAGAATGAATGTCCCAGGGTGGGATTTCATTAGCAAATTTGCTGATCGGAATAAGGATTCTGAAGGAGGCGATAAACATGGTTTCAAATCGCGCCAAGTCCCAAAAATAAACAAATTCATGAAGGATATTATCGCTGGAAGACCGGTATTTGGAAGCCCTGGCCGTGCCGGTGGGTTTCGTTTGCGTTATGGCAGAGCAAGGCCCTCTGGGCTAGCTGCTGCGTCGTGCAATGCTGCTAGCATGGTAGCGATGGATGATTTCCTTGCAGTTGGTACGCAGATGAAAATTGAGCGACCGGGGAAGGCTTGCGCTGTGACACCATGTGACGTTGCCGAAGGGCCGTGGGTGATATTGGATGATGGTAGGTTTTTCCGGTTTGATGATGCTGAATCTTTTGGTGTTTTGAGCCGGAAGGTTTCATCGATTTGGGATAATGGTGAAATCGTTATCGGCTATGGCGAGTTTCTTGAAAATAACAAAAAATTAGTACCCTCTGGTTACAATATTGATTGGTGGGCTGCTGATCTTCTAGAGGAGTTGTCAAGCGAGAAAGAGGTAGGGGATTTCTGCGATATTATCGGAGTGAAGCGCGAGGATTTACCCGTGGGTTTCCCGGGTGGGGGAATCGTTACTTCGGAGGACGTTTATGCAAAGCGCAAGTGGTTTGATGCATTACGCTTACTAGTTCCCGATTGGGCTTCTAGTAAGGCGGTTTCTTTGCGTTTTAAAACCTCGTTGACTCCGGCCAATAACCCTTGGTGGAAGGATTTGCCCTTGGAATGGATACCTGCGATTTCCGCCATGATCGCCGCCGCAGCGATAGAAAATACGCCTGAAACCGTCCTAGAAAAAGGAGTGAAATGCCACCCGGTTTCTGAGACGAAATGCCTACGTATCAAGGGGGGTGTTTCCAACTGGGATTCTCGGCTTATGGCTTCCCTTCTGCCCGAACAAGAAGATGAATACCAATGGGAGCAAATCCCGGGAGGAAAGCATCCCATCGCCGATGATATTTTTCCTGAATCTGCGGATAGTCATTGGATTATGCGGCTACACGGTTTGGCAAAGGCAACAGCCTTAGTTTTGGGACTAAGACATCACCATGACGGAGATGATTTGGTCATCACTTCTGGCTGGCAAGCGATGCTTGATGGTTTGGGATTCAGCTCTGACGGGGATTCGCCGCGACTGATATCCAAGGTTGTCCCATTGGCTGAAGAAAGAATTTCTTCACTGAGAAGGGCTTTCGTCATTATCGGTGAAGAAGAAGAGCGCATGGAAATACTCAATCGCGATAAATCATCAGCAAGAATCGCTGCTGAGACCAGCGCTCGGCAGAAAGGCCTCACAATCGCTGAAACCGATGCAATTGGTAGGGCCGCTGCTGATGAAGTAGTAGACGAGGGTTGTAAGGATTCGAAATCACTACTCAACTCTCAAATCCTATACGATGATCACCTAGTCGATGGATCGCTATGGATCGCCCGTAAAATAAGCGACCTGAGACTAGAGCATGCGGCACCAGTACGCATTGGTACACGTATGGGGAGGCCCGAAAAAGCTGCGCCTCGTGAAAAGCCAGTTGTTCATTCCCTCTTCCCTCTAGACATCAACGGTGGAAATCAAAGATTGATGAAAAATGCATTGTTAAAGAAGGAGATCAGAATTCAATTGGGTTCGCGGAAATGTAGCAAATGTAGTCGTAGGTCGCCGATGTTGAGATGTCATCATCGTCGTCGTAACGAATTTGGAGAGAAAATAATCGGGGAAAATTGTGGCGGAAGGACCGAAAAAGAAGTATCTTCACAACGCAAAGGAGCTAGGCGCAGAGGAGAATTGCAAACAGTACCAATCGATGATATTGCTGAAGATGCTCGAGTTAACCTCGGCCTAGACCGCATCCCTGAGCGGATGAAATGCCTCAAGAAATTAATGAGTCGTGATCAAACTCCTGAAGCCATGGAAAAGGGCTTTCTTAGAGCTAAATTCAAACTTCCGGTATTTCGCGATGGGACAGTAAGATACGACATGAGTGATGTGCCGCTCTCACATTTCACCCCATATGAAATTGGAGTGCCCTGGAAAATAATCAAGGATCTTGGATATCTACGTGATATCGAGGGTGATGAATTACTTGATGATCAACAAATACTTGAGATTCTCCCTCAAGACTTCGTCGTGGCAAAAGGCGCTGCGGATCATTTGGTAAGGACGGCTTGCTTTATCGATGAATTACTCGAACGATTTTACGGCATGGATGCTTTCTATCATGTCTCAGAGCCTTTAGATCTCGTAGGGCACCAAATCATAGCCCTTGCCCCTCACACATCAGGTGGCGTTCTAAGTCGGATAATCGGTTGGTCTAATACCTCGGGCGGATATGCCCACCCGATGTTTCATGCAGCAAAGAGGCGCAATTGCGACGGTGATGAAGATGCTATTTTATTATTGATGGATGGCTTATTGAATTTCAGCCGAGAAATTCTACCAGCAAACAGAGGTGGGCAAATGGATGCGCCGCTTGTTCTTACGACTCGATTAAACCCTACTGAAGTTGATAAAGAGGCTTTGAATGTTGATTCTGCTTGGTTCTATGAACGTGGCTTTTACGAATCTACACTAAATCAACCTCATCCAAAAGAAATCCAGGGAATGATGGACTTTGTCGAAAGGCGTCTAGGAACTGTAGCTGCAGTAAGAGGATATGGCTATACGCATAGCTGTTCAAATATTGCCCAAGGCCCTCCTCTTTCAGCCTACAAAACCCTTGAAACCATGATTGACAAGATGAATGGCCAATTGCAACTTGGACAGAAATTGCGCGGGGTGGATGTCAGAGTGGTTGCTAGCAGTGTAATCAGATCTCACTTCCTTCCGGATTTACGCGGAAACCTAGTCGCTTTCACCAAGCAAAAAGTCAGATGTTTATCTTGTGGACATTCCTATCGTCGTATGCCATTAGCAGGCAAGTGCATCCAACCAGCACGAATAAATTCTGGTTCGCAAAGATTTGGCGGGGCAGAGGGTAAAATGTGCCATGGTAATCTAGCTCTTACAGTAACCGAAGGCGCTGTGAGGAAATACATTCAGGTTACTCGTCACGTTATGGATACTTATGGTGTAGACAACTATACCAGGCAAAATGTTGAGTGGTTAGCAGGTAGTGTCGAGAGTCTTTTCAATAACGATAAAGCCAGGCAAATGTCTTTGTCGGACTTCTTCTGATTAAATGGGTTTTATTGGATCTTGCCAGATTCCTTCCTCGTCAAAGGCCGGGGCTTGTTCAAATACGACTTTCGAGTCGCTATCTGATTTACTTTTCTTTTGCTTAGACCAATATTTTTTACCGATAATCTCGATTCCGACTATGAGGAAAAAGGTGAGCGTGAATAGTAGGTGACCGGTGACTTGTATCGCCTTAAATGGTGAAAGATATAGAACAACAGTAGCCTCAACACTACTACTTGAAATTGTGTTTACCACATAATCTCCAGGGTTCAGCTCCCCTTGCCAACCATCGCAGGAATCCCCTATAGTGCCCCGCCATGACGCTATTATTTCTCCATCTTTTGTCAAATCCCAACCAATCTCGGAGACGGTTTCCTCCATTGGAATAAAATTACATTCTAATCTCACAGGGATGCTAGAATCTCCTAGGACGCCCCCGATTACAACATCTCGTTGCTCAGAGAAATCTGCACCCGAACGGTTGATCGATTGCGATACTTCATTATCAGAAATAACCGCCCAAAGGCCGTTGATGAAAATAATAGCAACAAACCAGATGATTTTGTTTTTATCCAATTTGTTCACCATACCCTAAATATTGAATTATCTTTTCCATCCATTGCAATTTTTCTAGTTTAATCGCTTTATCTGTCACTCCGCTCCATTTACCGACATCGTCGGTTTTGAATCCTATCAACTCGATAGAAGTTGGTGGCGCCCCACATGCCAGTGCAAGACAGATCGCCCGATCGCCATCAGTAAATCCTCCAACGTTGACCATTCCCTCTAGTTCCCCGGGGGTCTGATGGGTTAGAATCAACGGATAATTATCAGAAAAGGTTGCAGAAAACCTCTTCCACTCCTCTACATTATCTCCGTGGGCATGAAGTGCAATAGGTATCCGATTCTCGACCGCTCGCTGTATGTGAGGCCCTCCATCGGCATCGCTAACCAATAGGGCCACACGAGAAATATCCTCTATGGCGCCTAGACTACCATCTGCGACTATCAATATTTCAGCAAGTGAATTTTCGACCGCCATGGTTTCTACAGCAGCACCGACTATTCCGATTCTAGAATATGCTCCCATGTCCAATTCATAGCCACCGACTAAAGTTTGGCCCATTTGCTGGGCGCTGCTTAAATCATCGGCGACATCCCATGAAAAGTAATCCCTAATCGCATTCTGTAATGCGATTTGGTCAGCGATATGATCGCCGGGCATGGCTCGTCCAGACAGTGGTATCTCAAAAGAACTGATGACAGCATTGATGGTGCGCATGCTTACTTCACCGTCTGTGCCGATGCCGATGCAGACACCGGATTTGGAAGATGAGGTTAGTCTTGCACGTTATCCGTTTCTTCCTCAGGCTGTACCCTGGATCGCACAACTAGCGTCAGCGAATGGCATTGATCTCGATGTTTTATTGGACGGTGGCGCGTTGGAGTTATCTCGGCGAAGAGGCCGGATGCGCTTGATAGATACCGTCGATAGCGATGAAGGGGTTGAAGCTGCAGCAATGGGTGATATTCATACTGAAAATGGAAGAGTTCTCGAGGCTTTTTCTTATTATTATGCCAGGTTGGTCATTTGTGCCAGTGAAGATGAACGTTTGATCTCACGTTGGGCTCAGGCAGAAGCTGCCCGCGCAGAGAGATTATTGGCTGTTGATCTAGATAATTTGCCTGTTGTAGCAGAAACCTACATCTCTCAAATCCGCTTGAAAGAAAATGGCCTATGGCAAATCGGTCTGAAGGATTTTATCGAAATTTGCCCTTCCATCAGCGGTGCCCGCTGGCGCTTACCCAATTGTGATGTGAAGGACGGATGGGTTACCTTGCACGAGGAGAGGACGTATTCGTCATCTAGTAAATTAGCTCGGCTTTTACGTGAAAGGATCAAGAGAACTATCCAATCGGGAGCGATTGTGAAAATGGCTGATATAAATACAGACTTAGCCATGAGGTTGGCTGAACCAGTAGGCATGGTTGTTGGTTTAGTTGCAGCAAGGCAAAGCGATGCCATCGAAATATCTAGTGCTGGAAAAGAGGATTGGCCACCTTGTATGAGAGGTGTAATCGGCCAATTAGCAGATGCGGTAAATGTCAATCATTATGGCCGGGTATTTTTGGGAGCGATTTCAAGAACTGTTGGCTTGCCACGGGAAAATTGCGTTGATTTTTTCCGTGCCGCTCCCGACTTCTCAGAATCGGTAACCACCTATCAAGTAGGCCATTTGTACGATCATGAGTACACTCCCTCTGGTTGTAGTAAATTGAAACTGAATCACAATTGTCCAGTTTTAAAGGGTGATGATTCACTTTGTGATCAAATTTGGATGGATCATCCCTTGAAATATGTTAGAGCAAAACAACGCCGACGAAAACAACAAGCGGTGAATGAAGAGGTTGTTGAGTCAAACAGCGCGCCCGATGATTGATGAAGTCGAGTCATCTCAGGTTCATCATATCCGGGGTGAAATGGTATGGTTCGAACACTTGTACTTACTGTAGATCGTGATAATGATCTTGGTATCAAGACCGCCATTCGCGGGCCTGTTATTGGCCGTAGGCAAGTTCTAACCGCTGCCCTACGTCTTGGTATTGCCGACCCAGAGGAAAGCGATACCAATGCTATACTCGGTGCTCTTCACCAGCACGATGCTCTAGCCGAAAGCAATTCTGAAGGCGATGAGGTTGAAATTGCAATTCTTACCGGTGATGAAAAGGTCGGCTTGAGATCTGATCGTGCTATTGCCGCCCAATTAGAAGAAGTTGTAATCGAGTTTCAACCTGATGTAGCGATTCTAGTCACAGATGGCGCTGAGGACGAGGCTGTTTTACCGATCCTCACTAGTCAGGTAAGGATTGATCACGTAGAGAAGATCATAGTTAAGCAATCCAAAGGTATTGAAGGAACTTATTATTACATTGTAAAGGCACTTGAAGACCCAAAATGGCGTGCTAAAATGTTGGTCCCTCTTGGAACTGTAATGGCCATTCTGGGGCTAGGTGTAATGCTACCAAATGAAATCGGCGGTGTTGTCATCGGCGCATTGCCTCTGATTCTTGGTTTGTTTATCCTCTCTAAGGGATTAGGGCTTGAAACAACTGTCGGTAGAGTTGTGCAGGAGATGAGGGAAAATGCCGATGCTGCAATGTTTTCCTCTCTATTATGGGCTTCAACGGTTTTCAGTGCTATTTTTGCGGTGGCTGAAGGTTTTTCGAAATATAGTGACTTGGTAGGAACAACATCTTTCAGTTTACTATGGATGTCGGTATTCCATTCTTCTTTGGCGTGGCTAGTGATAGCTTTCTTGACCTCTACGGCAGGATTTTTGATTCTGCGGCTTAAGCGAGGTTCGTTCTCTGGTCGTCTGATTATGCTTGGTGTATTTGCAATGGTCGTTTATTCAGTTCTCAACAAAGGACTGGAGATTGCAACAAATGTTCTTTCTGGACAAACATATGAATTCAGCGTCAAAGGTATCTTCGACGACCTTCTTGAGCCCATGATGTGGATTGCATTATTGTGGATTACTACTACCATTTTACGTGGTTTGAAAGCAAGACAAGCCCAAGGCGAAAAGTACTGGGGAATTTAAACTCAAACCGAGTATAGAGTTTGAGTGCCGCATTGTGGACAGGTTACTTCGATTGGCCTTATCGCAGGTATTCCTAAGGGAGAGCCGCACGACTCGCACATTATCGCTTGTTTAATCTGTGCTTGTTTCTCTATTCCTTCAGTAGAAGGATCATATTTGAGCCGATAATTTTCTGGTTGATCGATATATCGAGGGGCGCGTGCTATACTCTGAGCACCAGATAAATCCACTACCTCTTTTACAGAAGTTGGTTCGAAATCTGGAACGGTTTGTTGTTGTACTGCCCCGTGTGCTTTGTAGAAGGCTATTTGTGATTCAATTTCAGTAGTAGGAATTCCCAATTCCCTTGAAATTCCGTCCATTTCGAGGGTCAATTCGTATCCAGACATAGTACTTAATCGGGCCAAAAGATTCGCTTGAATCTGCGTCATTAGACATACTATCGGAGGCTCTTCCCCATTGAATGTTCGTTTTCTTGTTTTATGCTCGGTTGAATAATCAAACTGTGGGGTCCCGACTATTCTAGGTTCAAGCAATTGAAGCGTTGATATAGGAAGCGGTCAGGCCACCGGCCGCGGAGGATGAATGATGTCCATCACCAAGCCCAAAGGAAAAGCAAAAGATGTGGTTTCGCGTAAAGATGCAGCGAGAGCTGTGAAATGTGGTTCTGTTATGGAGCGCCCACATGTTTTGTCTAACAAAGCCTCATTAGCAACGATATTGGATAAAATTACTATCAATAACTGGGATCATATCTACATCATCGATGAATATCGTATCCCAATGGGTCGGATTCACGCTGTTGATATTCTCAAGATGATCGCCAATAAAACAGTCAACAGAAATGTTGCTTGGATGCACGCTATTCCAGCGCAGCAATTGGTCAACATTCCGCCGTTGAAGGTTGGAGTGAATACGCCATTGTTGAAGGCTGCTGCATTATTGCTAACTCATGACCTCAATCAGATAGCAGTAGTAGATAGAGACGGTTGTTTGGCTGGAGTGGTTTCACACGCAACCATTTCCCGCCATATTCCAAAGTTTATTCTTTGAGTAAATATCTTGACACCGACTCTAGTGGGTTGCCCATGGGTTCAACCTCTCCTCGTCTTTGGCAGTATTCACAAACCAACTCGCCTTTACCTCTACCAGAAGGAGCTATGTTGTTCAGTAATAGAGAACTTATTCCATTAACTGCACCTAAAATGCCAGAATCTGAAACCCTTGACCTCGAAGGATTGAAACAGTGGATTGGCGCCCATAAAACCGAAAAAGGCGAATCTCTAGGAGATGTTCTTGATCTGTCAAATAAGCGCCCTCTACTTCTCGCCGGTGAATTAGCAAATCCTTACCGCCTTGCCGATATCATGGCTCCAGATTTGCCTCTAATACCAATTCGCCTCGAAGGACTATGCCGAACTTGGTCGGATAGTCTGGATTCGAGAGAGGTTCAACCTGGGGTTCACCATGTAACAATCGCCAGTAGTCCTGGCTGGTGGGAAACTTCTCATCTGACTCTAATCGGTATTCAAGAAATGAAAGCTCTTGTCAAATGGCTAGATGGGACAATTCCTGGTGCATGGCGGCCTATTCGCTCCGCAGAAGGGGTTATTCGCCTAGAAAACGATGCACAGATTGGTTACCCGAGTGCTGGACAAATGTCCTGGGATGGTATCGAGGAAAGAGTTGAGGTCGAAATGCCAGCAGCAAATGGACCAGCGCTTGACCTATCTACTATAATCATCCCAATTCATACAAAATACGGGTGTTATGATAGCCGTGGTAAAATCATTCGCTGTGCTCATATGCCTCAACGTACTTTTCACGACGAAATGTTCAGAAGAGGCTCTTCTAAGAAGTGGGATACGCTGATAAAAACCCTCTAAAAAGGCTAAAATCGGTTATTATTATGGTTGAAAGGGGAGCCCGGGGGGCTCCCATGAACCAACAATATATACCCGTCCCCATGGTTATTCATGCGAGGAATAGGCTCCCAGAGGAGTGCCCGTTTAGAGAGACTGAAGCTGGAGATTGTTGAATATGTCAGGAAACATCCTGCCTGCTTAGCCGCAGATATTGTTCACTATCTCTCAAATGAACGAAGAATGAGAAACCATGGATTGACCACAAGGAAGATCGGTTTCTTTATACCCAGATACATGAAGAGCAGTATATCATTCAAGCTCGACAACTCGACTGGGAAGAGGGTGTATTCGCCGATTTGATTGCAAAGTGGCGAAAGGCCATTACAGATTGACCCCTCGCCCGGTGCATGGAGATACCTGTTGACTGCTCAAATGATGGGCTTTGGCCAAATCGTCACTCCGGCGAAGGGCAACTCCCATTATTGACACATTCACAGCCCTGGATGATATTACAACCCGGTAATCAAAATGGGTTGAAAGTGCAACTGGATGATTTACTACAGAAAATCGGCTCTAATTTACGCCCAGGTGTTGAATCGAATGAAACGAATGGTCCAATACATATCGATAAGACTGCTAATATTGAGCCTGGTGTTTACATTATTGGCCCTGCATACATTGGCCCGAATGCCTCGATTCGGCAAGGTGCATATGTTCGTCAATATTCTTGGATTTGTTCTGATGCAGTAGTTGGTCATTGTTCTGAAACAAAGCATAGCATTCTTCTTTCTGGAGCAAAGGCTCCCCATTTCAACTATGTTGGAGATTCTATTTTGGGCGGCGGTGTAAACCTTGGTGCTGGAGTGAAATTATCTAATTTGCGAAATGATGGGGGAAATGTCAATCTGCGTGTTGGTGAAGAAAAAATTGATTCTGATTTGAGAAAATTCGGAGCATTGCTCGGTGAAGGCTGTCAACTCGGATGTAACGCAGTTACAAATCCAGGAGTAATTCTGGGCGTCGGTTCCTTTGTTCACCCAAATACTACTGTAACTGGAATTCATGGTAATGGCTCAATCCATAGGTGATCTGATGCTTTTCGGCACCGATGGAATTCGCGGAAAGGTTAGTCTCGATACCGTTTCTGAACTCGATTCTATCGAATTGATCAATGCAGATCGGATTCTAACTCCTACGTTGATGCGAATGCTTGGTCAGGCCTTGGCCATATGGCAAGGAAGAAGTGGACGTGTTGTCATTGGGTGGGATCACCGGCCCGGAAACGAAGCACTTGTCGAATCTCTGACCCAAGGCCTATCAATGTCAGGAATGACTGCGATTCACGGTGGGGTTTGTGCTACCCCTGCTCTACACCACGCATTGCTTTCTCACAGAGGCAACATTGGTTGTATGATTACAGCCAGTCATAATCCCGTTTGCGATTCGGGTATCAAGATCTTTGATAATGAAGGATACAAAACGACTCCTCAAATCGAAGCTATGTTATCAGACCTTGTTGACCAAATCGCGGCTGAAGATCAAGATGTTGATGAAGATGATTTGAAAAAATATTCGCTCCCAGATTCGGCATTTTCCGCTGATTCTCTTCATAAGGAAAACATTCGACATAGGGCTGGATCTTACGCCCCTATGGCTGGAAAACATCTGAGTGACTCGCTGTTGCTCGATTGTTCGAAGGGCGCACCGCACGCCTGGTTAGCAGGGTTGCTCGGTGAATTTGGCATCGGTTGTCAAGAGGTGTCAAATCGAGCTGAAACTATGAATTTGAATTGTGGTGCTGGTGAATTGTCACCAACCGACAAATGGACTTTTGAAGAAGCGGCTCTCTCCCCTCATCTATTGATTAGTTCGCTAAAGAAACAACCTCCAGGTCTAGTGGTTGGTGCGGCATTGGATGGCGATGGTGACCGGTGTCTGATGATTCGTTCAACTGATACTGGATTTGAAGTGATAGATGGTGATGAAATGGCTGATATCATTTTGCGTACGGCTGCTGGGTCATTTCAATTGGCTGCGTCGATAGAATCTGATCTATCATTACTGACTTCACTAACAAGGCTCGATGCAGAGGTTCTTGCAATACAAACCGCAGTCGGTGACCGCTGGCTCGCAGATGCACTGCGTTCGGTCCTCATTCAGGGCAAAGGTATTCTAGAATCTGAACAAACTCCTGATTGTCTAGGCGTAGAGGATTCTGGCCATATTGTTCTACCAAAGGAACACCCTCTGACTGAAAACAAATGGGTATTGGTTGGTGATGGGTCTGCTACTTTGATAGCGGTGCTCTCTGCGATGGCTAAACAGCCTTCAACAGCCGCTATGCAACGTGGATTCAAACAACGAATCTCGATAAAAGGCAGTGATAGAAGTCGTTGGGATGGTGAAAATGAGCTTGCGACAAAAGTCGTCTCGATAATCACTGAAACTCTAGATAATCCCGAAATTAAAAAGATTGCAGGAGAAAAAAACCTGCTATTGGTCCTTGGTGATGATTATTCGATTGGTGTGCGCAATTCGGGTACTGAGGCAAAAACCAATATCAGTCTGCGCCTTGCAGCTGGAATTGATGAAGAGCCCTATCTTTTGGTGGTTGAAAAAATCGAAAACCTGCTTAGGAATAATTTGATTCCTTGATCAGGTGATCGCTAACTCCTCTTCTCTTGCTTGACTTAACCAAGTCACTACACCTAGTAGCGCTGCTGTAGCAATCAACATTGTTAAAATCATCAAGATATTTGCTCCTGCAATCAACAATTTACCTGCAATCAACCATGCTAATAGCAAATCTAATGCTCCAAGTGTTCTGAAACCACGCCTCAAGGTAACTACTCCTGATATCCAAGAAACCATTGAGACGATGATTATAGCAACCACTAGCCAATGATCGGCTTCACCTCGGAAAGCAAAGATGGCGGTAGGAAGTAAAAGATGAGAAACCCATATTCCTGAAGCGGTCCATAATTCGTTGTTGGAATTGATGCTCCATGCTACCAAGATCATCCCTAGTCCACCAATTGCGATTGAAACTAGTGCTGTTGTGTCCTTTAGAGGTTCGAGCCAGAAAGAGAGATCACTCCAAGCCCAAACCAGCACTAGTGCTGCGCCAACAACCACTCCTGGTTGCAACCAATTCCATCCGCGATGGGCACCAAAACAAGCAACCAATAACGCTGCAGGGCCGACCGAAAACATTGCGATTATTGCCATCCATGCTAGCCTTCCAGCAGCGCCTCTATGGTCTGGCATTCCTCTAGTTCTACGTTCGTTTTCGACCCAAGCGTCTAATGCTACAATCGATAAAAGAGATACTTCGATTATAGTAAATGGCAGACGCCAGGAGGTTTGAGAAAAGAAAGTTGGATCGATTCTAATCGAGTCTACGCCCATTAAAGCGGTGATTATCTTTGCGATTACCATCACTAGGACGACTCCTTCGAGCGCTGATGGTATTCGTAATCCTAGATCACCGCGCCCCAATAATCCAATTCCAGCCAATGAAATCAAAGCGATGAAGAGGGTTAGTTGACTCCATTGGTCTGCTTGTTCGACAACTCCTGAACTAAGTCTACCTGTGATGTGAATCAATGCAAGGCCGCCCATGGCAATTGCGATTGGTATTTCTATTCCTGCAAAATCCGGTAATTGCAAACCGATTTGACCTGAACGCCATCTGGCTACTGCGATGAATAATATGCTCAGAACACTGGCGAATATTATCAATAATAAGCCATATTTGGTTCCATATGCTAGCCAAGCACTGGCAAAGATAGTAACGAGTATGAATGTTATAACTATCGTCGGTTGATGATGAATATCACCTGCCTCTAAGTCATATTCATCGTTAATTGAGCGCCTTCCAGCGCGTTGTTTTTGCTTGCTTTCTAGTTCTAATAATTCAGGATCTAGCATTTTCATACCACTGGCTGAATTTTCCATGGTTTTGACTAATTCTCTCTTGGCTTCTAAGCGTTCTATACGGTCATTTTTCTTGGCAACTGCAACGAGACCGGAGCGAATCTCGCCTTGGGCTGCTAACCATGCACCTGTGCTTACAAAACCAATTACGGTCAATGAAATACTAGTTGTGTCATCATTTACCGATGCTGCAACCAGCATGGCTACGAGAGCTGCAGTCGATGCTAGGGCAGGAGGGAGGAGTTTCTCTAATCGTGGAGCACGAGGGAGGTAGATTACAGCAATTGCAAGAAGAAGAGTGATTGTAAAGATTCTAAGTTCGGTTATTGCAGTGAAAAAATCACTGCTACCTACTAGCGGAGTATTAATTGTCTTGTCTAAGGAGATTATCAACGCCATCAGAGCCATTATGCCGATTACCAAGGTTATCAGTTGTCCTGGAAGAAGAGGGTTTACCCCCACATCTTTGCCTTCTTGCTGATCATGTGCTAGCCTATCGCTCCAACTCAATATCAGCCACGACCCGATGGCCAATTGCAATATCCACGCCGATGCAAAACCAAATCTCCATTGGAGAATTATTGCAGTCAGTGCCCACGCTCCCAAGATAGTACGGGGTGTTCCTTGGTGCCTATCCATCCTAATTACCACAGAATGAGTGAATAGCAATGTTCCCATTAATCCAATTAATCCAAATGCAGGTAATCCTTCTGGTCGGGCGATTAACAAGATTGCTGATAATGCAAAGACAAAGCCGAGATTCCATAATCGAAGTAGGCCACTATCTCGCAAACGTGCCCCGATTTCAGATAGACCAACCAAACCTGCGGCAAGATTTACACCGGTTTTTCCTAGGCTGAGATTGACCGGAATCTGCATCACTATCAACAATAACATGTAATATGAAAGATCCCATATATCTATTGACATCAATATCAAATCATCACTGATGATTCTTGATTCTAAATCTGTGGCGAAAATCATCAGCCAAAGCCATGGTGCAAGTATGGCTGTTCCGGCAAGAGATGGTGCTTGGCGTTTGATCGCGAGGCCTGCCAATCCGCACCAAAGCAAACCTTGTGAAATTAGTAGAATTCGTGCCCCTCCATCCGAATTACCGGCTGGTATTAGTAGAGTAAGTAAGATTACAATAACGATTGATCCGGTCCAAAGAACATGGTCTGATACTGAGGATTGGTCGCGGATGAATGCCCCTGCGGTAAGCAATGCTGCAATCGCAGCGAAAATCGCATAGGGACCGATAAATGAAGGCGCTGTAAGTTGACCGTTGACCAGTAAAACCAGCAGAGTAATCAGCAATGGAGAGGGCCACAAAACAAACGGAGCCAATCTCGTCCACGGGACACCTCTAACCACTAAATATGAGGCGCCGAATGCTGAAAGTAACATAATCAGTTGTGCGAGAGCATAGCCTGTCTCTGAACGATTTGCTGCGATTGCCATCAAGGCACCTATCATTCCTAGGCCAACCGAAACAGACCATAGCCCTGGGTTTCCTATTCCTGCTCCGCTCAATGCCTTGCTAAACCAATTGTTTTCGCGGGCAAAGCGCGTTGCCATTACCGCGTTTAGTGAAGTTACAAAACACATCAGTAAGAAGAGATTTAATGGGTTCTCAAAGGAAAGAATTTGTAGGCCGAATATGGACCAATCGTCACTTAGAGCATGTAAGCCAACCCAAATATTAGAACTCGCTATTCCTAGAGATGCAAGGTTTCCACTATTGCGCAATAGAGCCATTCCATGGAGTGCAACTGTGCCGATTGCGATCATTATTGCAACGCCAAACTCGCCATACAAAGCGCCGGCTGCACTACCAACCGCCAATAATACCAATGTTGCCTGGGCTGCAATCGCATCTTCGTCATGTCGTTGAGCGATGTAGATATTGAAAGCGACTATCAATAGTAGAGCGGTTCCCAATTCATTAGCATCAATCCAATCCCAATGATATGCGTCTATCGCCAAACCATAGAGCAATTTCATCGAGATTATTATCCAAGTAACTCCAAGAATATGCATCTCAGAACGCGGAATCCATCTCTCTCCCAGATATAGCCCAAATACTGCCATTGACAGCAGTCCTATCGCCCCTAATATCGGGTTTAATGCGGTTCCAACAATTGCACCGATGGCAGACCAAGTGACTATCATGGCAATCATTAGGCCAAAATGTAGCCGCTTCTCACCTTTGACTGCGATACTTGTGACTGAATCCATTTCAGGTTTTTTGTCTACTGTCCCATCGCGCTTTATCGGGGAAACCGAATCGTCTGCGCTGAAAAAATCAGAAATTTCTCCCATCGCCTCGTCGGTATCTGTGCGCTTGACTTCCGCGTTCTCCGTGTTGGATTGTTCATCGGTATTATCTGATTCTTTATTGGCGTCTCGAGCGATAAAAAAACCACCAAGGTCGACGCCATCGCCTCTTTCGAATGCTCGTTTAGAAAGTAGGTCATCGACCTTATCCTCATCGGACACGCTTCGCACTTTCATCGCCATGATTTGAATATCACCCGAGCCTGCTGGCAATATCGAGCCGTTGGTGGGTTGCGGTGAATGGCTATCTCCTACTGGCTGGATAAATAGAGGGGATTACAGCCGTAATGGATTAAGAGTGGTTCTGAGTCGGGGCCTCATGGCGAAGGCGTATGGAACCCCCTCTGGGGACCTTACTGATTCGGGACTCTGCCCCTCTGGCGATGTTCACTGGAATCTACCGGCAGATTCTTTGATTGACCTCGCTGTAAGCCGAGAAGAAGGAGTTCTTAGCGCCCATGGAGCATTGGTTACTGAAACCGGTGAAAGGACTGGTCGCTCTCCTAATGACAAGTTTATCGTCGACGAACCAAGTACATCTTCTGATGTTAATTGGGGAGATGTGAATATCTCAACTGATGCTGATACTTTTGCTCGGTTGAAAACCAAGGTAATCGCCTATCTTGATTCGTGTGATTCGCTATTTGTCCAAGACCTATTCTGTGGCGCAGAACCAAGTGAGGCGCTACCGATTCGTGTCATCAATCAAACAGCATGGCACAATGCCTTCGCACGCAATATGTTCATTCGTCCTTCTACAGAACAATTATCAACACATAAGCCTGAATTCACAGTCTACCACGCACCGCATCTTGAGGTTGAGGATGAAAAACTGAACTCGCAATGCTTCGTAATCGTGAACTATGCTGCTGGCGAGGTTATCATTGGAGGCACACGCTATGCTGGTGAAGTCAAAAAGTCTATTTTTAGCATTATGAATCTTATTCTACCCAAAAAAGGAATCTTGCCAATGCACTGCAGTGCAAATACAACTGGTGAAAATACCGCTATCTTCTTCGGCCTTTCTGGAACTGGAAAAACCACTCTTTCTGCCGACCCAAAACGTGCACTAATCGGCGATGATGAACACGGTTGGGGTGCAACTGGAGTATTCAATTTCGAAGGTGGATGTTATGCAAAACTCATCGATCTATCAGAAGAAGACGAACCTGAAATTTTCTCAACAACCCGGAGAAAGGGTACTGTGCTTGAGAATATTGTTCTTGATGATGCTGGGGTTCCTGACTTCACAGATACCTCAAAAACACAAAACACCAGAGGTTCTTATCCGATTGAATTTATTGATAACCGCACTCGAGATTCAAAGGGCGGTCACCCACAAAACGTTATTTTCCTTACCTGTGATGCCTTTGGAGTATTGCCACCGATTAGCAGATTGACCCCCAGTCAAGCAGCATATCACTTCATCTCCGGGTATACTGCAAAAGTTGCAGGAACAGAGATTGGTATCACCGAACCCGTAGCCACTTTTTCCGCTTGCTTTGGTGAACCATTCATGCCTATGCACCCTGGAGTTTATGCCGATTTGCTCAGTGATAAAATGGCAGAACATGGGGCTACCGCGTGGCTGATCAATACCGGTTGGTCCGGTGGAAGTTATGGAGTGGGTAACCGTATGAAGATCAAATATACACGAGCAATGCTAAACGCTGCTCTCGATGGAGATCTTGACGATGTAGCATACGCCACTGATGCTCGCTTTGGCTTTGAAGTGCCGACCTCTTGTCCAAATGTTCCGACTGAGATTCTTCAACCCCGAGGCACATGGGATGACTCTGCTGCATTCGATTTGACTGCGGATAAACTTGCATCGATGTTCTTAAACAATTTCAACCGCTATGCCGCTGGTGTTAGTGATGATGTCAATGCAGCTGCGCCTAAGCCTGTGTCATGATTTCCTAACAAAATTACGCGTTACTTAACTCGATATATTGTCTCAGAAAGACAATAAATGCAAATTGTATTTAATCAGATGAATCTTTTGGATAACCTGCGTTTAAAGGCGTCACTGCGTGATAATTTGTCCCTTTTCATCAAACCCATAACCCCATTAGATTGATAACTTACCCATGTAGAGGTTAGGTCGTTGAGAACTATGCGTCAAGTCAAGTTATTTATCGGACTCATGCTATTACTAACTGTAATGTCACCCATGATCGACAATGGGATAGAGCCATTTGCAGATTTGGTGACTGGGGATGAGAATAAACAAAATCCATTCGGAGAGCGCGTGCTGCTTGATGACTTTAGAAAGAATATCAAATATGCTGTTGGCTCACCATGCACCATCCAGAATGATGCCGGAACACCAGGCGATACCGGAAATGCAAGTACAAATACTGCTAAATCAATAGGAACAAACCCCACTACTTCTTTCATGGGTTGCGCAGATGCTAGCGATATTGAAGATTGGTATGAATTTGAAATGGATCAAGATTACAATATCGAAGTTACAATGTCTAATTATGCTAATGATTATGATTTATATTTGCTTGTCGAGGATAATGGTTCTTACGGTTATGTCGATAATTCATGGTTTGACGACCCGGTAGAAACTGTCACTAGCATTGGCACTTCTATTGAAGGAGTCCAAGGGACCTATTGGATTGCAGCAGTCCCCTATAACCCACAAGGTGCTTCCTCCTCAGTTGGCGATTACGACCTAGATGTATGGACTAACTTTACCGAGGGTTGCGATGATTGGTATTCTCCTCAAAACGATGCTGGTACCGGCCAAGATGCACCGAGTAATTGGTCTGATTCACCAACAAACCTGGGAACAAATGTTACCGACACCTATACTGGGTGTTTAGACAGCAAAGACACTAACGATGTCTTTGCCTTTGATGTCCCAAATAACCACACTATAGAAGCCAAACTCGTAATGGATGCTGGGGTTGATATTGATCTGATGCTGCATCAACCAAATGGTTCGGCGATATCTGCTAGTTTTAGCAGCGGAGACATTAACGAAAGCGTCTCTTCAGAAGGTACTGATGAAGAAGGGATGCCTGGAGATTACTTCGTAAATGCGTCACATTGGTCTGGAAATGGTAACTACACTCTCTATGTATGGACCAATTGGTCAGTACCAACTCCTAATCTAGAGATACTCGAGATGATTGCGCCAACAACTGTAAATCAAGGGGATTCTACCAATATCGACGTAGTAGTAGAAAATGATGGCACACTAGATCTCAATGACTCTTTTGTTGTAGACATATACCTCAGTGTTGATGCTTCTGAAACATGGGCCGACCACCACCTCGGAAATACCACGACTACTGGTTTAGTGATGAATGCAACCACATCGGTCAGCATAGCTGCTACTATTCCAACGGGTATGGTTGAAGGAGAATACAGAATTATTGCTATTGTCGATGATTCTAATGAGATTTTGGAGAAGAGTGAAACTGATAACACTTACATTCACGATGTAAGGATGACTGTAGGGACAGTTACTGAGTCCTGTAGTAATCAAGATGAGGGAGGATCTGGTGCAGACGCACCAAATGAACACACAATTGGTTCGGTTGATCTCGGGTTAGATATTGAGCAGGAGTTTCGCGGCTGTCTCGATTCAAATGATGAAAATGATGTTTACAAAGTTTCGATCAGTAGTGGCCAAACACTCAACGTGACTTTGGTTTCACCACCAGTACAAAATACAGACTTTGATCTAAAAATTACTTGGACAAACGGTACAACAATCGCTAGTAGTATCCTTTCTACTACAGATGATTTTTCCAATCTTGAAGACACAATGGCTGAAGGAGTCGCTGGCGATTATTACATCAATATCTCCTATTATGAGGGTTTTGGAGGCGGTAACCCTGGTGGGGTTTATCGTTTGATTATTGGCGAACCAGACGATGGTAGTTATGTCGCTCCTTTCAATTGTGATGAAAGCGATGACATGATGCTTGGCGGGGATGCTAGCGATAGTTCGACTAATCCTTCTCTATTAGGTACAAATCCAGCGATAGATGACATGGGTTGCTTAGATACAAATGATGCTGTTGACGTCTATGAATTCTCATTCTCTGATTCTAAGAACTTTGAAATAAGTTTGATTCAGAATGAACTCACTTCCTTTTCCGCCACCCTTTACGATGGAAGTGGAACTGTGGTTAATGGTTGGGAAACAGTCCCTACTGCTGATGATGGTGAGGCTTCGTTCTGGCAATCATTGGGCAAGGAAGCTCATGAGGGAGCTGATGGAACATACAAATTGATGATCTCATCAGGGACTGAAACTGGCAATTACAGCCTTTCGGTTACAACTACTGCCCCAATATTGCCTGATCTTGAAGCAACTGCAGTTAGCTGTGGTGACTCTTCTGTCGCCGAAACCCTAACCGGTGAATTTATCGATTATTCGTACAATGTTTCCAATCTAGGAGGGCCTGGAAGTGGTGATTGGACTTGGGAACTGAATCTTGTCAATGCCGAAGATATGACTATCGCTACCACCTTAATGAGCGGTAGTCTGGTTTTCACGGATGCTGAAGGGGTTATAGAAACTGATGCATTTCAAGTAAAAATCCCCTCTGACACACCGACTGGGACCTATCTTTGCCAATTAGCCGTTGATGATAACGACTTAGTAATTGAACAAAGTAACGAAAATAATATCGCAACCGGGGAACAATTCTTTATCCAAAACTATGAAGAGAAGTGGGCAAATGATATCGACCAAGATGGCATTAATACCACTGATATGGGCGATGGTAATGGTCCAGATGACTGTCCAACTGCTGCCGGTAATTCGACTAAAGATCTAGTCGGTTGTGGCGATACTGATGGCGACGGTTGGTCTAATGCTCATGAGATGAAAGTCAACGATTACTTCTGGGAAGATCCTACTCAATGGAACGATATGGACAGCGATGGAATGGGAGATAACCCCGATGGCACCAATGGTGACCAATGCCCAACACAAACTGGACCTGAGTCAAATCTTGGTTGTCCGCTCGATACTGATTCTGATGGCGTTATCGACGATGATGACAAGTGTGCTGAAACTCCTGCTGGGGAAGAAGTCGATGCCGATGGTTGTTCAGATGGACAGATTGCTGTTGATGACGAGCCCGATGATGGAAGTTCTGACAATGTCACAGGAGGCCCTAATGGAACCATTGATAATGTCGATGATGGAACAAATAATGATGGCACTGATGATGGTAATAATGCAGATAGTGGTCCAAGTGACACTTTGCAATCTGGCGCCGAAGAAGGTTTGCTGGGTATGTCATGGGCAATGGTTGGCGTCATTGCCGCAGTAATCGTAGTCTTGGTTCTCACTTTGCTAATTATGGGCAGATCTGGAAGAGACGACGAGATTTTGATGGATAATGCATTTGGTGCCGCTGCAGGCTATCCAGCCGCAGGCGGAGTTGATCAGAGTATTACTCCAGAACAACTTGCATATGAGCAGCAACTAATGGCATCGGGATATCCTCCTGAGTATGCTCGTCAATACGCTGATCAGCACTTCAGGCCTTGGCTAACACAATGATTCTCCTTTGAGATTCAAACGTATATTTGAAGGACGTCCTCCTTCTGGCCTAACACATGACTCAAGTCCTGATGCAGACAAGTGCCGGCGATATTACGATTGATCTCTTTGATGAGGAAGCCCCAGAAACGGTTGCCAATTTCCTTAAACTTGTGGATTCTGGATATTATAATGGACTACATTTTCACAGAGTAATTGATAATTTCATGATTCAGGGCGGTTGCCCTCACTCGAAAGATCCGATGAGCCCACGAGCAGGGACTGGTGGACCTGGATGGCAGATTCCATGTGAAAAGAGTGCACTAGCAATACCGCATGATGTCCCAGGAATTCTCTCTATGGCGAACTCTGGGCCTGATAGCGGCGGTTCGCAATTCTTCCTAACTACGGTCGCCACTCCATGGCTAAATGGAAACCATGCAGTCTTTGGCAAGGTTGGTGCTGGTATGGATGTCGTCAAGAATGTCGAAAAATGTCAGAAGGGTAGGGGTGACCGCCCGGTTAGCCCACAAAAAATCATCAGTGCTGCACGATTGTGATAATCATAACAATTATTCGAGTTTTTGCAATTTTATTATACTCTTCTAATCGATATGCTGCGGTCGCTATTACACTCCCTGCTTAGGGTTAGTTAATAAGTAATTAATATTTGGCAAATACATGGCAAAGCACCGCGCAGGCGACCGGCGAATAATCAGCATCAGCATACCAGAAAAACTGGCTCTGAAACTAGACAGAAAGGTTGGCAGAGGCCGGGGTGATGGACGCAGTGCATCTATTACCAAAATGATACAAGACTCATTAGAAGGAAATGCAGAGGTTGCTTCGCCTCAACAAGCTAAGAAACCACGCTCGGCAGAAGCGAGCAAAGGTGAAATGCGAATTGAGAAAGATACGATGGGCGAATTAGAAGTTCCTGCAGACCGCTATTACGGTTGTCAAACTGCACGCTCGCTGATTAATTTTGATATCGGCGACGATACTATGCCGCGCGGTATCATTCGCGCCTTTGGTATCCTAAAACAGGCAGCAGCGCAGACTAATAATGACCTCGGCAGGCTTGAAAGTGATATCTCCGACCTTGTTGTTTCTGCTACCGAAGAAGTGATTTCTGGTGAACTTGATGGCCATTTCCCTTTACGAATCTGGCAAACAGGGTCCGGTACACAAACCAATATGAATTCTAACGAAGTAATAGCCAATCGAGCAATTGAATTGGCCGGAGGAGTTCTTGGTTCGAAAGCCCCGGTTCATCCTAACGATCACGTGAATTGCTCGCAGTCCTCTAATGATACCTTTCCAACTGCCATGCATATTGCTGCAGTAGAGGCCATAACCCACCAACTAATACCAAGTTTAACTTCGCTTCATTCTGCTATCCAAGAGAAAGCAAATGAATGGTCGACTATTGTTAAAATTGGCCGTACTCACTTGATGGACGCCGTACCTTTGACACTAGGACAAGAAGCGGGCGGCTGGGCTTCACAGCTCGACTCAAGCATTAGCAGAATCGAGGCAACATTGCCCGACCTCCTTGAATTGGCATTAGGCGGCACCGCTGTCGGCACTGGGCTGAATACCCATCCTGAATTTGCCGAAAGGGTTGCAGCACGAATTGCTGCAAAGACAGATTTACCATTTGTCTCGGCTCCTAATAAATTCGCCCAATTAGCAGCCCATGATGCCATTGTAGCTGCAAGTGGAGCCATGAACACCCTTGCTGCGAGTTTAATGAAAATCGCAAATGATGTACGCTGGCTAGGAAGCGGACCCCGTTGTGGGTTTGGTGAATTATCTCTACCAGCGAACGAGCCCGGTTCTTCGATAATGCCAGGTAAGGTAAACCCAACTCAGGCTGAGGCTTTGACGATGGTCTGTTGTCAGGTAATGGGCAATCATATGGCGGTCACGATTGGTGGGAGCCAGGGTAACTTTGAATTGAATGTTTACAAACCGATGATGATCCATAATCTATTGCATAGTTGCCGGATTCTAGCAGATTCGTGCCGTGCTTTCAACAGTAAATGCATCAAAGGCTTAGAAGCAAATGAGGACGCTATCGCTAACCACCTAGAGAATTCGTTAATGCTTGTCACAGCTCTCAACAACCATATTGGCTACGATTCGGCAGCGAAAATAGCAAAAAATGCTCATGAGAAAGGAATTACCCTCAGAATGTCTGCTCTAGAGTTAGGATTACTTACTGATGAGCAATTCGATTTGTGGGTTCGTCCCGAAGAAATGACTGGACCAAAATAAGAAATAAACCGTTTTACTCATCTTTGCTAAACATCAAACTAATTATTCACAATTCGTTGTGGTTTTTAGCAGGTGGGCTTTCGCAATCGTCGCTTTTGATTGGTTCTATATCGTGATTTTTCCACTATTCGACGGGGAATACCGTAACTGTGAATTTATCTGACGCTGCTCCGAAAGGTCTATCACCTATGGTGTATAAATTAAACCGTAATCATATGAGTACTACGGCCAGAATCGGGGGCGGCGGAGGGTTTTGGGGTGACCAAACTCTTGCACCGTTGGCACTTATCGAGCAAGGTGAACTTGATTATTTGACTATTGATTATCTCTCTGAAGTTACAATGTCTATCATGCACAAGCAGTTGGTTCGCGATGCTGAGGCGGGCTGGGCGACTGATTTGGCAGACTGGTTAAAGGCAGGAGGTATTGGTATGCTCCATTCGATGAATGTGAAATTAGTCACCAATGCAGGCGGGGCAAACCCACGTGCTTGTGCCTCGATGGTGCTTAGCGCAGCTGCCGAAATCGGCTGGAATGATTGTGTAGTAGCCCTCGTTATTGGCGATGATATCAGTAGTCGTCTCAGCGGAGTTGGTGCAACTGGGGCTGAACTTGAACATATGTTCGATGCTAGCAAAGGCTCGCTTTTGGATCATACCGAAAGGGTTGTTTCTGCAAATGCTTATCTCGGCGCTGGGCCAATTGCTAGAGCCTTGGAAAGAGGGGCGGATATCGTCATCACCGGCAGGGTTGCTGATGCTTCACTAATCGTAGGCTGTATGCTTCACCATCAAGGATGGGCAAAAAATGCAGAATCTCAAAATCTACCTCTCTGCGGACCAATCTCTAAATGGCATAATGACGAAAATACGCTCGACATTATCGCTGGTTGGACCATTGCTGGCCACTTAATCGAATGTGGGGCACAGGTAACTGGAGGGAATTCCAGTGATTGGTTAGAAATCGATAATCTAGCCACGATCGGATATCCAATTGCTGAGATTGGAGCGGATGGTCACTGTATTATCACCAAACCGTTGTTATCAGGGGGTGCGGTTACCCCGCGAATTGTCTCTGAACAACTGCTTTATGAGATTGGAGATCCAAGTTCGTATATAACTCCAGATTGCACGATTGATCTAAGAAGCATAACACTCGAGCAAATTACTCCGGATCGTGTTTTAGTTCAAGGAGCGATTGGGATCAAACCCCCTGAAACACTCAAAGTTAGTGCAACCCATAGAGATGGTTGGATGGCTGCAGCTGAATTGGCTGTGCCTGGCCCAAAGCCACGTATGAAGGCTGAGCGTCTTAATCAGGTACTGAAAGAGAGATTAGAACACTGCAAGGGATTGAATATCCATTGTGAGTTTTTAGGCGATGGTGCGCTACTCCCCCCAAATTTGCGTATTGATTCATCCCCTCCTTCGGAAATAATAGTGCGCTGGGTTGCTACTTCCCATGACAAAATGGAGTTAGCAGAATTTGCCAGATCTATTGCACCCCTAGTTTTAACCGGCCCCGCAGGGGTTTGTGGCTATGGGGCAAGAGCTAGACCGAGAGAGTTATTGCGCTTCTTCCCAACTAGTATCGGTAGAGTACTGATTGAACCACAGGTTCATGTGCGTATGTTACATAGTTGGCGCCATGAATTAGAATTACGTATGCCGTGGCTAGAAGAACACATCTTTGATCGTTTAGAGGATATGGTCGCTACACAAGGCGTAAAATCTCGTTTGGCTGGAAGAGTACTAAAACGGCTAGAAAGGGTGAAGGAGGGAGAGACTATCCATGACTAAAACTACTGTAAGACTAGGTGATATTGCTCATGGCCGCTCTGGTGACAAAGGAGATATGGTCAATATAGCCCTGATATGTCACGAAAAGGAATGGCTGCCTCTACTTGAATCGGCGATCACTCCGAAATTACTATCCAAATGGTTCAATGGCTGGAGTGAGGGGCCTTTTGAGGTTTTTTCAGTTCCCGGAATAGGTGCGATTAATTGCCTGATTCACAGAGTTCTCCAAGGCGGAGGAACTGTCTCGAAAAGACTTGATTCCCAAGGGAAGGCTCTAGGACAGGCTGTACTAGATGTGCAGATTGCTATCGATAGCAAGATTGCTAAGCGCGTTGGCTTTATCGCTGAACGGTTTTGAGAGGTTTCTAATTGCCGGGTGGTGCAATGGAAGCGTAGTTCTAAATAGAATCGATAAATACGAAAATTATGAACACTATTAGCAAGTTTGTAATTGCCGGTGGAATCCTATTGTTGATATTTGGTTCTATATTTGGCTTTAGTGGTATTGCCGAACTTGATGAACAGGGTAAAAAGGTCTCTGATTATATTTCTGATGCTGATACTGAGATTACCAAGCAGTATACCGATGCAGATGGTATGGGCTCGTCTGGATGGCTGATCATGATTGAAGGAGAATATCTTGATGAAAACGATGATAATAGGACTGATGCCTGTAGCGATATGACCTTTTCCATTACAGACGAATTTGGAAATAATGTTACTGAAAAGAGTGGGCAATTTGAATGCTATATGGGTGAGGAGTGGAGTGATGAATTGCTTGACCCTGTTGAAGATGACGGATGGATTGTTGTTGCTTATGTTTGTGATACAATTAGTGAAGAGTTTGAATTTGGTTGTAGCGAGGGAGTATCATATACAATTACCAGTAATAAAAGTATGAAGCTATATGATTCTGATAAAATGAATCAAGTAATAGGAGAAATAATTCTTGCTAAAGTCATTCCAGCAGGTGGTGCTGGTTTTCTTGGATGTTGTCTCTTAATCATAGGTGGAATTATGGCATTAACAATGGGTAAAAAAAGTGAACCTGTAGTGATGTATCAACAAGGCGCTGTTGCAATGAATCCGAATAATACACATATGTCACAACCGGTGTTGCAACAGCAACACGAGAGTTACGAAACTCCTGCTCAAACCGGATTAACGCCCCCTTCTGGCGGACTGTGAGGCAAAGTAATCGCTGTTCCTTCATTTGATTAACCCATTTACTACAGCAAATCGGTTTCCTGTAGTTCAAAAGATACGTGTTCCCGGCTGATTATTATGCACCTGGAAATCTGCAGCGGTATAACCTCCTCCGCCAACAAAGAACCTGATATTGCCATCTAATCCGTTCGCAAAGAGATGTTCTGGCCCACAATTAATATCTCCACCTATATTTTGATCGAGGCTTAACTCGTAAATTATTCCGGGTTCATATGTTGTGATTTCTCCAACTGCGCCAATGCTCCGGTAGAATCTGTTGATTGGTACTACTTCGGCTGGTATTCCTGGACCAGCCCATGTTAAAATCAAGCCATTATCGCCCTGATTCTCAAAATATTCGACTTGGAAGGAGTGAAATCCTGCTGTGAGAGAAAGCGCTCCGCTTGATGCTGTTGTCATTGAGTGAACTCCTCCATGAGAGATTATTGTCTCGCCGTCGAGATACATGAAGCTTCCATCGTCCGATTCCAATCTAAACGTATACACTCCATCGGTTGGGACCTCAATATAACCTGTATAGACAGATGCATATTGCTCACTATATGGGATACCTGGCCATGACCCACCTGTGTTTGCGAAATTAATAGTATCTGGATTATTAATGAAACCAGGGGCTATCAGAGATACTGTCGGCATTGATGTAAAAGGTTCATCAAAAGCATAATATCGGGCAACGATTCCATTTTGTTGGCTCTCATTAGCAAAGGCATGAGGCGTGGTAGAGTCAAAACTAGAACCGGTGAAGTCGCCTCCATAGTTATGGAAAATATTGTTTTCATCTGTGCATTGTAATACCCAATATAATTCATCAGCAGAATGCGGTTCACTGCCGGGAGCAAGTTGGAAAACAATGCCGTAATTATCAAAACCATCACGAACGTACATTTCGTTGATGATTATCTTATCCGCTGTTGAGCGTAGTGCTTGAAGGCCTGTATCTTGTGGTTGTTGCGCGAGTTTCTCAGCAATTAGAACAAGCGTTGCGAGCATCATTGAAGAAAGAAGAATCATTGCAATAAAGACAATTAGGGCTCCTACCCCCATGCTACCTTCTGTATCCATGATTCTTCTTCGCATACTCTCGCCTCAAATCAGTTGAGTTCCCTCATTGATATTTTGCTTATATCTCAAATCCCAAGAAGAAGCACTCCCCCCTCCTTCTAACGCGAAAATCAGGGTGTGTGTTTCCCCTTTATTTGGTGGGCATCCCCCCTCGTCTGTAGCGGGGTTATCGTCGTGAAATAATGTGATTGCAATCATGTAAGTCCCCCCGGGGGTAAGACTGTCTATCGCATCGACATCACCTCCGGCGCCACTTGCAGTTGTAGCTGCTTCTAAATTTCCATAATTACTCCATCGATCATTAGTAGGGGTTTTTTCGTTCGGACAGAATACCGCCCAGAGCATCTTTTCATCTTCAATCACAGGAGAACCTGGTGCCATTTCAAAGGCGATTAGTATTACCGTAGAATCAATTTCTCCGCTACTTTCAGAAACCGATGTAATAGTAGCGTCGATGATGATCACTTTTCCATAGAGTATGGCTTTCGTATCTGCTGAATCGTTTTCAGATTCCCGTAATAATGTCGACATTGTGCTAATTATCAGTGCAGAAATAACCGATGCAATAAGAACCATTGCGATGAAGATTATCAGCGCACTTATGGCTACTGACGCAAGGTCGTCTTCCAACTCTCGCTCACGCATGGTTCTCAATTGAACTCCTTGTATCATATGTTTTGGTAATAATGCATAGATATCGGCTTTGTTAATGGGCCCGAAATTGTGGCCGTCTTCGCTGGCTAATGGATCTGGATTATCTCCCTCAAGATGAATTCGCTCGTTTTTGTCAATAACAGCTATTCGCTTAACGATATTTATGTTGCTCTTAAGTGGGTGGCTAGCAACAACAATGTCGCCAACTTCAAGACACTGATCATTAAACGATTCAAAAAGTACCTCGTCGCCATCTGCGAATGTCGGCCACATACTCTCTCCGCTAATCACTACGCGGATCATGGACAGTCAATCACCTCAACTGGCTCTTATCCAAGGGACTTCTCGGCCTTTAACAGCCCAAAACTGATTGTGGATTTCTTCTATTGCGTCCATCAATTCCTGTGCATGGACTGCTGATACTTCGACCTTACAAGCACTACAAAGTTTTGCGGCTTGCCAAAAGGTCTGATGTAAGTTTGGATTTGCTTCAAGATGCTGCGGTTTGTAGAAATCAGTCCAGAGTACAAGTAGTTCGTCTTTGCACTTTTGGGCTTCCTCTTCCTTTATTGCAGCATAGCGGCTCATGGTGTTTAGATAAGCGGCCATTGATTCTCCCTCTCCGGTATCCGGGCAAGTAAGACCAAGCATCTTTTTGGTCATCGATTGAACTGCTTCGCCAGCGACTCTTGCGCTCGCCGGATCATATACTCCACAAGGACCATCACAATGTGCAAATGCTTCGATTGTCTCAATTTCACCTTCATCGATGTTGGCTATCATGAATCTTGCACCTCGGGCCCGCATATCAAGATATGCTTTTGAACAAGAAAGCATTACAACAACTATTCTTTTGCTTACTCTCGTAAATAGTTAGAACTTTACGCAATTAGTAGGTATGGCACTATAATTTAGACAATTAGTGCCATGGTTCTGTTTCCATATATTTGTCTAAACCTTTCTTCTTCGGAGCCTGGAAATGCTTGTCCTCTGATAATTTGGGATCGAAGACTGTGCCTTCCTTTACCTCTTTCAGATGTCGTCGCTTTTTTATATCGATTCGCTGAACTAATAGTCCAACACACATGAATAAAATCCAAAGCCACATCGGTTCGGGTCTCACGGGGTCTAGTTGACTGAGTGTAGCGCCATGATATAATTGAAAAGATGCTACTCCGAGACTTGCCCCGACAATTAAACTCGCTAGCAGCGGCATGGCTTTTCGCATATTCCACGTAAGGACAAAGGCTGTGACTGCCAATCCTGCTCCAAGCAGATTTGAATGATTCTGCTCGATTTCATATCCATGATCATTTAGAGCGAAAACCAGTGAACTGACTGCCATATAGACGCCTATCCCCGCTACTGAACGCATCACTGCAGTAACTGCTGAATAGACTAATGCATAGCCAAGTATCGCTAGGGCAATTTTTACTTGCAATTCCCATTCGAGCAACGTAGGCATTACTCCAAATAATAAATCGGAGGCGATAAAACCGGCTATTGCTCCAATCAGTCCCCCGGCTATGGTTATCATACGATGTCCGCGGAAAAGAAGAACTGCACTCATTGCCGCAGGAATGAACCAGACCATCGCCAAAGGGAATTGGTTGTGATATACAATGGTGCCGCTAGTGCAATGGCAAAATCAAACATTGAGCAGCCATACCATCCTTTCGATAAAGTAGGGACTAGCCACGTAAAGAACGAAGTTTTGCTGCTAAATCAGAACGATGAGAGTCATTGGTCGAAACATCGACTTCTTTACGGCGATCAAAAAGAGATTGTTGCCATATTACAAGGCTACCGTCTTCAAACCCAGCCGCCACACGGTCACCCTGTTGTGTAAGCGCCATCACTTGTGTCACCTCAGCTGAAGCAAGCAATTCTCCTTTTGCACAGCGTACCTCTAGCAAATCTGTTTGTCCTGTCTTTCGCCCCAGCCAATGGGTTTGGGAAAAACCGATTGCTTGGCCGGTTACCTTACCCCCTTGGCTTTGCCACAATTTTTCGCCATCGATGGTGATGACTTCAAGGGCTCCTTCATCGTCGGCAATTGAAACTATATTTTGATTGATTGACAGGGATACGATTGCATGTTCTCCTTTAGAAAGGTGTGAGCCATCATGCTTTGAAACAGTACCGTCTGCATGGCCGAATAGTAGTAATTCTGAATTATTCACGCCACAGGTCACTGGACTTTCAGTGCCAAGGGGTGTTGCCTTTTTATCGACTAACATACCGCATCTAGGACGTCCTAAACCCGCTCTAAGACCGTCTAAGGAAGCAATGGCCCAAGGTTTTTCATCCATTCTTTCAACCGATAATGATTCTCCATCAACAGTGAAGGTCCAAATTGCGCTTTCCATGAAATCGCCGTGCTCTATATCATAGACGCTCGAAGTTGCGATTATCTTTTCATCGTGAACGATTACTTGATCGGCAGAACCTTCTAATGCATGTGACCAAATTATCGAGCCCTTCTCAACACAGGTGATCCTCAAACCAGCTGTTAAAAAAATCCGGTCGTTATCAATGGCAATAGAACTTATTCTCTCGCCGCAATCCGTTGCCCAAATCAAATCGCCATCTGGGGCCCATGACTTCAGTAAACCATCCCAGCCGCCAACGAGTAAAGAGCCGTCATCAGAAAGATGCAGGGCGCTTACAGATTCGCCGTGATCACGAATCATCCATGCCGCGCCAAGAAGGTCCATACAGAGCCCTCGGATTGCAAATAGACATAAGCGCCGCGGTTTCAAGCATCTAAAGCAATCGAGTTGCGTGGTATTGCAAAAGTTAGAATGAATGCAAGAATACCAAAAATACAGGCGCTATAAAGATGGCCTTGGGTGAAAAATGCGAACACTGATGCGGTACGCAATAATCCTCTCGATGAGTTTTTTATACCAATAATTGCAAAACCTCCGGCGATGAGTGATAGCCCCATGAATCCTAAACCAATCATGACATAGGTAATCCCTGCTGATGGGTCTATTACTGGGTGAGCCATCTGTTCTGGGGGATGTTCGACTTTACGAATGCAGGTTTTGGATTTGTCCTCACAAGAAAGTGCCTCATAGACCTCTGGATCTGGAAATTCCAACCGTAAAGAGGTATATCCTATTTGTTCAAAGAATGAGGGAGGGGAAAGAATTGCTCGGTTTTCGAAAATATCAGTATTGTTAGCGTCCATTCTCAAAACGCTTATTCTAACCAATCCTGGGTTAGCGTCCTCGAAACGAAACTCGCCCCTGCTGTTAGTAATCTGCCAAACACCTACCCAATTGCCATCTTCGTTTTCCATTGAAACATATACTTCTGCATCGGCTACAGGTTGGCCTTGGTCTAAGACTATTCCAGAAAATATAGCGGTGCCATCTGGAGCTGCTTGTGCCAATGAATAGATGAACTCATCAGGCCTTATTAGGCCAGACTCCGGTGTGAAATAATCAAACCCGTTTGCAAATCCGAGGACGGCAATAAATAATATCAACATTCCAGTCAGTCGAAGTGCTGAACCGCCATCGTCGCTCTTAACCACGAAGGATATTCCAGATGATGCGAAGACATATTCCTCTTCAGGCAATCCTTCGACGCCTTCGAGTAATTCGCTCATGGTAGAGGTTATGGCTCCTTCTACTTTAATCGAATGCGCCCCTTTCGTTGCGCGATTAACTTTGCTAGATCGCCGTCAGTGCAGCGGATGTGAATCTCTCTCTCGTCAATTTTCAGAACCTGCCCAATATTGTGAAGATCGGCGATAAGAGCAGGTACTGCTCTCCCGCCATCCGGCGGGGTTTCCGAAATGATCACTATTGAGGGAGAGCCAAATAGTTCCGAGAGAATTCGCTCTTCGAGAAGTTCTAATCCCTCGCCAGAATGAGTGGAAATACAAATCGCCTCAGGAAGGCCGACGCTGATTACCAGTTCGCATGCTTGGCTTAGGTCATGAGCAATGTCGGATTTTGAAAGTACTGTCATTATGTCTAGTTCTGAATCTCCTCGATCCAAAACCTCTCGCCGAGTCGTTAACAATTTCCTTTCAAGTTCATCGATTGGGTCGGATGAATCTGTAATAATCAATAATAGATCGCATTCCAATGATTCTGATAATGTCGATCTAAAAGCATCCAATAATTGAGAAGGTATTTCATCGATGAAACCAATCGTATCGGTAATCAATACCCTAGGACTAGCACGCATTCGTCCCAATGTTGTTTCAAGAGTCGAGAATAATTTATCTTCGACCAAGACCTCTTTACCAGATAGTGCCAAGAAAAGACTGGATTTTCCAGCATTGGTATACCCGGCTAAACCGAGTATTTTCGCCCCGGTTCGCACTCTTTGTCTGCGCCTTTCGGTTTGGGCTTTTACATGACGAGATTGACGTTTTCGTAGTGCGACCAACTCGCGATTAACAGTGGAAAGTACATCTTGTAATGCCTGGGCGCCTCCTCCCCCATATCCGGCTCGCTCTCCGCTTGTCTTCTTCGATGACAATTCCCTGAGAACTGTTCTATCTGCTTGTAATCTAGCGATTCTTACTTGTGTCCGCGCCTCCACGCTATTGGCATGGTTCATGAATAGATTAAGCAATAATCTTACTCTATCCCAAACTTCTACGGTGATTATCTCACTGATTGCTACCAATTGTCTTGGTGTTGCATTGCAATGTAATACGACTATATCTACGCCATTCCACAAGTGGCCGGCATGGGTACTTTCCAATTCGTCTGCCACATCTTGTAATCTGCCTTTGCCAAAATACCAACGCGGGTCGGCTCCGCCCGATTGATGAATACGTTCAACAGACGTAATTCCCATCGACAATAGTAACGCTTCAAGTTCGCTGGGGTCGCCATCGCGATAGAGGATGATGGCTTTCCGTCCTTCGTGATCGGTTCTGCCTTCTCCAAGATCAACTCCCCCCGCGCCAGATAACGCCCGCGGTAAACCAACCATACCCTTGGGTTGGCCAATGTGATGAAAGCCTATCTGTCATCTCCTGTTCCCCGGGGTATGGCCGATGAGCAGAAAGTAGTCCTCAATTGGCAAGGTTCAGAGATAGATGCTAAGGCAATACTCTTAGCTCTACCACAAGATGTTGATGTTAGCAAAGGTGTCGAAGGAGAAGATGTGACATTGACAATAGTGGTGATTACCGATACGCTCGGCGGACTAAGAGATCGTGTTGATCAAATTCTAGAATCGGTTGGGATGATAGAAGATCACTGAATATCTAAAATCACAGGTGCATGGTCACTTATTTCTAACCCGCCCTGGCGCAATATAATACAATTAGTCAGGCTTTCTGTTGCCGCTTTATTGCCTAGCAAGTAATCGATTCTCCACCCTCTATCCTTTACTCGCGCTTGACCTCTATTCGACCACCAAGAGTAGGTTTTTACCCCATCTCCTGCTGCTTTACGGTACAAATCAGTCCAACCTTCAGATAATAATTCACTAAACCATTCTCTCTCTTGGGGCAAAAAACCGCTAGTATTCTTATTTCCTTTTGCGTTCCAAATATCGTCCTCGGTGTGAGCGATATTCAAATCTCCTGCAAGTATAACAGGCGTGTCATACTGCAAAAATGGCTTTACGAATTCTCGCCACTCATCCATCCAAGCTTCCTTGTACATCTGCCGTTCGATTTTGGCTGAACCGCTAGGGAGATATGTATTGACTAAAGTTACATTATCGTGTTTTGTAACCAATATTCTACCTTCAAGGTCCCCTGTGTCGATGAGAGAGGGTTTGCCCCTGCCGATTTCTTCCATCCCGATGCGAGAAAGTGTAGCAACACCAGAATAACCTTTCTTTTCAGCCGGATGCCAAATCATTTCGTATCCATCTGGCACCTGCCAATCCTTTGGCAATTGTTCCGGAAGACACCTGATTTCTTGTAACAGCCACACGTCTGCATCAACAGATTGGAAGAATCTATCTATGCCTTTTCTGATCGCTGCACGGATGCCATTTACGTTCCATGTCACGATGCGCATGGTGGGTGTACCAAGCCGCGGTCTTTCAGGCTCTCGCATCGCTGAGAAAGCCATCGTCGGAGATAATGATGCTGTCATTTTTCCTCTGCACTACAATTTCCTCCCTCCAACCCGATGCTCTTTCATCAAGTAATGATTCGATTGCTGCGAGACCTCCGGTCAATGCAATACAAGATAAATGACTGTAGCCTACTGAGCGTTTAGGGTGAATTGCTGCAAGATCGAGAATTGCTACGTCATCTTTCACAATGCCATGCAATCCCAACAGGGGTTTTGCCGAAAGTACGACATCATATGTCGCTACTTTTGTCCCATTAGCCTTAGGTCCCGTGCACATGATTACTTCGTCTGTTTCCACTTTAGTACCATCTTTTAGCAACACTCCGCCTGCTATTCTTTCGATGATTTTAGCTTTGGTTTGAATCGGAATTCCTGCTTCGTCGACGGCGGTTGCCAATCTACCAACCAATCCCGCCCAACCTCCCTGAGGGACCATTAAACGGCCATTTAGTAGCGCCTCTCTACGTTGTGGAATATTCAAACCCCATGATGAAAGAAGAGAGAGGGCTTTTTCACGCGCTTCATCTTCCCCTCTTTTTAATTTCAAGATGGATTTGATGTCGCCCGAAGGATAGAGCATTCCGGTTCCGATGATTTTTACTTTATGCGGTCGTAGAGGCATTAATGATAAACTCAAGCCGCCGACTTTTTTTACCAATTTATGGAGTTTGTCGTTTTTTTGAAGTAGGTGGGGTCCGTGCTCGAGTTGGAAGCCTTCGTTTGATTGTGAAGTTCCCCTCCCGCCAATCCTTTCTTTCGCCTCAAGAATAACCACTTGGTTTCCCGCAATGTGAGAGTGAATGGCTGTAGCGAGTCCGTGGAGACCCGCTCCAACGACCAATACCCTTGCCATAACCGAGCGAGAAGAGGGTCAGGCATAAGTCCGCGCACCACGCGCACGTTGTATGGCGGCGGCTGATTCTCTCCCTCATGACCGTGGGTTCAAGTTGTGGTCTGCGGCTGAAGGGCCGAGTAGATTACTATTGGCTAGCATCGACCGCTGGACCAGTGCCGTTCTTGCAGACGATGGTATTGACATGCCGGTAATGAGTAACGATAAGCAGGTCACTGCACAGATTATCGCTCGCGAAAGTGGAGTCGTTTCTGGCACGGCAGCGGTTGATCATATGTTACATATCTGGGCAGGAAACCTATCGGTATCCTGGTCTTCAAACGACGGTCGGCAAATGAACGCGGGTGATGAGATTGCTCAAATCAAAGGACCAAGAGAAGCGGTTCTAATCATGGAAAGATCTATTTTGAATGTTCTGGGTTTCCTCTCAGGAATTACAACGGAAGCAAAGAAATGGTCAACTGTTGCTCCAAAACAAATCGCTTGTACAAGAAAAACCACATGGGGGCTATTGGATAAATGGGCTGTTTTCTTGGGTGGGGGCTTAACTCACAGGTTATCCAAAAATGATGCTTTAATGATAAAAGAAAATGATTTGGCTACTATTCATCCAGATCTTGATGCCAATTCTTCAAGGATTGCAAAATTTCTTGGAGAGGTTGATTTCCTACAATGTGGAGCCTTTTTAGAAATTGAAGTTCGTGCTGAAAAGGAAGCAATTGTTGCTGCATTCACATGGTCCGAACGACGAATGAAAGAAGATCTGCCCAAATTGGTAATCATGCTTGATAATTTTTCGCCAGAAAGATGCAAAACTGTCGTCGATGACTTGAATGAAATGGGGTTACGAGAACATGTTTGGGTTGAGGCAAGCGGGGGTATTACTCTCTCCAGCCTAGAGGAATGGCGACAGTGTGGAGTTGATGTCCTTTCAACAAGCGAGATAAATCGAGGAACGAAACCTCTTGATCTTTCAATGCTTATCATAGATAATTAGGTGATCTAGTGAATGATATTGCAGCAGACCCAAGTCATCCGCGCTATAAATCACTTCTACTTCGTCACCTTCTAGAACAGGCTGCTGAAAAGGGAATGTTAGCTGCAAGTGCTTTGATTGCCCATGGCAGAGGAGAGGCTTTTGATTACCTTCTCGGAGAGCAAACTACACCAAGCGCTCTTATTGCCACACAACAAGCTGCAGCACGCCTTATGTCGGCAAAGCGGCCAGTTATCAGCCTGAATGGTAACGTTGTAGCGCTGGCTGGAAGAGAGATGCTGCTGGTTGCTAACGCTCTTGGGTGTCCAGTTGAAATCAATATTTTCTATCGCACCCCTGAACGTATGACTGCCCTGCTTAATCACCTAGAAGATATCAAACAGGAATTGAATATTGATGTGGAAATTCTTGGTGCTAACCCTGACGCTAGAATACCTGGTTTAGAAGGTCCTAGAGCAAACTGTACAAATAAAGGAATTTTTTCCTCGGATGTTATTCTGGTACCCTTAGAAGATGGAGATCGATGTGAAGCCCTAGTAGCGATGGGGAAATTTGTAATCGTTGTAGATTTGAACCCCTTATCGAGAAGTGCAATTATGGGGAATTTAACCATCGTTGATGAATTGACGAGGTTTGCAGTAAATCTGTTTGCTGCTATTGGTGAGGATTATGAGTTACAAGATATTGATAATGATGCGCTCCTCTCTGATGCACACGCACAGATTGCAACAAATGCAACAAAGCGCTAACTGCCTGATTAAGGAAGAAGTGTTTGTCTTTAGTAAGACATCAGGAGTTGCTTAACTTCTCTGAAAGTCTTACTGCAATGGCCTTACCGACTTCGCTACATTTTGCGCTACCACCAAGGTCGTATGTTAGCAAATCTCCAATTTTGATATGTTCTGCTACTGCTTCGTCGATTGCCGCTGCAACATCGTAAAGCCCAGGCGCTGAATACTTCTTTGCCATCCAGCTCATCATCAATCCAATGGAGTTAATACTTGCAATTGGGTTTACTTTGTCGAGGCCAGCATATTTTGGTGCGCTTCCGTGAACTGGTTCGAAAAAGGCATGATCATCGCCAATATTACCACTGGCAGCAAGGCCCATTCCGCCTTGAAGAACAGTACCGAGATCGGTTGCGATGTCGCCGAACATATTTGTTGTCACTACAACATCATAATGCTCCGGGGTACGAATCATCCACTGGGTAAAAGCATCGATGTATCCATGATCTACCTCGATGTTTTCGTGTTCTTTAGAAACCTCGTCGAAGACACGTCTGAATAATTGACATCCGCGGGTGACATTGCTCTTATCGATACAAGTCACTCGCTTCTTTCCGTCGCTAGGTGCGCCGTCTTTTAGATAGCAAATATCAAATGCCATTTTGATTATTCGCTCGCTTCCTTGACGCGATATTGGGCGGGGGTCATATGCGACTTCTCCACCTAATTCTGGGAAGTCTAATTTCGGAGGTTCGTATTCTGGTCGCCCCATTGCTCTATCTGCAGACCTGCGGAGAAGAGAATGGTAAAGCCCCTCGGTGTTTTCACGTAATACAACCATGTCGACCATCCCTGGTTGCCATACTTGTTGGA
>CAJIYT010000008.1 GCA_905181715.1 uncultured Candidatus Poseidoniales archaeon
TATCTAGTGACCAATCTACATAGTAGTTGTCATAAATGGTTAAATCCGCTGAAAAAATATCGATTTCAACTAAATCCCCAACATAGTTATAATAATCCAATGCGTAAATCTCTACTGATGGAGGCGGAGTAACAGAGAAGCACTCCCAATCATAACCCTCGGCCACCCAATTCCCATTGGTGGTGTCATAGAGTTCAGCCTCGATACAATATTGTCCTACAGGTAACCCAGTCAGATTTAGAAGTTGACTCTTACTACTGCTGTAAGCAGTCCAATTGTAAGAACCGAATCCATATTGTGTCCCATTTGACATGTCATACGAAAGAACCTCATGAGCATACGAGTTATTGAGGGTTAGATTCGAAGAATCAATAGTGAAAATAACTGCATCTCCAAGCACATAAGTTGAGTTCAACCATTCCACAGATACTTCAGGAAGTGGTACTGCATTTATTGTGAAACAGTCAGTATCGTAATTCAATGAACTAGCTGAGCTATTGAAAATTTCAACATTGATACAGTAGTATCCAGTAGATAATCCTGTTGAGTTCAATTGTTCAGAACTGCTAGTATTGTAAGCAGTCCAATTGTAACTACCTGTTAGGGTGGTATTTTGAGAGGTAAGTGCCCAGTATATAGAGTAGGTGTCATTGACATTCAAATACCAAGAATCGATGTAAATGTCAACAGTATCTCCAACATAATAGCTAGTTTGTCCCGAGGTAACCGATACTTGAGCAATAGGGGCGTTTACTGTGAAACAGGCACTATCAGAACTTAGATAACTGTTACTAGCATAATCGTAGAGAGTGGCTTCTATACAGTAATATCCCGGAGATAAACCACTAATGTTTAGCTGTTCATTGCCCCAAGTATTACTAGCAACCCAAGAAAAAGCGCCAGTTTGACTTCCATTATCGAGTGACCAGGTTAAGTCATATGCGTCATTGACGGTCAAATCCCAAAGATCAAAGTCAGCATAGACATCATCTCCGTAATTGTAGACATTATTCCCCATCATGATGGCGACATGCCCTGTAGAGGCAGAGTTAACAGTAAAACAGGTGAAATCGAAATCGAGTGAACTATTATTGCTAGTATCGAAAAGTTCAGCACTAATACAATGTGTTCCAGCCGATAATCCACTGACATTTAGTTGTTCATAACTAGAACTATTGTAAGCAGTCCAAGAAAAGGAACCAGTTTGGCTACCATTATCTAGTGACCAATCCAGAGAATATGAGTTATTGATAGTTAAATCAAATGAATCAATTTCGACATATACTATGTCTCCAACATTGAAATTTGAAGTTGAATTAGTCAGATTCCATGTATCGATATCAGTCTCAGGCTGATGATTTCTCTGGTTCCAGTCTAATTGGGTTTCTTCCTCAAGCAGAGTTGAAGGTTTCTCAAAAGATTCTAATCCTGCAGTTAATGCCGAAATCAGCATTAAAAGAGATAGAATTAAACTTTTGCTTGTGTTCTTCCACTCGATATTATCAGTGTGCATACTTATGACGTGTTATTGAGCAATATATAAAAACACCCAATCACGAGTAAGTAGACTTAGTTTAGTCTATATTGCAGTTGGAGCCACATGCCCATCGCTCTTGTCATCTGGCTTTCTTACTCTGCTCCAAACCCCATTCATCAATTCGTCGTGATGGTCACCACAATAGTGGAATCTACGATATGCTTCGCGAAAAGAGTATGCTTTCTTACCGGTAGCGACTAAGTAACCTTCAGGTGATAGGCGGCTGATAATATCACCTTCATTTTCGCAGCCAGGGAAATCACAAGTTGGTTTTTCACTCATCTTTTTCACCTTCTACAGTATGGGGTTCGATTACAACTAGTGGAATATTAGCCTCTATCGACTGGCCTTCCTCACAGTTTATTGATTTGATTATTCCTGAGACCGGTGCCTGAATTTCATTTTGCATCTTCATCGCTTCTAAGATTAATATTACCTGACCCTCGATGACCTCTTCGGCTTGAGATACCTCGATTGTGACCACTTTACCCGGCATATTTGCTGAGACTACCCCGCTCTTTTTCGAACGGCTTCCCGGCCTCTTTTTCTTAGGGGCAGATGATCCGCCTGGAATTTTTATCTCGAATGACCTGCCTTCTACAACTGCCGTCCAAGTGTCTCCTTCGTTTTCTAGTTCTACCTCGAATTCGACACCATCGACGATTACTTTGCGAGATTCAGTCATTCACGTCACCTCCAAGGTGCCCTCGCACTTTTTGTCTGTAAGAGTGAAGCCGATCCGGTAATGACTCGTCGATGATCTTGTGACCATGATTCACCGAGACTACGGCCAATTTGAGCAGCATCACTTGCGCCAATAACCTCATTGAGGACAGCCATTATTGCTGCCATTCTCAAAATCGAATCATCGGTCATTTCTTCTACCTCAGAGGGGAATATTGCCGTGTTTACGGGCTGGTCGAATCTCTTCTTTGTCTAAAAGCATCTCTAGTGCTCGACACAAGCGGTCTCTGGTTTGATTTGGCTCAATGACATCATCGAGATAACCAAGGCCTGCGGCCTTGTAGGGATTAGCGAATTTTTCTTCGAAGTCCTCGATTAGTCTCGTACGCTCTCCCTCAGGGTCGCGTGCACCTTTCAGACGATTACGATGGATAATCTGAACCGCACCATCAGCGCCCATAACCGCTAATTTGGCACCTGGCCAGGCGACGTTATAGTCGCCTCTGATGTGCTTTGAACTCATTACATCGTAGGCGCCACCATAGGCCTTACGCAATATTACAGTCAGTTTCGGGACGGTCGCTTCGGAATATGCATAGAGTAATTTGGCGCCGTGTCGAATGATTCCTCCCCATTCCTGGCTGATTCCAGGTAGGAATCCAGGCACATCCTCTAAAGTGATGATTGGGATGTTGAAGGCGTCACAAAAGCGGACAAATCGTGCGGCTTTGTCACTGGCATCGATATCTAGGCATCCAGCGAGATGTTGTGGTTGATTAGCGACTACACCAACGGTATTTCCACTTAGATGGCCGAAGCCACAGACGATATTCATAGCCCAATCTGCTTGGGTTTCCAAGAATGCACCATCATCGAGAATCTCGTTGATGACACCCTTGACGTCATAGGGTTTGCTCGGGTCTTCGGGAACTATCGAATCTAATTTTTCGCATGAGCGATTTGGAGGATCGCTCGATTTTTGACCCGGTGGCTTTTCCAAATTATTGAGAGGGAACATTTTGATTAAATCACGGGCAGTATTGAGTGCTTCTTCATCACTTTGGGCGGTGAAGTGTGAAACTCCGGAACGTGAACCATGTGTATTTGCTCCGCCGAGGTCTTCGAAACTGACATCTTCATTGGTAACGGTCTTGATTACTTCAGGTCCGGTAATGAACATATGAGCAGTCTTGTCGACCATGATTACGAAGTCGGTAATTGCCGGGGAATATACCGCTCCTCCTGCACAGGGTCCCATTATGACGCTTATCTGTGGGATGACGCCACTAGCTCTAACGTTACGGAAGAAGATTTCAGCATAAGATCCGAGACTCGCGACTCCTTCCTGAATTCTCGCTCCACCACTATCGTTGAGACCAATGACAGGACGTCCGGTTTTCAGGGCCATGTCTAGTACCTTGCAAATCTTCAGACCATGCATTTCTCCTAAACTACCGCCATAAACTGTAAAATCTTGTGAAAATGCGAATACTTCTCGCCCGTCAATTGTTCCATGTCCTGTGACTACACCATCGCCAGGAATGATTTTCTTATCCATATCGAAGTCTCTACAACGATGTTCGACGAGTGAATCCATCTCTTGGAATGATCCGTCATCTAATAGTAATTCTAAACGTTCTCGCGCAGTCAACTTACCGCGCTTATGCTGCGCTTCGACTCTAGCAGCACCTCCACCTGCCTCTGAACGCGCTTTGCGTGCTCTAAGGTCATTGAGGCGTTGTTCTGTACTCATTGACTCTTCCCCAAGTGCGCACAGGTGGTCTCTGTCCTTATGGCTTCGCATCATCTTGGACCATGGAAGTGCTGATAGGGCCGACTGATATCGTAGGCACATGGCTGGCCGACAGCGAATCATTGTTGCCAAACCTGGCCTTGATGGCCATGACCGAGGAGCCAAGGTAGTTGCTCGTGCTCTACGGGATGCTGGCCACGAAGTAATCTATACCGGCTTGAGGAGAACCCCTGAGCAAATAGTGAGCAGTGCGATAGATGAGGACGCATCCTTCATCGGGCTTTCATCACTATCTGGTGCTCATAGCCATCTCTTCCCCAAAGTCTGTCAATTATTACGCGCTTCAGGTATGAACGAAGTCATCGTCTTTGGCGGTGGTATCATTCCTGAAGGTGATCGCATGGCATTGTATGAAGAAGGCGTGAGAGCGATTTTTGGACCTGGGACTTCATCCAAGGAAATCGTGGCTTTCATCGATCATGCGAGTGAGCGTGAATGCGGAGTTGGCGCAAGCGATTCCTGGTTTTGGCAAGGGATGTGATTATCTGGACCGGCGTGCTCTAGCCAAAGAGATAACCGCAATCGAAGAAGGGTTGCTTAAACCAGATGTTGGGCAAGGTCTCATTATCGGTATCACCGGAGCGCCAGGAGTTGGTAAATCTTGTTTGATTGATGCACTTCTCCATTGCTGGACTCCCGGGCTCAAGGTTGCAGTTCTCGCAGTGGACCCCACTTCGCCGATTAGTGGAGGTGCCTTGCTTGGTGACCGTATCAGAATGACTTCACTCGATGATAGCGAGCGCAGAGAGAGCATTTATCTTCGTTCGATAGCAACCCGCTCTGCCAGTGGCTCAACACCATATATCGTAAGTGATCTTTGTTCGCACCTTCTGGCAAGAGATTTCGATTTGGTTGTCATCGAGACAGTCGGTGCCGGTCAAGCCGAGATACGCTGTGCAGCTATGGCAGATCGAATCATTGTCATTGAAGGTCCAAGTCGTGGCGATGGTGTCCAAGCAGAAAAAGCAGGCATTCTTGAATTGGCCGATTTGGTAGTTGTCAATAAATGTGATTTACCCGGGGCTGATGTTGTGGTCAATCAATTGTCAATGTCTCTTGATCTAGATATAGAACCGCCAACTGTGGTCAAGGTAAGCGCGCTCAAAGGCGATGGAATAGAACCACTAGCCAAGACTATTCTCTCGCTCAAAAAGCGTACCACTTCGGAAAAAGCCCGGATACGTGAACGTCTTATGATAGCTAATGAACGTAGATTCCTTGAGAGTATGGATTTCAAAGCAGCGGTAGATTCGATTCACGGCGGTCTATCTACAATTGAGAGTATTATGGAGAGTTCAAAGTGAAGATAGATCCTGTTGGTCAATCAGTCGGTGGCATGAAGGGGCATGTGCTGCGTCGTGTATTCCATTTATCGATGGCTTTCATACCATGGATTTTCTATCAATATGGCGATGAAATAGGCGTTGACTGGTCAATATCCAAAGAGCGCTTTGCCAGTTTGGTGGTAATGGTGATTATCCTCGGTGAGAGTCTACGTTTGAAACTTGGTTTCGTGGTATTTGGCCAACGCCAATACGAGGCGAATCAAGTTAGTGCATTAGCGTGGGGTGGTTTTTCGGTCGGACTTGTTTTATTGATGTTTGAGGAATCGAAATACGGATATCCGTTGATATTTTCACTAACCTTCATCGATCCTCTACTCGGCGAGGCACGAAGAATCGGGCTTGACAAAACCAAAGTTCACATCATTGGAATTACCGGTGCAGCCCTGATTTGGCTGCTGTGTTGGCATTTAGTAGGGACTCCACTTGTATTGGTTGCCATAATGGCGCCATTGGTCGTAGCAGCTGAGAGTCCTCGTCTCAAATGGATTGATGATAATGCTACCATGCTACTGATTCCAGCCGCTGCCTTACTAATCATCAGTGTCTGGTTATGAATGGTTACAGCAAATGTTGAAATGGCTGTTCTCCACCCCTTGGTCTGGTGAGGAAACATGAGTGAGGAGCAGGATAGCAAAGACCCGCCACAAAGCGTTTATCTCTTCGCTTTTATTTCAGCGTTCGTTCTACTGGTAGTCACCATGTTCGCATGGCCAGTATTTTGATGAATTTCTCACTTTGTGATGGATAGAAATGTGCGGAATTGGCGGTATGCTCGGTAGCCCCGATACTCGTATTCTTAATTCGATTATCGACTTGCTTAATCACCGTGGTCCTGATGGTCGCGGTATTTGGGTTGACGACCACTGCGGATTAAGCCATGCTCGTCTTTCAATATTAGATCTAAAGGGCTCTCCGCAGCCCATTTCTTCCGATCATCGCTCGATATTAGTGGCAAATGGAGAGATCTATAATCATCTTGATTTGAAGGTAGATTCTTACCCCTACAGGACCGGTGGAGATTCCGAGTCAATTCTCGCCTTGCATCGCTCGCACGCTGGAAGTAGTGCAGTAGGGCATGCAAGTTGGATCTCACAACTAAATGGTATGTTTGCATTCGCTATTTGGGACGAGGTAAATCAGCAATTGATTTTAGCACGTGACACTTTGGGAATTAAGCCCCTTCTGCGAACTATGGTTGGTCAAACCCTTCTCTTTGCCAGCGAAGCGAAAGCTTTGCGTGCTCATGAATCCTATATTCCGCAAATCGATGATTTGGCTATGCGTGCTCGTCTCGCATGGGAATATCCGCTCGATGGTACCAGTCTCTTCCTCGATGTCCATCAAATACGCCCCGGTACAGTAGAGACTTGGTCGTTAGATAATGGGAAAGCAGTGATGACTGGATGCGCTAGTTTTGCTCGACAATTGGTCGAGCCGACAAAAAACTGGTCTCAGCCAGAACATCTACTCGAGACCTTCATCAGCGATGTAGAAGATCGACTGATGGCAGATGTACCAGTAGGTATTGTGCTGTCAGGTGGACTTGATAGTAGTCTAGTCGCTGCTGTTGCCAGAGAGGCATCCACTCGTTCTGGTCAGCCGCTACCTGCTTGTTGGACCGTGGCAGAAAGCGAGGATAATCCCGATTGGCAAGCAGCTGAATTGGTTGCGAGCAGTCTCGATCTTGTCCACCATCAGCATTTGCTTGAACCCGAGGCATTTCACAACTCCTTACCTGCTCTAGCCTGGCATGGTGAAGATTTAGACATCTCAGTATTATTCTTTCAACCACTTTTCGCAAAGATGGCTGAGAAGGTGACAGTTGGACTCTGTGGCCAAGGTGCCGATGAACTCCACGCCGGTTATCCTCGTTATCGTGATTTGCAAGCCCATGCCAAAACTATCGAACGCCGTCTTGGTTTGAGTGGAACTGACCTTTCTTCTCTAGAGGGTGAGCAATGGTGGAATGAAAACCACAACCCGGAACACCATTGCTCTTCTTTAGAGAATTTTTTGCAATTCGAACTAGACCATGGTCAATTATCAAATTTTCAATTACGATTGGTTGACCGCCACTCAATGGCTCATTCTCTCGAGGTAAGAGTGCCATTTCTCGGTCGTTCCCATCGGGAAGCAGCTAGCAAGTTGCCCATGGATTGGCGTTTGGGCCCCCAGATGGAAGAAAAAGTGGCGTTACGCCGTGCTGCTGATCTGACCAATCTACCTTCCGAAATCGTCCGTCGACCAAAATTGCCTGCTGGTACTGCAACTGCACCGGTAATGCTCAAACAATTGATGAGCGAGTTAGCGCCAAGAGCAAAAGAAATCGCTGAACAAAGTGGAGTGTTCAAAAGGGTCCTACTTGACCAGCCTGACATGGCAATAGGATTTGGGTTGTTCAATGCCATGCACATATTAGATGGTGGTAAATCTCCAAAGAGTGGAGATGTGTGTTCTTTACTCGATGAGGTGATTCAATGAATTTCCTAGCTGAAAAGACCCAACTACTTGAGGAGAAGCGCGGGGAGATAATGGAATGGTTTGTTGAGAAGAGAGCGCAAGTTCCTCTCCCTATTTACGGCAGTGTCGATATCCGTGATGCCGATTGGAAGGTTGCTGTGGTCGATGCTAATCACTTTCCTGCTGGTTTCAACAACATATCGCCAGAGGATGAACCTTTGATCTCCAAGTTATTACGTGAACACATCAATAAGCTCCACGAGGGTTGTAGTTGGGTTCACCTATATCCTGAAAGTCATACTCGAAATCAAGCCTATGCCGAGAATGTTTCGACCATCAAACGGTTATTGGAAGCAGGTGGATTTCGCTGTACAGTTGGCTCACCCGAATTAAACGGGCACGGTTCGATCGATACCTTGAGCGTACCTCTCAAACTGGTTAATGTAGAAGCCGTCGATGATGGTTTGCTTGTCGACGGTGAAAAGCCCTGTCTAATTCTACTGAATAATGATCTCGCTACTGGCCTAGTGCCCGGGCTTGGAGTTCAGCAGGTCAGTCCACCACCACAAATGGGTTGGCATATTCGCCGCAAATCCGAGCACTATCAAGCATTACAAACCTATGTCGATGAGATGGCGAATTTGCTAAATATCGATCCATGGCATTTGATGAGTGAATGGTTTGTATCTGAGGATAAATGTCTCGATCATGAGAGTTGTCGAATCGAACTAGCGGCTGAAATAGATGAATTTATTGCACGTATAAAGCAGAGATATGTCAAACTCAATATCGATAGAGAACCTGTGGTATTTGTCAAAAATGACCGTGGTACCTACGGTTTGGGTATTTTAGTGATCACTAGCGGTGAGCAATTATTGCAATTGTCTAATCGTAAGATGAAGAAATTGATGTATAGTAAAGGTGGTGCTGACGTTGAGAATTTCTTGATTCAAGAAGGGGTGCCAACAGCATTGAAAAGTGTTGAAGGCTATCCGGTTGAGCCAGTTGTCTATCTCGTAGATGGCGAGGCAGCGTCATGGTTTTATCGCATCAATAGCAAAAAGGGTGATGTCGATAATCTCAATACTCCCAGTTCTCATTTCCAAACCTATAGTGAAGTCGGCGAAATATATGGTAAAAGGGCTCATGGATGGCACGCGCTTGTTGCCGAGTTGAGCATGCTAGCAATGGGGCGTGAAGCCCAAATACGAGCAAATAAGTGATTTATCACATCACTTCCATCAATTAGTTCTTACACTCTGTATCTGAAGATGCAGCATATATCTGAACGAAGTTTACTTCTGTGTCCCGAATTGATTTTCAGTGAGATAATTGATGATATTATAGCAGAGGTTTGAAGTCTAAAAGACCACAGCGTTGGCTGATGACCTCTGCTGATGACCTCGCCTCTCGCAGGGCGGCTGAGGCTATTCGTATATCGACTGCACTTTCTAGTGAGAAGGGTTTGCGCTTGGAAGAAATTGAAGAAGGCGAGCATATGGTGGCTTGGGTCACTGAAAAACTCTGTATAGGCTGCGACCATTGCACTATCGCATGTGATGATGATGCGATTGAACTATATCATAAGGACATGATTTCGCCAATGATGAATGTTCCTTCAAATCGTAAGGCACGAATCTTGCGTGATCCATGCACCGGATGTAGACTCTGTGTTTTGGCCTGTCCTACCGATGCTATCGAGATGATTGAGAGGTGAGCTGATGGTCGATGAAGAAGAGCAGGAACCACTACGGTTCGGTGGTGAATTTGGTCCAAAGCGTGGTGTTAATAGTACAGGTGTGTCCCTTTCCACTTTCAAAACATTGGTTTGGGTTTCCAATATCGGCGGACTGTTGTTGGTGGCGATTTCTCTTGAACTGATGTTTATTCAGAAGGAGTTTGCCTGGGGACTTGGATGTTTGGTTGCTGGCACTCTAATTGCTCTATTCCCCTCTAATTACGAGATCAAAGGTATGGGCGAAGACGACGAACCACCAGAGTGATTCACCGTTAACCAATAGTGATTATACTAACAAAACACAGTTATTGTGATTCTAAATCGGTTCAAGCTTCTACAAGTTCGCGTGAATCTACTTCGATTGCATTCTTTGCTTTACGGGCTTCTACTTGCCTAGCAAGGAAACTAACCACGTCTAGAATTTCGATATCGTGGCTCTCATCTCCCTCAAACTTCAGGCACTCAAAGTGAGATACACACTTGGGGCACGATGTTAGCATCAAGTCGGCACCGGTATTTCGAATCTCCTCGAAGCGTTCCACCCTCAGGGCTCTTGCGTTCTCATTACACGACATCATCGATGACACTCCACAGCACATGGCGTCCTCGCCACTGTGTTCCATCTCAACCAGTTTGATATTCTCGACACTTTCGATCAGTTTTCTTGGTTCATCATAGATGCCCATCTGTCGGCCCAAACGGCATGGGTCGTGGTAGGTGATAGTGAGGTCCTGCTCAGACTTTAGTTTCTCATCCCAGCCATTTTCTAGCAGATATTCAGTAGTATGCATTACCTTGATTCCCTCGAGTTCATAATCACGGGCAAAGGTTCTGAAACACTCTGCACAACTAGAGACCAGAGTGTCTATTCCACTAGCCTGAATACGCTTTTGGTTGTAACTTTTCAACTTGTCAAAGACCTCAGTTAATCCTTGCCACTTTTGATCGTGCCCACAGCACTTGAGGAAATCACGCCCTAAGTAGGTGACATCGGTTTCCATCTCTTCGAAGAGTGTGAAGGCAGCGCTGGTAGAATCTCCAAGATCCATCTTGCCATGGTTGAGATGGCTAAAGACCATCTCTTGGTCGAGATAGTCGACACATCCGGGGTAGTATCCGACATTGGATACCTCTCCTAACTCCTCGACTGAGATGAAATCATCATCTGCCTCTTCTTCGGCTTCAGCGGCGAGCACAGCTTGTAAAGCACCGTGGGGGATCTCAGCAGCAGGTCCACCGACTATCAGACTGCGCCTGATGTCGACATAGGAATCGTAATCGACTAGTTGTGGGCAAGCATTAGTGCATGCTGTACAGGTCAAACAGGTGTACATCGGTACTCCATCATCCTCATTATTCCATGTGTTATAGATGATGTTGAGTTTGTCACCGCCAGTGAATAAGCGCACAGGGCAAGCATCGTCACAGAGGTCACAGCCGTAGCACTTGTTCATCTCGAATTCGTATCCTCTTGCCATATAGCGCAATAGAACCCAAGTTAACGCTCCAAAGGTCAGACAAGGGATGAACATTGCATAGATCAACTTAGCATCCAGTGAGTTAGGATTGACGTGATAACCGGGGTTATCGATTGGTGCAAATGAATTACCTGCTAGTGCTAATTCTACGGTATTGGAGAGGTTTACACTGTGCCCGGCAAGTCCTCCTGCAGCATCGTCATCGTAGATTAGTAGTGGTTGGAAGGCCTTAATGCTCATTCCAGCCTCGACCACGATGGTATCATTGGCAGCCAGTGGTCCGGTAGAATCTACCTTGAAATCGTAATTATAGGTGCCAGCACCTAGTTCAACAGCCAGTGCACCTGCGCACTGATTGTGCTGAATGACGATTTGACCAGAGGTGTCTGCGATAATCATTGATGTTGTGATATAGGTTGTAGTCAAGACGTTGTTGATTTTTCTAGCCGAGGAATCAACTCGGTATTCACAGATAGTATCGAGGGGAACCGTGCTCATACCACTTGGCCAGTAATCGTTGGTAATGGTGAAACTTCCAGTCTGCCATAATCCCTGTTCGCCAGTGTAATTATTGGCATAGGTTACTGCATTTACAGATGAAGCAGCATCTTGATGCCCATTTGCATCAGTGAAATCGATTATATGTTCTCTAGTTGGCTGGAAATTCTCCCATTGCATCCAAGCAGCAGCTGGTACTAGTTGATTTTCAAATCCTTGACTAATAGTAAATTCATTCTCACTGTGGACATGAGTGTCCATAGGTTGGCTGCGCATCTCGTGCAGATCGTCATAATCGGCGAGTGTATTAATTCCACTCGCATCCCAGAATCCATTGTTGTAGATTGGGAAGGTGTAGGCACTGAGAAGGGTTGCTATCAGCAAAGAACCGATGGCTAGACGTTTGCCATGAGCGGGGGTAAACCTCGCTCCCCATGAATTGATGAAGAACCAACGCACGACAAAGTAGAGCATTATCCACAAGAGAATACCTGTCAAGACCCACGGTATCGAATTGAATAACTCTGCAATCCATGGTTCACGGACACCACAAACCAAATCCGCATGACTATCTAACTTACAATAATCAGAGCGATTATTACCATATAATTTCAGGAAGATGTTGATACTGAATACCGATATGAACCAAACGTGTGCTAGGTATATCACTCCAGCAACCGCAAACCCAGGATCTTCTACTGGTCTCTTTTCACGACCGCCAAGGAAGGGAGGTAGAGCAAGGATACCCACTGGGATGCCAGTTAGAGCGCTACCCCACCATGCAGCACTCCAAGGGAAGGTCGGCTGTCCAAAGAATTCTCCGACCGGTCCGAGAGGTACATCGAATTGAGGGAGATATTCACCCCAGCGCAAGTAACCGTAACTGAAGAGCACATACCAATCTGGGAATACGAAACCCGCTTGAGCAAAGGGGTCGGCAGCATTGTGAAGTGGAGGCGGGATAAGCCAACTATAGAAAAGTAGAACCGTGAGTATTGCGGCGAATATGATGCTGTCTCGCAACACTTCATGCGGCCAGAATCCATGACCCGACCTTGTTCGTTCCCTTTTGTCATCTGCGCTAACTAAGCGCTCCTTTTCGGACATGTAAGTGTCGGCTACCCGACCTAGATTTTCCATTAGACCCATAATATGTCACCTCCTCAATGCGGCTCCGCTATTCCCTGCACCCACACTATAAATAGATGGATAATAATCAGAGATGTAACAATAACTGGTAGGATAAAGACGTGGATGAAATACATGCGAGTCACAGTTCCTCCACTGAGTGAGGTGCCACCGAACATCACGGTAGAGATCTGTTTTCCAATCAGAGGTGATGCATTTGCCATATTGATGCCGATGGTTGCAGCACCGAATGCTAAACTATCCCAGGGTAGAAGATATCCTGAATAACCAAAGAAGATGGTCAAGAACATCAATGCGACTCCAATCAACCAATTGAGTTCACGGGGATTACGGTAAGCACCGGTAAAGTAAACTCTACACATATGCAAGAATACTGCTGCTACCATGAAGTGGGTTGCCCAGTGATGGACCGAACGAATGATGTAGCCAAACGGCAACTGAGTCATGATGTATGTCATGCTGGTATATGCTGGCGAAGGATCACCAGCTCCGCCAGGAACGTAGTAGATTCCAAGTACGGTTCCAGTCAGAACTAGAATAATAAAGGCGAGGAAGGAAATTCCTCCTAAGCAATAAAGGGGATACCAATACCAAATAATACGAAGTTTGTATTTTTCAGCGTGAGTTAAAGGCATCTGTCGATGCATGTTGTAGTAAGCACCTTTGCTCATATTCCAGTAGTCCTGAATGCGGAATCTGGTGTCTAGGAAACTGAATACCCAAAGGAATGTCTTTTCGGCAACACCCATCTTACCAGAGGTCTCGACCGCTCTTAGAATCTCTCGACGTGGGACGTCGTCGTTTTCCTTGCGCAGTGTGAATGCAACCAAAACGACAATGAAGGCGATAAAGAACCACAAAATCCAGAATAGTGTACTCATTTTTTCACCTCAGTCACAATAAGTTAGCCAATCGACATATGTTGTCAGACCTTCAATCACGTCAGAATTGACGGCCAATGGGATAATCGGTAAACCAACAGGTGCAGGACCGCCGGCTCTAGCGATTCCTGCATACTTGAAGGTTTGACCATTGGAGCGATTGCGATTGGTATTCATCTCGAGGACGGTAGGGTTGAATCTACTCGAGTGACAGATACAGAACATCTTACTGCCCTTGACGTCACCACCGCCAGGAGTCCATGAATCCTCAGTATAATCGTTGGCGACTAATTGCCAACCGGGGATACAACATAGGTGGGTGCAGCGTGAGAATACCATGATTAGATCTTCACTTGGGAATAAACTTGGGTCAGCATCGGATAGGTCTTCAAAGTGACCGATGACCTTTCCAGTAGCATCTTTTCCTTCGGTTAGTTGGAAACGAGGGATGTTATTGGCAATTGGCTTATTTGAGTTTTTCGAGTGAGGGACATAGGTGACGTTAACCGGTAGACCATTCCATACTCCTTGAGCGCCGGACATGCCGACACTGGAAGTCTTTGCTTGTTCTACGAAGTCAGATTTTTTCATTGGTTGTAGATGGTCTGCGCCATACCAGGCCTCATCTTCTCGGCCCTTAGCCCAATACTTGACTGCAAGGTCACCACTACTACTGCCACTTGGTGGCATAAGTACTGAAGCGAATCCTAATGCACCAAGAGTTACGGCGATTACTCCGGTTGCAGAGTTTAGTCCGTAACGTAAAAATTTGCGGCGATTGAGGAGATTTGTGCCATTTTGTACTAGTTCGGTGGTGTCATTAGTGGGTCCAGGTCTTAGTTTTCTATCCATTATTTCACCTCCTAGTTGTCTCAAATCTTATAGTCCTTCCAATCTTTGGGGTGCTCTGGGACAAATTTGTTCATGCTTTCTTTGACGATTATCTTGTCAGGTATGACAAAGCGCAGGTAGATGACACCCATCATTATCAACGTAGTGAGTGCCATTGCCAAATGATATGAAAGTTGCTCTTGACCCCATTTGTTGAATAATCCATAGAGAGTTGTCGCTCCCCAATACAAGGTCCAGAATACTCCCCATACGAAGAAGAAGATAGTCAGGTAAGATGCGCCTGATGCAGCAAGTGATGCTGAGATGACAGTGCCTGGTTCTGCCGGGTTGAATACCCCGTGGTCGATTGCAGCTTCCATCTGCTCCTCGGTAAGAGTCGATTCAGAAAGTGCGGCTCTTGCATCTTTGATGGTAACCTCGCCACGAACTACTCTTTCGAGTAAATCTGTGATTACATCCTTGGCCATCACTGGTCACCTCGGCGTCTGATCTTGTAACGAAGGCGTAATTGATTACTGCGCCCTTCGTAGGATCCTGAGAATCCATAGCGTAGAAGTAGGCCTGCGAATACTATGACGATTATTACAGAGAGGAAGCCCAGTAGTCCAAGCCAGTGAGCACGTAATTCAGCCCCCATCTCATGCAGTTCAATGCCGTGCTTCTCTGCTATTGGAGCACTTACTTGACCGTCACCGGCGAAGATGGTTCGTGTGCCTAATCCCGAATCCTCAGTAGCTTCGCCGAGGAAGAAGAATAGTTGATTCCAAGAATCCTCGCCGGTGTTCAAGCCATTACCATCGACGCTATTGCCGGTTATCCAGAAATCAACCGCACCGGTGCCGTTTTCAGGCGCAACCCAAGAAATATCCCACGTGCGGTCATCTGTTCTCGCTCCATCGGCATTGTGAGTCAAGGTTTGAATATCACCCTCCCAGTTTTTTGTAGTGTCACTTTCAGCCAGAGATCCAGCACTTACTCGCATTGAGAATCCTCCGGTAGTGCTGCCAGTAAGGGCATCAGGTCCACCGATTAATTCCAATCTTAAGAGATAAGTTTGACCAGTAACCCATGAATAAGGAACCTCATCGAGGACGATTTGTACCGAGTTGTCAGCAGCAGCCGCATGGCAAAGGCAGCCTTCCTTGGCGACATCGGTGATATCAGTTGTACCATCGCCGTCGCTGTCCTGTGCAGAACCGACGCCGGAATTCATCGCTTGACCTATGGTAGGAACCATCAACAGAGTCACTAAAGAAGCAATGATTAGCAGCCTCATTCTGTTGCGAGTCTTAGACACGGTCTCACCAGCGTCGATGCCACCAGAAGGTGTCTTATCAACGTTACTTGGTCACCTCTCACAGAGAGGTTGCAAAGTAGGAACGAGTCCCCTACTTTTGTGACACTATCACAAGGCGGAAGAATCTATGGTCTTGAGCCTGCAGCGCCCCTTGATGTCTGATTATACCTTTGAAAATATTTACGATCTTTCACCAGAGCAATTACAATCTCTCGATGATGCTGAAGAGGCAATGCTGCGTGCTGATTTTGGTAAGGCAGAAGACATTCTATTGCAAATGCTTGTGGAGGAGGAGGATTGTATCCCCGCTCTCAATAACCTCGCACATCTAATGGGGCGGCATTTTTCAGACTTTGAAAAGGCAGTCGAGATCTACGACAAAGTGCTAGAACTAGAGGCAGACAATGCTTGGGCTAGAGATGCTCGCCGTCGCTATCTGCGCTATGTTGACCGCGATTGATTGAAGAACCCTCTCTTTGATGAGGGTTCATGGACGGGGCGCAACTGCTTATCGCCGGCATCGGAGGTTTGGGTAGTTCATGGGCCCTCAAAGCCCATGAAAGGGCTGGAAATGATGTCGATTTGGTCTTGGTAGATTCCGATGAAAATAGTTTTTCCAATGATGTGCAAGCCCATATTATACGTCTCGGTTCGGCTGAAGATGCCAGCGGTTGTGCTGGACTACCACCTTTGGGAGAACAGCGCATGCGTAATGCGGCCAATGTCACTCGGTTATTGTTGGAAGATGTGGAATTGGTAATCCTTCTGACTGGCTTAGGGGGAGGTACCGGCAGCGGAGCAGCACCTGAGTTTGCTCGCCAAGCGAGATTGTCAGGTGCGGTAGTACTTTCCGTAGCAGCGCATCCATTCACAGCTCAGCCATCGCGGCAAGCGATAGCAGAAGCGAGTTTGATTAAATTGGAAAAACACAGCGATGTTTGCGTCCGCCTTTCGCTCGATCGCCTCGCTTGGCAAGCGCGTGAGCGCGGTAGTGACTGGCGCTTAGGTGCGAGTTGGGTTGAGGAATTAGTCGATGGCTTGGTAAGAACTCTGCTTAGGCTTGGATTGATAAATCTCGACATGATGGATCTCAAGGCAATCGTAGGTCACAAAGGAGCATCTACGCTACTCGTGGCGCAAGGACATGGTGATAATCCTCAAGGATTGCTCGATGATGCGATGAGTTCACCACTTGCCAGTCTAAAACTCGATGGAGCCAAGGGTTGTTTGCTGCAGATTGAAGGTGGTCCCGGACTGACTGTTGGGCAGGTAGGTGAGGTTGCAGACCTCTTCACCTCTCGGCTCGATGACGATGCTCAAGTGATTCTTGGTGCTAGGGTTAGTGAGGATTTGCATGACCGTATGCGGGTGGTCGCAGTGGTCAGCGGTTTGGCTGATTAGGTGCCCGTTCAATCTTCGTCATCGTCCTCTATGAGTTCGACATCATCATCCTCTGATGCATCGATTGTCTCAGTTTCATCTTCCACAGGTTCATCTTCCACGGGTTTATCTTCTGACGTATCTCCTTCCTCTTCCCAGTCTACTTCACAGTCAATGGCATCTGGTGGTTGCTCCCAGTCCACCGATTTTTCTTGCCACGAATCATCTTCAGCACTCTCTTCTTGTGCTTCTTTTTCTCCCAGGGTGTCATCTGAATCAGTAGAATCATCGCTTGAAACAACTGTATCTTCCTCTTCTTTGATTTTTGGTTTAGTTTGATCCAGGGCCACCGGTTGTGTATTCATGGTGGTTAGCAATGTTGGTTTAATCAGCATCAATATTGTGAGAACAGTCAAAGAGTGACCAAGCATCATCACGCCGCGAATATCGCTAAAGGTGACGGTTAGCATTGAAACTGAGCCTGCATATGCATAACCAAATGCAATACCCATAGGTAATGCAGACCTGTCGCTAAGGACCGAATTATCCTTTTTCACCGACTTGGATGTAAGAGCCCAGATAGCCAACAAAACTGTAATTATCATTAGAATACCTTCTTCGACCAATGTGGCGATATCACTGGGGTTCATCCACCATCTTCTGTAGATTGAAAGTAGATGCCAGGTGACGAATAATTGGGCAATAACCATCCATTTGAAAGAGAATACAGCAAGACCTTTTTCTTCACCTGCTCGTGATCTTTGTTCTCGTGTCCACCACAACATCAACACTTGTGTCGCTATCGAGACTAGCATGAATAGCCAGCCTTCTTTCAGGGCACTAAAGATTGAAACACCTTGCTTTTGGTCGATAAAAGTCGCCAGCCAAATCAGTAGCAATGCAGTGATTTGGATTAGAATGATTTGTATTGTTGCGCTTAGTAATGGCCGACTTGAATGGAGTTTTGCTTCGGTCAGTCCGGCGCTTAACCAACCGTTAACACCCGTTCGAAATGAGCGAGCTTGACCGACTGACCAGACTACGAATAAACCAGCTAGAATCGTGCCTAGAATACCGGCGCCATCATCTTTGAGCACTGATGCTAAGATGGCAAAAATCAGAGCTGAGATTGCCAATGGGATTATGCAGATTCTAAAATTGGTCAAGAGGCGAACAATCTTTCCAGTTTCGCCTTTTTGTTCTGGTAAACATGTGTGTGAATATATCCAATCTCTTCCTGAGAGTAATGCTGTAATCAGATAACCTAATCCCAATGCGATGAAACCCATGGCTGCATAATCTTTCATACCACTTTTCACCATGGTGTGCAATGCTGCACACAAAACGCTGACGAGGAAGACATGGGGCAAAGTCCGTGGTGAAAGCAAAGTTGCAACCAATGACTTTAGCGATAATGGTTTTTCTTTGAGACTCTGCTCGATGACTTGGTCTACCACTTTATTCATCAGATCAACCTTCTCTTCGACGCGATTGTGTTCTGAATGCGATGAGGTCTGCTTGGATATCTCCTTCAAGAGACTCGTTTCCGAACATCCTGCTGTGAATGAATCCAACAGCCAATGTTATTCCAAGGGTGAGTGCTACGCTGAATCCAGCCAAGTAAGTAAGTGCTTGTTTTATCTCTACGGCGCTAACTTCTCCGTTTATGACTGAACTGTCAGCCATTGCTAAAATGCCTTCATCAGCGATAATAATAGTTAGTGATTTACTATCGTTCTCTCCATTAAGTCCTAGTGATGAAATTGTTAAATGGTACACTTTGGAATCCCACTCTGAGCAATCCCACTCAAAGTCATCCCCTGTTGTGAAATTGTTTAGGTTACTATCAGTCGCTGTTATTGCAGTGACATTTTCCGTTTCAGGAGTTGTTGCAGAAATCATGCATCCGCTTTCCTGATCAATTGTGATTGTTAAGTTGACATCTACTGGTTCTGTTCCATTTCCAGTATCGGATTCATTTCCAGTATCGGATTCATTTCCAGTATCTGTTTCGTTTCCTAATGCTGTGATATTCAAGTAATGAACATCCTCATCGCCTTGGTTGAATTCATTAGCGTATTCAACTTCAAATATGTGCATTCCTACAGTGTAATTGGAACAATCGACACTTAAATTACTTGCTTCTACCGTCTCTCCCAGCCAAAAAACACCTTGTTCTAAATATAGGCTGCCGTTATTCCATTCTTCATGCAAGGGGTCGGTTATTATTGCAGATACTTCACAATCTTCCCCCTCGGTAATATTCTCGTCCCCAGTAATTTCTATTTCTGGTGAGAGCAAATGTCCACCATCAATAGTTGCTACTGCATTGTTGAATGTACCATCTTCCCAATCACCTTCATTAGTATTACCAACGACATTCACCCAAATGGTGACAGTATAATCACCCTCAACCCATGGATATACGACGAAATAAGTATCAACCTCTGTTTCAGTTCCACTAATATTTCGATATTGAGTCATCTGTTCGGTTCTGAAATCAGGACCAGTGACATTTAGAACCGCTTCAATCTCTACGAACATTTCATCACCACCGTAATCAACATCATAATCTGCACGAAAAACATCATTCAAACCGTCTCCATCGGTGTCTATGGCTTCTAGTTCACTATTTTTATCAGCAGTAGTGATGAAAACATTAGTGTTATGTCCTTCTTCATGGCCATAATGGGGACTTGATTCCCCGTCCCCAAGAATTGGATTAGTGATGCTTAAAGAGGATATTACAACACTAATTATGAAAATCAATGATAGGAGCCCTGATCCATTTCCTACATCATCTTCATCATTTATTGGTCTAAAAAGACCACTGCTCTTAACTCCTAGAACCACTCCGATTACAACTGAAAAAACAATAGTAATGTTAAATGTGGGTGTTCCAGCTTCACCTTGGACTTTATCTGCAATCTCTGCAGCCAAAGGGCATCCTTGATTGGTTGAAAAGGCTTCATCGATACATCCATCGCCATTTGGCATCACAGGATTATCGCCGAAACCATCACCATCGGAATCGTTCCATTGTTGGTCATCATTTGGAAATGAATCACCTGAATCGTCATACCCATCGCCATCGGAATCAGCAGCCAAAACCTCCCCCACTATGAGTAGAGAGAGGGCAAGTGCGCAGAGAAAGATCCATGGGCGGCTTCTGTTCATGCATGGCGATGTCTCGACTTACCTATCAAGCATTCCGCGTAATTGGTGAGCGCTATACTGTTATAGCGTGGCTGGTGAAGAGCGGATATGGCCAAGAAGTTGACCAAGGCTTTACGCGGTAAACGCCGCTGGATTGGTTTTCGCTTCACTGGCTTTGAAAATCGAAATCAATTATCTGGGCAATTAACCGGTATCGATGCTCGGTTATATGATATGGAAGGGGATCTTGCAATCGTATGCGTTCGACTCGAGAATTATCCAGCTGCTAGAAAATACCTTTCAGAAGGTCCATTCGAATCCTTATCTTCAAGTGGTAAGATTAGTTGTGTCAGGGAAAGGTTGGGTCTTCCTCGCCCCAAGCGGAAGCGTTAGCGCCATGTTCTTGACCCCAATAGCCCTCCACCTGTTATGGGCGGTGGCGGCGAGGCACCTCCGGTCAAGACCAATGACGTGCTTATCTTGATAGGCGCCTCTATTCTTCTTGCTGCATTTATCACTCATGCTTGGGCGAAGCCGATTATTATCGCAGAGGGGCCGGTTATTAGCGAGTACGATTTGTTTTCATCAGATGAAGTAGAGATTACCTGGGTCGGTAATATTTCTTCAATCGAGATCTCTATGGACGGAATGGAGCAAATGACTCCAGATTTCGTTGAAAGTAGTATGATTTTCAAAGCCTCAGAATCGGGTACGTATAAATTCGTCATCGACGGTGATGAAGGAGTTGAGGTGACTGTCTCAACAAGTCGGGCACTGATGATTGACTGGTTGCTTTATCCTCTTGGTGCGATAATGTTGGCATTTGGTTTGTGGAAGAGGATTGTTGAAGATAATGATAATGATGACGATGATGAGATCCTCGATGCACTTATCGAAGATTGAGCCATTCGATAGTTTCACCATCGTCAATCTCAATCGGACCGTCATCATGATTGATAATCAGTTTACCATCATCTGCAATCGAGTTAACCGTGTATGAATTTCCTCTATAGAAAACGTCTCCAAGGGCTTTAATGCGTAATGATGCTCTGCTGATGATTCCTTCCTTATTAACCGGTGGGATAGCGGCCTTTGTCTCTAATAGAGAAGCCAATGAGGCGTGTAATACCATGTCTACTTGTTCAGGCAATAATTCAACAAACTCGTCTAACGAAGCTTCGTTCTCAGTCAACACCTCGGCGTCGTGTTTGAGATTTATCCCAATGCCGATAACCGCGCGCATTTCATTACCCTTAACTCTCCCTTCTGCGAGGATTCCACAGACCTTCCGTTTGCCTATCAAAATGTCATTAGGCCATTTTAGTTGTAATGGTTTTTCAGTAAAGCATTGAATTGCATCGATAACTGCTATTCCAGCAGCCAATTGTAATACTCCAGCGTCGACCTTATCGCCGGTAGAGATGACCCATGAACCAGCATAACAACCGTCTGCAGAACGCCAATGGCGACCTTTGCGGCCACGGCCACTGGTTTGGATATTGGTGGTCAAATGTGATCCCACTGGCGAATAGAGAGAAAGTAGATCTTCATTGGTTGAGGTCGTTGAATGGACTCGATCAAGTGGCGAATTGCTCCATGGGTGCCAGATGCAGGTCACTTGGATATCCGTGCCTTCAGCAAATTCACGAGTAGCCATCTTGCGAGCAGCCAGCCCCCAACGGTGGCAAATGAGTTGTACATCTTTGTCTGTACGGTGGACAATAAGTGCTTTTCCATCTTTGGTCAGTAAATCTTCACAAGTGATGCTGCGGGCTAATAATTCCATTACTCCTTCATCTTCTAGGTCGGAGAGTGATGACTCCTCAAATGGACCTAGCAGTTCTGAGTCTTGTGCAGGTCTCTCGAGATATGGTAGATTCCAGATGATGAGGTCGAAGGGTTTCTTTTGCAACCAGGTGCGAGTACGCGAACCGGGTCCACACTCTACAATATCTGCCTCAAATCCAGAAGTTGCAAGGTTTCCCCTGCTGGCAGCAACAGCATAGGGATTGATGTCGCATGCACTTACTTGCCACCCCTTGGCACATAGCAGGATACTCAGGGCACCACTACCACACCCTATCTCAAGGGCATTTCTGCCGTTACCTTCACCCAGGGTAGCAATCTGTTGAGCTATGAGATCCGTATCTTCTCTCGGTGGATATACAGTGGGTGGAATCACCAACTCAAATGCTAAGTTTTCATTACAATTCCAAGTCACTTTTTTGGAACCTCGATTTAATCGTTCGATCTCATCTGAAATGTCCTCCGGCGAGAAACTACCTCGCTCTTCCTTGGCCACGATTAGGGGGGCGGTTCCCGAAGCATTTATGCTTCTTGGCGTCTAGATTGTTCTGATTCGCACGACCTGCGGATAAGGCGCCCCCTCTCAGCCCTGCTTTTGTACGGCGGAGTCTTTATGAACTCCATGTAAGTCGGCCACAAAGCCCAAGTTGATACATTGGGCCTGTAGCTCAGTCAGGTAGAGCAACCGGCTTTTAACCGGTTGGTCGCGGGTTCGAACCCCGTCAGGCCCGCCTGACAAGGCCTCAGGTTCACGTTTCACGAGGGCACGGGGTGTGTTCAAGTGGTCGTAAAATCTGCAACGAAGAAACGTCTGATGGAGCTTGGAGTTAGCGAAGAACTCGCGCACAAGTTGGCCACGGACAGAAACATGAATGACATCAAGGCATTGACCTCTGATGAAATTGCTGTCGCACTTGGTGTCTCCAAAGAAGACGATGCATTTCAATTAACCATGGATGTCCTTGGTGAGATTGGAGCCCGCAGAAAGAAGCGCCGCTCAAAGAAAATCACTATCCGTTCATCTGCTATTGATGACGATGACATGCCCCTTTCAAACATTAAGTTTAATGTTCTAAATCACGAGATTGTCCCTCACCAAGAATTGGTAGCAATCGAGGACGAGGAATCTGCCTTAGCACCCTGGAATCTCTTTGAACTAGATGATGAAACTGGCGAGCCACGTCTTGCTAAGGAATTATTGCCAAAGATCCTAATCACCGACCCGGTGATTCAAGTTATCAAAGAAGCTGTTGAGAAAGAGGATATGGCAAAGGCAGCAGAGGACCCCGATCATCTACCTTTACCAGCGGGCTGGTTAGCAGACCGTGTGCTCAAAGTTGTGAGGAAATCACCGTCAGCCGGTGTTTCTGAAGCATATCGTTTAATCGTGGAGGGCAGTTGAGCCTTAGGAGTG